>CAZKST010000296.1:0-3693 GCA_964555395.1 uncultured Thiotrichaceae bacterium | reverse complement strand
AAGGAAGCATAACAATGAATATTAAAAAACTTCTGAGTATTTTAACTTTAAGTGGCGTATTAGCGTGTAGCGTTACGCCCAGTTTTGCCCAATTGCCCAGCATGGTAGAAGGGCGCGAATTGCCCAGCCTTGCCCCAATGTTGGAGCGGATTACGCCCGCCGTGGTGAATATTTCCACTAAAACTCGCACCCGCACAGCAAATAGTCCTTTATTAAATGACCCGTTTTTCCGTTTCTTTTTTGATTTGCCCACCGAACCGCGTGAACGCACTGAACAAAGTTTAGGTTCGGGTGTGATTATTGACGCACGGCGCGGGCATGTGATTACTAACCATCATGTAATTGATAAAGCAGATGAAATTCTGGTGACTTTACGCGATGGACGCAAATTAAAAGCCGAATTAATCGGTTCAGATAAAGATACCGACGTTGCGCTGATTAAAATCCCAACGGAAAATTTAACCCAAATTCCTTTAATGGATTCCGACCGTTTACGGGTGGGGGATTTTGTGGTAGCCATTGGCAACCCCTTCGGTTTAGGGCAAACCGTGACTTCGGGCATTGTCAGCGCATTAGGACGCAGTGGCTTAAGTATTCAAGGTTATGAAGATTTTATTCAAACTGATGCTTCAATCAATCCGGGTAACTCTGGCGGCGCGTTGGTCAATTTGCGCGGCGAATTAATCGGCATTAATACCGCGATTATTGCACCGAGTGGCGGCAATATCGGAATTGGTTTTGCGATTCCGACCAATATGGCAATGCAGGTTATCAGTCACTTAGCGGAATATGGCGAAGTGCGGCGCGGCACGGTTGGGATTGCTGTGCAAGATTTAAATCCAGATTTAGCCAAAGCTTTTAATTTAAACAACGGAAAAGGGGCGGTCATTGTCAACGTTGAACGTGATTCTCCCGCTGAGCGTGCAGGCATCAAAGTCAGCGATGTTGTATTAGAAGTCAATGACCAACCCATTCACAGCGCGACAGATTTACGCAATCGTTTAGGATTAGCGCGGGTAGGTGACCACGTTAAACTGTCGCTGATTCGTAACGGTAATCCTATCAATATTCGCGTGAAAATCTCTGATAATCCTTCAATTTCAGGCAGCGAAGTCAGCCGCTATTTAGAAGGTGCAAAATTAGTAGATGATGATGGTGTGATTGTCAAAGAAGTAGAACGGCGCAGCGCGGCGGAACGGGTAGGCTTACAAAAAGGCGATAAAATTATCGGTTTTAATCGACGTAAAATTGATTCTTTAAACGCATTAACCGAAGCTTTAAGACAACGGCGCGGATTCTTTTCTTTACAAATTGAGCGTGAAGGCGATGTTTTCTCAGTAACATTGCAATAAAAACTTTATTTTAAATTTGAGCGTTCTTAGTTGTTTTTTATAATTAAGAACGCTTTTATTTTGACACAAAGGTATTATGAAACATAATGAATCAAAACACTGTGGACAAATAAAAGACAGGAATTTTTTGACGTTTTGTCATTAAAGAAACGCTACCTAATTAAGATGTACGGTTGTAAAAAGAAAAACTTAAAATAGCGAGCACATTTTAAAACAACTTAGTCAAACGCAATACCCGTCCAATTTCTTCTTGTTCATAAGAAACGGTATCCATCGTGGCATTAATCAAATAAAAACCCAATTCACTTTCTGACAAATCAGGTAAATTTAACGGATCAAAATCTGGAAAGTTATTAATATCACACCGCCGAATTAACTCTTCTAAACCTTTTCCTTTATCTTCAATATCAATCACCACACGGTCAACCTCCAAATTTATTTGCACAGCGATTTCATGCCCTGCCTGATTTTCGTAACTATGCACAATCACATTTTGAATGCCTTTCATTACACACAATTGCACATCTTCAATGGTGTTTTCTGCCAAAGGGGTAACGGCACATAAAGATTGAACGCATTGCCCGACCAATGTTGCATGGTAAGGATTGCTGTCAATGGTTAAAGTAATTTTTTGCATGATAAAAATATCCTTAAATGAATCAATGATAATTTACCATTCGGCAAAAAATGTACCATACTTAATGCAAAATAAAGTTGTGATTTAAACGATATTTAGCGACGGTTGCTTGTGTACAATTTCAGAAGCTGTCAATCTGCTGACGTTCTTGTTTTTATTTACATCAACTTTTTAGCCCTGAATATTTTAATTATGACTCAAGCCACTTTCCCAATTTTCCTAAATTGTCCCTTTACCGAAAAAGACCAAGCTAAAAAATTAGGCGCACGTTTTAATGGCGCGGTTAAAAAATGGTATGTACCCATTGGTTTAGACATAGAAAATTTTGAGCGGTGGCTGCCTGATGATTTTGATTTTGCAAGTTTAAACGCGCCGCCGTCCGTAAATCACATTGACAGCCCAGAAACGCCGCAAATCAATCAAGGCATTTCGCTCAGCACTTTATTGCTCACTGTAAAAAATGCGCTTAGTCAAAATCTTGCGCCGTTTTACTGGGTTAAAGCAGAAATTGTGGACATACGCGAAAAAACACATTACTACTTTGAGCTATCAGAGCATGACGCGCAAGGCGTTGAAATTGCAAAAACAAAAGCCTGTTTATGGCAAAATCAAGCGCAGCTTATTCTGCCACAATTTGAACAACAAACAGGCATGAAACTCACCGACGGCATGACTGTTTTAATGCAAATCAGCGTAGAATTTCATCCTGTTTACGGTTTTTCTTTGACAATTCAATCAATTGATGCAAATTATACACTGGGTGAATTAGCCGCCAAAATACAACGCATTCGTCAGCAACTGATTGACGAAGGCATTTATCAACGCAATCGCGCTTTAGCTACGCCCCAAGATTTTTGTCGGATTGCAGTGATTGCCCCAGAACAAGCGGCGGGATTAGGCGATTTTCAAAGCCAAACCATTTGGCTGGAAAGCGTACAACTCTGTGAATTTCAATATTTTTATGCTACTTTTCAAGGCAAAATGGCAAGCGCAGAAATTTGTGAAGCCATTGAGCAAGTTAATCAAGCTCATCAACAACAAGCTTTTGATGCACTGGTGATTATTCGCGGCGGTGGTGCGAAAGCGGATTTATATCAACTCAATGAATACGCCATTTGCAAAGCGATTTGTTTAGCCAATTTACCCGTGATTGTTGGCATCGGACACGAACGCGACCAAACGCTTTTAGATGAAGTAGCGAATTTTCGCTGTCACACGCCCAGTCTTGTAATTGCACATATTACGTCGTGCATTGTACAAAACGCTAAAACGGCACAACAACACTGGCAAAATATTCTTTATCAAGCCAAACAACACTTGCAGCAAGCTAACACAAATTCGCAACAACACTATCGCATCATACAAGAACAAGCAGCATTTTTGCTGAAACAACAACAACAAACGTTGAATAACCTGCTGCAACAACTACATGAAGATGCACACCTGCAACTAAGCAATGCACGGCGACAAATTCAACACTACATGGAAACTATTTTAATTGGTGACCCTCAACGTGTTTTGCAACGGGGTTATGTACTTGTGCGTGATGCCCAGCGACAAATTATCAGTTCACAAAGCATGGCAAAAAATCATACAAGTTTAAGTTTAGAATTTAAAGATGGTATTTTAGAAGTTAATCCAAAAACCAATTAAGAAACTTAAAGGAGTTTTTAAAATGATAGAAGTCGCCCCGTTGAAATTCGG
>CAZKST010000295.1:0-3706 GCA_964555395.1 uncultured Thiotrichaceae bacterium | reverse complement strand
AAAAATAAAGGGCGAATCCTATGCAGATTCACCCTTTATCACTATAAAACAAATTTAAACACCTAGACAAGATTTAACACATTAACGGTCGCGTAATAACGCTTCTCCTGAAAAACCTTCACGCTCTAAAATTTCGCGTAAGCGTTTAAGGGCTTCCAATTGAATCTGGCGCACCCGCTCGCGTGTAATGCCGATTTCTTCACCGACTTGCTCTAAAGTGGCGACTTCTTCACCATCTAAACCAAAGCGACGCTCTAATACAACCCGTTGTTTATCATTGAGTTGTGATAACCATAAATCAATATGGCGGGTTACGTCAGCTTCTTGCAAAATTAACGAAGGATCAGCATTTTGCTCATCTGGAATCGTATCCAACAAAGATTTTTCAGAATCTGGCGTACGCGGCGTATCTACAGAAGTTACCCGTTCGTTTAAACTCATCATCCGCTTAACTTCGTCTAACGGTTTAGATAAAGCGGCTGCAACATCTTCGGGCGTAGGTTCGCGGTCTAAATGTTGGGACAAACTCCGTGCCGCCCGCAAATAAGTATTGATTTCTTTAACAACGTGAATCGGTAAACGAATTGTGCGCGTTTGATTCATCAAGGCGCGGTCAATGGTTTGTTTAATCCACCATGTTGCATAAGTGGAAAAGCGAAAACCACGATCAGGGTCAAATTTTTCAACCGCCCGAATCAAACCTAAATTCCCTTCTTCAATTAAATCGAGTAAGGCTAAACCACGATTCATGTAACGACGCGCAATCTTTACAACTAAACGAAGATTAGCTTCAATCATTCGTTTACGCGCAAGCTGGTCGCCCTTTTGCGCACGGCGCGCTAAGTCCACTTCTTCTTCAGCCGTTAATAAAGCAGAAAACCCAATTTCATTTAAATATAAGCGCGTTGCATCACGGTCGCCTTCATTTAAAGAAACAATCTGTTGAACGGCTTCTAAATCATCAGTGTCCGTCTCTAAGGCTATATCATCGCTTTCATCAGTTTCTAGCAACTCTACAGCTTCTAAAACAATATCTTCATCGTCCATATAAACCTCAACTAAAATGCTGGACTTGGATAGAGTTAAAGATGGGGGAGAAAGGGGAGTGGATCAATAGCTTTTCCCCGACATCTTATCTCAAAATGAAGGACAGGGTTTTGTTCTGTATCTGTGCCCATTTCTGCAATGGTTTGCCCTGCGTTCACCCGAACCCCTTCGCCCACAAGGCGACGGCGATTTTGCCCATAGACACTTAAAAAAGCTTCATTATGTTGAATAATGATAACATTTCCGTAACCTTGTAAATTATCCCCACTGTAGGTTACTGTCCCAGCCGCCGCTGCTTTAATGGGTTGTCCCACTTTTCCTGCAATCTTAATACCGCGCTTTCCTGTTGCGCTAATAGTTGAGCTAATTGTTCCACTTGTCGGTAGTTGCCAATTGACAGGCGGATAACAACTGCCTTGTGCGTTCGCTGCGACGGTGGTATTGGCGGCAGGTTTATTAAAATTGCGGTCAACTTGTTTCATGCCTTCCGCCGCTGTTGGCGTGCTTGGCAATTGTGGCCCTTCTTCTTCAGTAGAAATAGTTGGGATAACTGGTTGACGAGGGTCTAAAGTGAGCACGGGTTGCACAGCCGTTGTCGGTGTAGTCACAGGTTGTGTTATCGTTGGCGCACTTGGCACAGTGACGGGTTGTGGTGTAACAACTGTCGTCGGTTGGGGTTTGGTGGTTACTGTGGCAGGAGTTGCACCTGCGGATAAAATTAATTTTTGTCCAACAGATAATTTATAAGGTGAGGCAACTTTGTTGAGTTTTGCTAAATCTTGCCAATTTAAATTATAGCGTTTGGCGATTGTCGCCAGCGTTTCCCCTTTTTGCACAGTATGCGTTGCACTGTTTGCGGCTGCTTGCAGGGTTAATGCAGCATAATCAGGTTGATTCGCGGAGGTACGCGACGAGGGCATTACTATCCATCCACATCCAGTTAATGATAAAGAGACTAATGAGGATACAATTAATAACGCCACTCGCACGGTAAGTTCTCCAAAGTTAAAAACTATTTTCTAACGACCTACAATCAGCAATTTTTGCCCAGGATAAACACTATAAGGCAGCCCGATACCATTCCATAAAGACAATTCTTGAGCAGTTAAACCATATTGTTTAGCAATAGATGCCATTGTTTCCCCTTCTTTTACAGTATGGAAAGTGGAACTTGGTTTAACAACCGTTGCAGGACTGCTGGCGGCAATTGGGGTTGCTGCAATAGGGGAAGTTGCAGGCGTTACTACACGGGTTTCATTGCGTAAAGTATTAGAAGCAACTGTCGTTTTAACGGGCGTTGGCTCACTGTCTTCTACGCTACTGCTCCGCAATCCCGCAGGCGCGACAATTAAACGTTGTCCTAAATGAACATTGTAAGGGGAACGAATTCCATTCCAACGGGCGACTTCTGCCACTTCTTGCCCATATTTACGCGAAATGCTGTATAAAGTCTCGCCCCGTTGCACGGTGTGATATTTCGCTGCACTGCTCGAACTGCGGCTACTTTTCGCGCCGCTTGAACTGCCTTTAACTTTAAAGTCATCACCGACCACTACTTTATAGTTAGTTGTTACACCATTGCGCGCCGCTAATTCGCCAACATCTTCATTAAATTGCCGTGCAATACTATATAAAGTGTCACCCCGTTGCACAGTATAAGTGCTTGTGCCGCTACTCGCGGCGGGTGCGCGATAGGTTTCTTCTGCCACAGGCGTTACAACCCGCGTGCTGCTTGAACTTGCGCCTGAAGAACTCACTCGCAAAGATTGACCAACGGATAAAGTATAAGGAGGGGTTAAACCATTCCATGCTGCAATTTGATTAACGTCATAACCATAAGCGCGTGAAATACTATACAAAGTTTCGCCTGCTGCCACGATATGGGTTGAACCGCCACTATTTTCTACACGCGGTGTCGTTGTTTTGGTTGTGCGACTGGGCGTTGTACTAGTTGTAGGATATTTTGGGGGTTGTATTTGCTGATTATCCGTAATAATCACCCGAGGCGGTGGCAAATTGGCAGAATCTTCGGGGACAGGTTGTGTAATTGTCACACTGCCTGTGGGTTCAGAAACAATTAACTGTTGACCCGTCGTCAAATTATAGGGTGGTGAAATTGTATTCCACTGTGCAATTTCCTGCCAAGTTCTACCATATAAACGTGCAATCCCATATAAAGTTTCACCCGTTTGCACGGTATGTAATAAAGGGCTTGCACTATTGCCAACAGCACTACTATCAGAAGACATGGTTGCACAGCCTTGTAACAGGCTAGTCGCGAGCAATAAAAGACTTAAAAACAGTCGCCAAGAGCGTGGAAAGAGTTCCATAATCGCAAAAAACTCCAAAGTGTTGAGTTTATCAATTTTTTAAAATGTGCATTTTTTTAATAAGTTATTGAGTAATCAATTGAATAATTTTGACATAAAGCTCTATTTTAAATCAACGTGTTGAGCTTCACAAAAAAATTAATGAATGGCAAAAATAGTAAAATTATCGGTCTCAAAGCTGCAAGAGTGATTCCAAATTGATGTTTTCCCCGACAAACTTGGAAAAATTGATTGAGAATGTAACAGCGATTTTGGGGGATGTCGATGATTTTTATTTTTTTAGGCGGGAATTAATAGGGTAAATGCACTACAAAATAAATACGCTTGTC
>CAZKST010000294.1:0-3707 GCA_964555395.1 uncultured Thiotrichaceae bacterium | reverse complement strand
CCTCATACGCCAAAATAGGCGCGAGCCACTTCTCCGCCTGCGCGACAGTCCACCCCTTACGCGCCGCGTACTCAGTCACTTGGTCTTTCTCGATTTTACCCGTCCCAAAATAACGACTGTCAGGATGAGAGAAATACCAACCCGACACCGCCGCCGTTGGATACATCGCAAAATTCTCAGTTAAACTTAAACCAATCCGCTCAGTCGGTTGCAACAATTCCCATAAAATCCCCTTCTCCGTGTGGTCAGGACAGGCAGGATAACCGGGCGCAGGGCGAACCCCTTGATAATCTTCATTAATCAACTGCTCATTACTAAAAGTCTCACTCGGCGCATATCCCCAGAACTCTTTACGCACTTGCTCATGCAACGCCTCTGCAAACGCCTCCGCCAAACGGTCAGCCAACGCTTTCAACATAATGCTGTTGTAATCATCATGCGCCTGCTCAAAACGCGCAAGATGCGACTCAATGCCAATCCCCGCCGTCAACGCAAACGCCCCCAAATAATCCGCTAACTGCGTTTCTTTAGGCGCGAGAAAATCGGTTAAGCAAAAATTCGGTTTATCTTTAGACATTTGCTGGCGAATATGATGCAAGGTTGTTAAACGGGTTTGACGACTATCATCGGTATATAACTCGATATCATCCTCATTCACACCATTCGCAGGATAAAACGCGAGCACTGCTTTTGCCTGTAACCAATTTTCAGCAATCACTTGGTCAAGCATTTTCTGTGCATCATCAAAGACTTTTCGCGCTTCTACGCCGACAATTTCATCTTTTAAAATCTTGGGATATTTGCCCGCCAATTCCCACGCTTGAAAAAACGGAGTCCAATCAATCCGCTCGCGCAATTTTGCTAACGGATAATTATCCAACACTTTCACCCCTAAAAATTGCGGTTTAGGCGGTTGATAACCCTGCCAATTGACTTTAAATTTATGCTCGCGTGCTTCGGCAAGCGTCAATTTTTTGCGCTGCGATTTTTGCCCTGCGCGGGTTTCGCGAATAGTTTCATACTCTTGCTTAACTTTTTCCGCAAACGCCACTTTTAAATCAGGCGAAATTAAACTTTGCGCCACACCCACCGCCCGCGACGCATCAGGCACATAGACAACAGGATGCGTATACGACGGCGCAATTTTAACCGCCGTATGGACTTTAGAAGTCGTCGCGCCGCCAATCATCAACGGCGTTGTCATGCCTAAGCGTTGCATTTCCTTCGCAACGTGTACCATTTCATCCAGCGACGGCGTAATTAAACCCGACAAGCCGATAATGTCGCAATTTTGCTCTTGTGCGGTTTTCAAAATCTTATCCGCCGGCACCATCACGCCGATGTCAATCACTTCAAAATTGTTACATTGCAACACCACGCCGACAATATTTTTACCAATATCATGCACATCGCCTTTCACCGTCGCCATTAAAATCTTGCCGTTAGAACGATGCACTTCACCCGACAAGGCTTTTTCTTCTTCAATGTACGGTAATAAATAAGCAACCGCTTTTTTCATTACCCGCGCCGATTTAACCACCTGCGGCAAAAACATTTTACCCGCGCCGAATAAATCACCGACAACGTTCATGCCGTCCATTAACGGACCTTCAATCACATGCAAAGGACGTTCAACTTGTTGCCGCGCTTCTTCAATATCTGTATCGATAAACTCAGTAATTCCTTTAACTAAAGCATGTTCTAAACGCTTATTAACAGGCAATTCGCGCCATGCTAAATCGACCTTGCTTTCCTGCGCTTCTCCGCCGCGATATTTATCCGCAATTTCAAGCAAGCGTTCTGTGCCATCGGGACGGCGGTTTAAAATCACATCTTCAACCCGTTCACGCAATTCAGCGGGTAAATTTTCATAAATTTCCAACTGCCCCGCGTTGACAATCCCCATTGTCATGCCCGCTTTAATCGCATGATATAAAAAGACGGAATGAATCGCTTCACGCACAGGATTATTGCCGCGAAATGAGAAAGAAACGTTTGACACACCGCCAGAAATCATTGCATACGGTAAAGTGCGTTTAATTTCATGCGTTGCTTCAATAAAATCAACGGCATAATTATTATGCTCTTCAATCCCTGTTGCGACGGCGAAAATATTCGGGTCAAAAATAATATCTTCCGCAGGAAAACCGACTTGCTCAGTCAAAATTTTATAAGAACGGGTGCAAATCTCAATTTTACGCGCCCGCGTATCCGCTTGTCCTGTTTCATCAAACGCCATCACCACCACCGCCGCGCCGTAGCGACGTAGCAATTTAGCTTGCTCAATAAATTTCTGCTCACCTTCTTTAATAGAAATTGAGTTAACAATGCCCTTGCCTTGAATACATTTTAAACCCGCCTCGATAACGTCCCATTTTGACGAATCGACCATAATCGGCACTTTGGCAATATCAGGCTCAGAAGCGATTAAATTTAAAAATTTCACCATCGCCGCATGGGCATCAAGCAAACCTTCATCCATATTGATGTCAATCACTTGCGCGCCATTCATCACTTGCTCTTTGGCGACTTCTAACGCTTCGTCATATTTCTCTTCTTTAATCAAACGTTTGAATTTTGCTGAACCCGTCACGTTGGCGCGTTCACCGACGTTCACAAATAACGATTCGGCAGTAATATTAAACGGCTCTAAACCCGACAAACGACACGCGGGCGCAATCGTCGGCACTTTACGCGGCGGATATTTTTCCACTGCTTCCCGAATGGCTTGAATATGCGCGGGCGTTGTTCCGCAACAGCCACCGATAATATTAATAAAACCACTCTGCGCCCATTCTTCCACATCCGCCGCCATTTGCTCAGGCGTTTCATCATAACCGCCGAACTCATTCGGCAAACCCGCGTTAGGATGGGTAGAAACGAAAGTATCAACTAAACCAGAAATTTCAGCGATATACTGCCGCAATTCTTTCGCACCCAGCGCGCAGTTAAAACCGATACTTATCGGCTTCACATGGCGGATAGAGTTCCAAAATGCTTCCGCAGTTTGTCCCGATAAAGTGCGTCCAGAAGCATCTGTAATCGTGCCCGAAATCATCACGGGCAAACGTTGCTGAATCTGGTCAAAATAGCGTTCGACTGCGAAAATCGCCGCTTTCGCATTCAACGTGTCGAAAATAGTTTCAATCATCAAAATATCTGCGCCACCGTCGACCAATGCCGTCGTCGCTTCAAAATACGACTCGACCAATTCATCAAAGGTCACATTACGCAAGGAAGGGTCATTGACATCAGGCGAAATTGACGCGGTGCGGTTGGTGGGTCCTAAAATCCCCGCAACAAAGCGCGGTTTATCAGGATTTTGCGCGGTTAATTCATCGGCGACTTCCCGCGCCAAACGGGCGGCGGCATAATTCAATTCAGGCACAAGCTCTTCCATGCCATAATCAGCCATAGAAATGCGCGTTGAATTAAAGGTATTAGTTTCAATAATATCCGCGCCTGCTTCTAAATATTGCTTATGAATTGCGCGGATAATATGCGGTTGAGTTAATGCTAATAAATCGTTATTGCCTTTTAAATCACGATGCCACTGTGCAAAACGTTCGCCGCGATAATCCGCTTCTTGCAAGCGATAGCCTTGAATCATTGTGCCCATTCCTCCATCTAAAAAGAGGATGCGTTGTGATAAAAGTGTTTGTAATAATTCGGTTTTGTTGGAAGGCATAAGTTAAAAATAGGGATAG
>CAZKST010000293.1:0-3708 GCA_964555395.1 uncultured Thiotrichaceae bacterium | reverse complement strand
CGAGATGATGACGATTTCGCGATAACAAGGTTTCAGGTGAATAAAAACAGAGAGGTACGCAACTCAGATAAAAGCCCATCAACAAGGCTAGCGTGCAAGGATAAACTAGCGTTAACTCAAGCTATTGTGTGAATAAGTGCTGATAAACAGGCATGATGGCTTCCTATCGTCAACTCATCCTACGCGGTTTTTTTGTTCAACTGCGTAACCTCTAAATATAATTATTTAAAAATAAAGCGTATTTATTTAAATGCCCGCTATTTTTCTATTCTTCATAAAATAATCTTATTATATCAGCCGTTTTTATTAAAATTTAAATAAAAATTAATGCTTGCATTTTTGTGACATAATCACAATACTAGGCATAAGTAATCAAGAATAATTCCTTGATACTTCAAGACATAAGTTGTCTTGATTTAGCCATTTGAAAAACCTCAATGTGTACACAGACGAATCCCTAAATAAAACCATTAGATAATAAAAATTTATCTATATGCGTGGGTTGTCAACTTAAAATTGGAGATTATGTATGAAGAAGTTAGTGGGTGTTGTTACTTTATTAGCGTTCTTAGGTGCTGCTCCCATGGTCAGCGCAGCTAAAAAAAGCGAAAGCGTTGATTTAAAAGAAATGACTTGCAAAGATTTAGATTCTATGGATAAAGAAACATTATCCATGATGTTATTCTGGTTAGATGGCTATTTATCTGGCGTAAGCGACGACACAAGTTTCAACCCTGAAAACTTGGGTAAATTCGTTGAAAACTTAGCCGCTGCTTGTGATAAAAAAGCAGACGGTAAAGTGCTTGAAATTGCTAAAGAAGTTGGTTTAGATTAATTTAAAAACCAAAAATAGAGGTAAGTTCTTACCTCTATTTTTTTGTCCTAAAGTTCTACAAATTTTTCCCACCGCTGTTTCAATTTCCACATCCGCCATAATTGCCAACGATTTAAAGAAAAAGTTCGCTTGTCGTGACAAGGATAAAGCACAATTTCGTTGATAACGCCTTGATTAAGCGCGTCTAGTAAAGGTTTAAACCAGTCATCATTTAAATGCGTTAACCATCGTTGCCCCGCCATTTCATCCTGTAAGTTTTGATTTAAAATCACTAAAGTTTCTACATTTTCAGTCGTATTGGCTAAAGTATTTTTAAATTCATTGAGCCACAAAACCCCATTGGCTGGCGTTTCCGCGCCAATGACATTTTGCCATTTTGCCAAACCTAAAGCTAAAGCGTCATCACTCCAAATACTGGAAAATCTTGGTTTTTCTAGCATATTGGGCAAATGCCCTTCGCCCCAAAACCACACGCTATTAACAGGCAATTCACCGCGTTGCTCACGTTTTTCATTGGTATTGCTTTGAAACAGCAACATTTGAATTTCATTCAAATACCGTTGCCAGCGCATCCGCTCAGTGCCTTTGGGCAAATGATGGCGAATGTCATCGCCGCGCACATCTCGCAAGGGTTGCGTGGTAAATTGCGGCTCATTGGGCAGCGATAAATACCAGCGATTGGGCGCGACCGCTTCAAAACATAAACCATCTTGATGCAGAAAAGCATTGATTTCCTGCACTAATTGCCATGCTTCTTGTTGATTTAAACTTAACGCCGTCGCCGCATCAAATAAGACTAAACGGTCTTGGTCGGGACGCAAATACACAGGGTCTGCCCGCAGCCAATACCCTTGCCGCTCGCCGCCATCATGCAAACGGGTAAAAGCGGCAATCGGTGCATTGCTAGGTAAATTAAATAGATACAATAAAATTGTTTCTAAATGCGTTTCAACCGCTGGGCTGACTTGCGCCCGCGATAAAAACAGCTCTAATTGATTTAAGCCTGTAACAGGAGGATATGCAGGCACAGCATGAAATAAGGGAGAAATGATTAAATGAACTCTTTTCATGAAAATGCCTTTTTTATATCAAATAAAAGTAAAAGTGCTGATTAACGCCCACGTTCACGCTGTTCTTCACGTTCTTTCTTTTCAATTTCTTCTCGTTCTGCTGCCCATTCTTCATTGAGTTCTTTAAAACGGGCTTCTACCCGCGAACGCAAATAAAAGTCATTGATTTCCTGACGTTGGGCTTGGCGTAATTGCTCTAACGCAATGCGTAAACTGCCTGTTAAATAGTAAAATTCAGCCAGTGCTAATTTAGATTCTACCAAATCGCCCGTTTTATCCTGCGCTTCTGCCAATAATTTATAATAGTCTGGGCTGTTTTGATTATTGAGTCCACGCAATACTGTTTTTGCTTGGGCAGCTTGTTGTTGTTGCAATAGAATTTGTGCTTGTAACAAAGTTAACGCGGTATTGTTCGGATACCATTTCAACGCTTGTTGAATTTTTTCCACCGCATTATTGTAAGCTCCGCGCTCTAAAGACAGTTCAATATCTAAATGTTGATACAACAAACGGGGTTTATCATTTGCGCTGAGCCATTCTAATTGTTTTTGAGTAATTTCATATTGATGATTTTGCAAGGCAACCAAGGCTAAACCATAACGCAAAGCGCGTTCATCTTTAAAATTGCGCGTGTTCAATGATTCTTGCAATTGGGCTTGCAATTGTTTGGGATTTTGATGCGTGAGCACCAACACCCGCGCCCGCATCAAGAAAAATAAATCACTGTTATGTGGGGAAAAACTTTGATTTGCATCAATGGCATTAGCAAGGCTGCGTGATTCTGCGATACGGTCAGTGGTGACGGGGTGCGTTTGCAAATAATCAGGGGTGAAATTGCCTGTGTTAAAACGGTTTACGGCTTGTAAACGTTCAAAAAAATTCGGCATTCCCATGGGGTCATAACCCGCCCGCGCAAGGGTTTGCATGCCCACACGGTCAGCTTCTGATTCATTGGCGCGTGTCACATCAATTTGATGTTGCACTTGTCCCGCCATAATACCCGTTAACGCCGCTTGCCCCAGTTGTGGATTGGCAATCCCAACCGCAATCGCGGAAATCATCGCGGCTAACATGGGGAGCGACCATTGTTGCGCAGATTCTATAGAGCGGGCAATGTGGCGTTGCGTAACGTGCGAAATTTCATGGGCGAGTACAGAGGCGACTTCATTTTCATCATTTGCGTGTAAAAACAATCCTGTATTCATACCAATATAGCCACCCGGTACAGCAACAGCGTTGATTTCATTGGCTTTAAGCATGAAGAAATGGAAGGATTGATAAGGATTATCGCTATAAGAAGCGAGTTGCGCGCCTAAATTTTGGAGATAGTCGTCGACTAAAGAATCATCTAAAGTGACTTGTTTGCGGCGCAATTGTCGTAAAAAAGTTTTGCCGATTTCATCTTCTTGCGCGGGGGAAAAAGCATTATCCGCAGATAAGCCTAAATCTGGTAATTCAATATGTTGGCGAGGTTTTAGCGGGCTAGGTTGTTCATCAGCAAAGGCGGTTATGCCTTGTATTAATCCCCAACAACAACCCAACAGACAAAATAAACAACGACGGGAAAATGAGAGTGAAGTCATAACAATAAATTCGGCTAAAAACAAGGAAGCTTGCGCAATTTTTCGCGAAGCGTATTTTTATGATTATGCTGCTATTTGCTATAAAAACAATATCAAGCAAAAATTCCCATCAAAAGTGAGAATAGCAAAATCTTCTCTATTGTTATTCTAATCGTTGATTTATCAATAAAGTGTTAGTTAATAAAGATGTAATAATGATATAGCAAACGCACTATAAAAA
>CAZKST010000292.1:0-3764 GCA_964555395.1 uncultured Thiotrichaceae bacterium | reverse complement strand
AAATGTAAAGCACTTTGTAATGGATTATGGGTAGGATAAATTTCACGCGGAATAAAAATTGACATTAAAAGTAGTGCAGGTAATAGCCAATAAAAACGGGGATTTTGGTCTAGTTTTAAAAATAAAGGTGAGGCTAAATAAAATAGGGCAATCATTGGAATAAACCAAAAATGTGCCATGTGAATACCCGTTAAATAATAAATTGCGATTTGTTGTAGAATATTTAAATCGGCATAAATTGCTTTTGGAGAATGTAATTCATCTAAAATGGCGGGAATAGACACCAGTAAATAGGGTAAAATGACGAATAAAAATTTACGGCGTAAATAACTTGCATAATCATATTTGCTAATGAGATATTGAAATAAAAAACCCGCAATAAAAATAAAATAAATAGAAGAACCGTGTAAAAATAAATGTAGTAATTCGCGTAAATCAGAAGTGGCTGACCATTGTAATAATTGTCCACTGATGCAATGAACACTGACAATTAAAATAATCACAAAACCGCGTAGATTATTGATATAGTTTAGATAATTTTCTTTCACTTTCACCTCGCAGTTTTAAAAAAATTAAGCAACTTTTAACGGTAATTGCACTGTAAAAGTAGTGCCTTGCATTTCTTGACTGACTACTAAAATTTTACCTTCTAATAATTCAGTAAATTGTTTAGCAATCGCTAAACCTAAGCCGTTACCATCATATAAACGTGTAGCGGAATTATCAGCTTGGGTAAAAGGTTTAAATACTACGTCTAATAATTCTGCACTCATGCCAATGCCTGTATCGCTGATTTGCCAGCATAAATAATTTTCTGCGCCTACTTGCTCTATGGCGACGTGCAGAATAATTTCACCTTGTTTTGTGAATTTAATCGCATTTTCTAGTAAATTAAACAAAACTTGTTTTAATTTTGTAGCATCAGTTTTAATTTGTTTAGGCAAATTATTTTCAATTTGCATTTTAAATATTTGGAGTTCTGGATTAATCAGCGGATGAATCATATCAACAATTTCTTGAATGAAATTGCTTAAGGTAATAATTTCATTATTTACATGAATACTATTTGTTTCTATTCTGGAAATATCTAATAAATTATTGATAAGTTGTAGAAGATGTCCACTGGCTTTTAAAATATTATTAGAAAACTCATTTAATTCACTTAAATTATCACCTTCAGTTTCTTCAACTAATAATTCACTATAGCCAATAATTGCATTTAAGGGCGTGCGTAATTCGTGGCTCATATTGGCTAAAAAACGACTTTTTGCCATACTGGCTGAATCTGCCATTTGTTTTGCAAATTCTAATTGCTCTTGATTTTTTTGACGTTCAATATTTTCTTGTTTTAATTTTTGGTTCTTTTCAAGAATTTCAATTAAATGTTGGCGTTCTTGTGCAATAAATCGCAAATATACTTGTAAGCGTGAAATTAATTGCACATTATCAATTGGTTTAGTTAAATAATCGGCTGCACCTAGGGCTAATCCTTGTTGTCTAAAGTCTTCTGACTTAAAGGCGGCGGTTAAAAATACGATGGGAATATGTTGCATTTTTTTGCGCGCACGAATTAAACGGGCGGTTTCGAATCCGTCCATTTCAGGCATTTGTATATCTAATAAAATTAAATCAATTGCTTGCTGGCTCAAGATTTTTAAAGCAGCATTGCCTGAGTTTGCTTCAATGACTTCAATATTTTCTAAAGAATCCATGAGCATATTCTTTAAAGAAAATAAATTTTGTTGATTATCATCAACGATTAAAATATAGATAGGATACATAGTGACAATTAATTTAACTAAGACTCATTTTAGAGCGGTTTAAATTCATTTGATGAAATGCAATTCATATTCCAAATGCTGCAATTAAACTGAGACAGTGTATGATACAGCATTCATCCGCAGGTGTTTTTATGCCTTTTGGCAAGCAATGCGCTGAGCCGAATGAATTTAGCAGAGAACAATTCACGATAAATTAAAGTTATGGCGATTACTCATGAATATTATTTCTGATTCTCCCGCAGCCGTCACCTCTCCTGCCCAGAATACTGCAAGTGCTGAGCACGATATTTTTATTAAAGTGCGTAATTTGCGTTTTGCACGCGGGAGTCGATGGATTTTTGATAACATTGATATGGACATTCCGCGTGGTAAAGTTACTGCCATTATGGGACCGAGTGGAACAGGTAAAACAACTTTATTACGTTTAATTGGGCGACAATTAAAACCGCAAGCGGGCACGATTGAAATTAACGGGCGTAATTTAGCTCAGTTATCCCGCACGCAGTTGTTTGAATTGCGTAAAAAAATGGGGATGTTGTTTCAAAGTGGTGCTTTGTTAACAGATTTAAACGTTTATGAAAACGTTGCGTTCCCATTGCGTGAACATACTACTTTACCCGAAAGTTTGATTCAGCATTTGGTTTTAATGAAATTACAAGCCGTTGGTTTGCGCGGTGCACGGCATTTAATGCCCAGTGAATTGTCGGGTGGTATGGCGCGGCGGGTTGCATTGGCGCGGGCAATTACCCTTGACCCCACCATGATTATGTACGATGAGCCATTTACTGGACAAGACCCCATTTCTTTAGGCGTATTAGTGCGTTTAATTCGCTCTTTGAATGATGCGATGAATTTAACTTCGGTTATTGTGTCACATGATATTCAAGAAACGGCGAGTATTGCTGATTATATTTACATTTTATCTAATGGTAAAATTGTTGGACATGGTACACCTGAGCAATTAAAACACTCAGATTCTGCATGGGTGCAACAATTTATGAATGCTGACGCTGATGGCCCCGTTCCTTTCCATTTTCCCGCAAAACCATATCACAATGATTTATTAGGGGTTGAATAATGCTGAATTTTTTTCAATGGTTAGGACAAGGTACTTTAGAGAGTTTAGCTAAGTTTGGCAGAGCTGTTTTATTTTTATTGCATGTATTGGCTGGGCTTTGGATGTTATTAAAGCGTCCTTCGCTGTTTATCGCTCAATTGTATTCTTTGGGCGTGTTGTCGATGACGATTATTTTAGTCTCGGGTTTATTTGTGGGCATGGTGTTGGGTTTGCAGGGGTATAACACCTTGATAAACTTTAATGCGACTGAAATGTTGGGCGTAGTGGTTTCTTTGTCTTTGTTGCGCGAGTTGGGACCGGTATTAACTGCATTATTGTTTGCGGGGCGGGCTGGTTCGGCGTTGACGGCGGAAATTGGTTTGATGAAGGCGACTGAACAATTATCTGCAATGGAGATGATGGCGGTTGACCCTTATAAACGGGTGATTACGCCGCGTTTAATTGGCGGATTGGTGGCAATGCCTTTGTTGGCTGCCATGTTTAGTGCAGTGGGGATTTTGGGCGGGCATTTGGTGGTTGTTGAGTTATTACATGTAGATTCAGGGGCTTATTGGTCACAGATGCAAGCAACGGTTGAGTTGTTTGATGATATTGGCAATGGTTTAATTAAAAGTTTGGTGTTTGGTTTTGTTGTGACTTTTATAGCGGTGTTTGAGGGTTATGATTGTGTGCCCACTTCTGAAGGCGTGAGCCGCGCCACTACACGCACGGTGGTGAATTCTGCTTTGGCAACATTAGCGTTAGATTTTATTTTAACGGCTGTGATGTTTAGTGATATTTAGTAAAAAGTAATAAGCTTGATTTTTCAAATAGGTGGGGTGGGCGATGCCCACCCTACTAGGTTTTTGAAATTTCCTAGGTTTTTTATGCTTCTGTTTGTGGAAAGAGTTGTTGCATTAGCCCTT
>CAZKST010000291.1:1661-3768 GCA_964555395.1 uncultured Thiotrichaceae bacterium | reverse complement strand
ACCCAAACTATTATTTAAAGTATGGGTTAAAAAAGACAGCATTTCTTTATCTGCTTTTTCTTTCGCCTCTTGCCGTTCTAAATCACGCAACTCATAAATTGAAAACTGGCGAATAGTTTTAACCGCTTGCTCCATGTTTTCATCATTTAACCACTGTATTTCATTAAAAAAATTAGGGTTGAAATCATGGTCTGAAATGATTTTCTCCAAAAGCTTTTTAGTTTTTTCATAATCATTATTTTTTTTATAAATTTGTGCTAATTTATACTGAGCAAGTGTAGCTTGATTTTTATCTTCTTGTTGATTCGCAGCTTTTTGATACCATTCAACTGCTTTTTCTAAGTTTTGAGCAACGCCTTTTCCTGTTGAATAACAAAGAGCTAAATTATATTGAGCATCAACATCACCTTGATTTGCAGCTTTTTGATACCACTCAACTGCTTTTTCTAAGTTTTGAGCAATGCCTTCTCCTTCACGATAACAAGAAGCTAAATTAAATTGAGCTTTAGCATCTCCTTGATTAGCTGCTTCTTTATACCACTCAACTGCTTTTTCTAAGTTTTGAGCAATACCTTCTCCTTTATAATAAGCATTAGCTAAATTAAATTGAGCTTTAGCATCACCTTGAATAGCTGCTTTTTGATACCATTCAACCGCTTCTTCTAAATTTTGAGCAATTCCTTCTCCTCTTTCATAACAAACAGCTAAATTAAATTGAGCTTGAATAAGACCTTGAATAGCTGCTTTTTGATACCATTCAACTGCTTTTTCTAAATTTTGAGCAATTCCTTTTCCTTTTTCATAACAAATAGCTAAATTAAATTGAGCATTAATCTCACCTTGATTCGCAGCTTTTTGATACCATTCAACCGCTTTTTCTAAATCTTGAGCAATGCCTTTTCCTTTATCATAACAAAGAGCTAAATTATATTGAGCAACTCTATCTCCTTTCTTAGCTAATTTTTCCCATTGTTTTATTTCCTGTTGACTAGGCACATAATTTTTATCATTCATATCAGGTTTCTTTACAGAAACAGGAATATTAATTTGCTCCGAAGAGTTCATTAACTCTGCTAATGGTTTTTTCTTAAAATTACTCATAAAACACACCTCTATAAAAACTAAAATTTTTGTACTACATAATAATAAAATAACGCCAACTTCCAACGTTATAAAGCAACAAACCGCCCAATAACATTACATATTTTTTAAGTGTTTACACCCTTAAAACTCCCCATACAAGACGCAATTAAACCAAAAAAGAAAACGCTTTAAGATTAATGTTTTTCTAAATTCATCGGATTAACTTTGAAAAAAAACAAAAAAATAGGAAAATGATTATCACTGCATAGTTAATCGCACCCATCACAGCATTTAAGGAATGGTGACACGACACAATGAAAAAATGGTTAATTTCATCAATAGTTTATATCTCTAGCATTTTTTCGCCGCTCGTCACCGTTTGCGCCCAAGATAATCATAACCGCATAGACTATTTACAAAATCTATCCCTTGAAGATTTGATGGATGTCGATGTCAACATCGGCTCACGCGGCAAAGCCCGCCCACAATCTAAAGCCCTTGTCCCCGTAGAAATTATTTCCGCCCAAGACATCGCCCGCACAGGCTACGGCGAATTAGGCAAAATTTTAGAAGTCCTGCTGCCCGCGTTCAATTTCCCCCGCGCATACATCACCGACGGCACAGACAGCGCGCGCCCGTTTACCTTGCGCGGCATGGGCGCAGACCAAGTGCTGGTTTTAATTAACGGCAAACGCCGCCATTCCAGCGCATTACTGCATACCAACGCCGCCGTTGGACGCGGTTCAACCAGCGTCGATATTAACATGATTCCAATTCAAGCCATTGATAGAATTGAAATCTTGAATGATGGCGCAGCCGCACAATATGGCTCAGATGCCATTGCGGGAATTATCAACATCGTTTTAAAGCAAAGCATTGAAAATGAAATTAAAATTAATGTCGGACAAACCAATGAAGGCGACGGCGCATTAGGACAAATCGGCTTTAGTAGCGGCTATGAATTTACCGAAAAACATGGATTTCTGCATATTAGCGGCGAAGCGCGCAAACGCAATGCCAGCAA
>CAZKST010000291.1:0-1561 GCA_964555395.1 uncultured Thiotrichaceae bacterium | reverse complement strand
CCGCAATGTGCGCGCCATTTATCCCGATGGCTTTTTACCCCAAATTACCCCGACTATCCGCGATGTCGGTTTAACCCTTGGTGCAAAATCAAAAACGCAAAACGATTGGCAATGGGATTTAAGTTATACCTTTGGTTTTAGTGAATTTCAATTCGGCGTAGAAAACAGCCTGAATGCCTCACTGGGCACAGCCAGCCCCACCAGCTTTGATAGCGGCGCACTGAAAAGTAGCCAACATCTTTTTAACTTAGACACGTTCAAAACGATGGATGTCGGTTTAGAAAATAAACTAAATGTCGGCATTGGGGCAGAATTGCGCTTTGAACGCTACGCAATCACCGCAGGCGAATTGGCTTCTTATGTGTATGGCGGCGTTCCTGTGTTAGATGGTCCCAGCGCGGGTGCAACCACCGTGGCAGGTGCGCAAGTTTTTCCCGGTTTTCAACCCAGCAATGCGACGGATGAACAACGTTACAACGCCAGTTTGTATGTAGATTTAGAATATCCCATCACTACCCATTTAAGCACACAAG
Organism: uncultured Thiotrichaceae bacterium; assembly: GCA_964555395.1. GTDB lineage: Bacteria > Pseudomonadota > Gammaproteobacteria > Beggiatoales > Beggiatoaceae > CAZKST01. The sequence goes on along the minus strand of CAZKST010000291.1, from coordinate 1,028 downwards.
CCGCTGTTCGCTATGAACATTATAGTGATTTTGGCTCAACGCTAAACGGCAAACTTGCCACCGTTTACAACCTCGACGAACAATGGTCAGTCCGCGCCTCCGCCAGCACGGGCTTCCGCGCCCCTTCCCTTGCCCAATCCCATTACACTTCAACAACAACGGGTTTTGTGAACAATACGCCTGTAGAACTGGGCACATTCAGCGTAACCCATCCTTTAGCCCAAGCATTAGGCGCGACGGATTTAAAAGCCGAAACCTCAAAACAGGTGAATACGGGATTAAGTTATAAACCCAGTAAAAACTTCATATTTTCCGCTGATTACTTTTTCACCCGCATTGATGACCGCATCGTTTTATCCAGCAATATTGTGCAAGATGCCAATATTTACGGACAAACTGTTGTAGATATTTTGAAGGCTTATAATGTTTCAGGTGCGCGCTTTTTTACCAATGCGATTGATACAGAAACGCAAGGCTTAGATTTATCAGTCAAATATGAAATGAATTTACCGATAGGGCGTTTAAATTTAAAAGCCCAATACGCGCTCAGCAAAACCAATATTGACGGCGCAGTGCGTGCCCCCGCGATTCTCGGCAAAAATGGCGCGGACGTGATTTTATCCCGCACCGAGCGCACCCGAATTGAAGAAGGACAACCTGAAGATAATTTGATTTTGACGGCGGTTTATGATTATAAAAACCTTTCTACGACTTTGCGCCTGCAACGTTATGGACAATTAAAAGTCGTCAATTACCTAGCCGCGCCAGAATACGACCAAGTGTTAACCGCTAAATGGCTGACAGATTTAGATTTTAACTATCGTTACTCTAATAATTTAGAATTTGGTTTAGGCGCGCACAATTTATTTGATGTGTACCCCGACACCAGTTTAAACATGGCAGGCGATGCGTTTATTGGCGCAGATAAAATTACGCCTTATTCCACCTCTGTTCCTTTCATTGACGGAGCTTTTTACTACGTCCGAATGCAATATCGGTTTTAAGGCATGTAGGGTGGAATAGCGCAA
>CAZKST010000290.1:0-3825 GCA_964555395.1 uncultured Thiotrichaceae bacterium | reverse complement strand
GATAATCAATCGCTCTGCCTAATTGCTCAGGCGGTAAATAAGTCAAATCGATAATTTTTCCTGTATTTTTCTTTAATAATTCGTTAAGGAAATCGATTAATAAATCTTTATTCGGTTCACTACCGAATAATTTTTTAAATCCAAAATCAGTAAAAGGATTAACGTATTTATCTTTGACGCGCTGCATAAAGATTTCCTTATGTAAAACTTTAAGTAAAAATCTTCATAAAATCATCTCGTGCTTGTTTTGCACGGCGAAAAACGCGCAGAATTTCTGCACTGTCTTGATTCTCTAAAGCTTTAATTAATTTTTGCAAGTCTTCATCAAAATGTTGCGCCACTTTTAATAACGCGTCGCGGTTGGCTAAACAGATGTCGTGCCACATTTGCGGGTCGCTTGAGGCAATGCGGGTAAAATCGCGAAATCCGCCCGCAGCATATTCAAACACTTCGCGCCGCTCATTCATGCTGGCGAGGGTGTCGACCAAACTATAAGCGAGTAAATGTGGTAAATGGCTGGTCGCGGCTAAGACTTCATCGTGATGCACTACGTCCATGCTCACCACGCTTGCACCTGCGGCTTGCCATAATTGGCTGACTTCGGCAATGATGGCGGGGGAGTTTTCTGCAATTGGCGTAATGATGACTTTGCGATTTTCAAATAAGGTGGGAAAAGCAGCGCACGCGCCGCTTTTTTCAGTGCCTGCAATGGGATGGGCGGGCACAAACTGCGCTAGTTTATCGCCTAAATGGGCTCTTGCATCTATAACGACGCACTCTTTAGCACTGCCGACATCGGTGATAATGGCATTGGCAGGGGCGTGGCGTTGCAATTGCTGAAAAATAGTTGCCATTTGTCCCAAAGGCACAGAGACAATAATATGACTGGCATCAGCGACCGCCATCGCTAAATCCGTTTCAAAGCGGTCGATAACCCCTAATTCAACCGCTTGCTGTAAATTGGCAAGACCGCGCCCATAGCCGACGACTTCGGCGCATAATCCCTTTTTTTTCAAAGCTAAAGCGAGAGAACCGCCAATTAATCCTACACCAATCACACACAGTTTTGTAATCGTCATAATCTAGTTAAACTGCTTCAAAAATCTTAAATCATTCTCAAAGAACAAACGTAAATCATTGACTTCATTACGCAACATCGTAAAGCGTTCTACACCTAAGCCAAACGCAAAACCTGTAAAAGCCTCGCTATCAATGCCTACATTAGCAAATACATTAGGATGCACCATCCCACAGCCTAAAACTTCTAACCAATTGGTTAAAGTTCCATCAGCTTTACGATAACGAATGTCCACTTCTGCGGAAGGTTCTGTGAAAGGAAAATAAGAAGGACGAAAACGCACTTCTATATCATCCCGCTCAAAGAAATTCCGCAGTAAATCAAAGATTAACCCTTTTAAATCCGCAAAACTAATATTAGTATCTACCACTAACCCCTCTACTTGATGGAACATAGGACTGTGCGTCATGTCATAGTCACAACGATAAACCCTTCCCGCAGCAATTAATCTTAAAGGCGGCTTCTGCTGCTCCATTACCCGAATTTGTACAGGTGAAGTATGCGTTCTTAATAAAGTATTAGGATTAAAATAAAATGTATCGTGCATCGCTCGTGCAGGATGATGCGCAGGAATGTTTAACGCTTCAAAATTATGATAATCATCCTCTATCTCAGGACCTTGCTCAATCGTAAAGCCCATTCTTTCAAACAACGTTTGAATTCTTTGTAAGGTCTGCGTAACAGGATGTAAATTACCAACACTTTGCCCGCGTCCTGCTAAAGTGACATCTACTTGCTCACTTTGTAATTGAGCTTGTAATTGTTGCGCTTGTAAAGTTTCTTTACGCGCTTCAATCGCTTGTTGTACAACTTCTTTAGTTTGATTCACAAGCTGCCCAAACTGCGGACGTTGCTCAGGCGGCAATTGCCCAGTCTGTTTAAGTTGTTCTGTTAATAGCCCTTTCTTGCCTAAATAGTGTACCCGAATTTGCTCTAAATCGGGTAAGCTGCTTAATAAGGAAATCTGTTGGAGGGCTTGTTGTTCTAGCTCTTTTAGGGTCTCTGACATGATTGTAAGTCTTAAAAAATCTCGTTTATTTTTAGGAGTAAATTAGCTAAATAATATCAGTATCAATCTGTAAAAGAAAGGGAAAGACTTTGGGAGAAAATTGTAGCGTCTTTAAAAACTTATCGTTTTTTCTTTATTTTAGCTAGCATTACTTTAATCTTACACAGTAAAATAACAATGTTCTAATTGATTGGATTCGCCTGCTTTGTGCGAACAGAAAAAGACTATTTAACGAGTTTAGGATTTTTTCATGCCATTAACGCCTCCCCATGCTTCTTTAACACATTTAGTGAATTGTTACCGTTGGTTACGTCAATATGGTATTAATGATTCTCATAGCGGCAATGCGTCTGTGCGTTTGGAGCAAACCGTTTGGATTACGCCTACAGGTGCATGTGCGGATACTTTGACGGAAACGGATTTAATCGCTTGTCCATTGGACGCGCCGCCGTCTGCGGGTGCGTCATTAGATGCGGCTTTACATTTAGCAGTTTATCGTCATAATCCCACGACACAAGCGGTTTTGCATAGTCATGGCCCTTATACCTTGGCGATGACAATGGGCGGTGATGATTTTATTCCGATTGATTTTGAAGGGAATTTATATTTTCCGCGTGTGCCAGTGATTTCCTTAGACTATGCTAAATATGTCGCAGAATCGCCGTTATTAGTTGCTAAAACTTTGATGAATTATCCGATTACGATTGTGCGTGGGCATGGGGTTTATGCCCATGCGCAAAATTTGAATTTGGCGTATAAATGGACTTGTTCTTTAGAGCAATCTGCAAAAACAGCTTATTTAGCGAAGCAATTAAGAACCGTTGCATAACTTTCTTAAATGTACAAACCTAAAAATAAAACAAAATTTAAAACAAAAAATAAAAGATTTTTTTAAGGAATTTGCATGAAAAAAATTGCAGTAATTGATTATGGAATGAGCAATTTACGTTCTGTTAGTAAAGCAATTGAGCATGTTGCTGGTCAGCAATGGCAGGTGGTGATTACGCGCCAGCCTGAAGAAATTTTAAGTGCGGATAAAATCGTGTTTCCGGGACAGGGCGCGATTGGGCAATGTATGGTGTTGCTGAATGAAACGGGTTTAACTGGGGTTTTGCAGGAAGTGATTAAAACTAAACCCTTTTTGGGGATTTGTTTGGGGTTGCAATCGTTGTTTGCGCATAGTGAAGAAAATGGCGGCACAAATGGGCTGGGCATTGTCGCGGGGAATGTGCAGCGTTTTGTTGAGCCGTTGCTTGAGCCTGTGACGGGTGAGAAGTTGAAGATTCCACAAATGGGTTGGAATCAGGTTTTAAGTACGCAAGTTGCGCATCCGATTTGGAAAAATATTCCTGAAAATAGTCGTTTTTATTTTGTGCATAGTTATTATGTTGTGCCTGAAGATGCGCGTATCACCGCAGGAACAACAACTTACGGCACAACGACGTTTACATCTGCAATTGCGCATGAAAATTTGGTTGCGGTGCAGTTTCACCCTGAGAAGAGTCAGAAAGCGGGTTTAACTTTGTTGAGTAATTTTGTGAGTTGGTAGTTTTTGGGGTGTTGTGGTTTTTTCGTTCCCACTCATAAAATAGTGGGAATGTTTACCCGTTGTTTTTGTTTTGTTTTTTTAAGTGTGCGTTATAAAATGAATGGGGTTTTTATGAGGGCGGTGGGGAAATGAAATTAGTACCTAAATTGCGTTTTCCTGAGTTTTTGGAGGCGGGGGAGTGGGAGGAGA
>CAZKST010000289.1:0-3839 GCA_964555395.1 uncultured Thiotrichaceae bacterium | reverse complement strand
GTTTTACCTATTCGTAGCAATCCCTCCAACAAAAATGCACAAGTTGCTGGGGTTTTAGGTATTGTTGCCTTTGATGAATTAATCCCACACTTAATTAATGAACATAACTTAAAATTTATTGCACGCTTATCACAACTTTTCTCTATTGCAACTGATAACGCCCAGCTTTATCAAAGCTTAAAAAAAGCTTATGACGAATTAGAGCAACGAGTTCAAGAACGTACAATTGAACTCACACAAGCTAATTGTCAACTGAAAACTTATCAAGAACATTTAGAAGATTTAGTGAATCATCGCACTATAGATTTACAAATTGTCAATAAACAATTACAAGAAGAAATTATTCAACATAAAACAACAGAGCAACATTTACGCAAAAGTGAAGAAAAATTTAAAGCTGTTTTTGAAAATGCTGCCGTTGGAATTGGTTTAGTAGATATTCAAGGGAATTATATTCGCGTTAATCAAAAATGGGCAGACATGCTGGGTTATACAATTGATGAACTACATCAAAAAAGAATTTCGGATGTTGCTTTACCTGAATATTCAAACATCGCTTTAAATAAACTACAAGAATTAGTTGACGGAAAAATAGCAAATTATTCTTTAGAAAAACAATACATCCGAAAAAATGGAGAAACTTTCTGGGGAACGGTTTGGGTCGCGCCTTTATATATTGAAAATCATTTAGAATCAACTATTGGAATTATTGTAGATATTGATGAAAGAAAACGTTCAGAACAAGCGACAAAACAAGCAAAAGAACAAGCCATTCAAGCCCACCAAGAAGCTTTAGCTGCTAACCAAGCTAAAACTATTTTCTTAACGAATATGAGTCATGAACTAAGAACACCTTTAAATGGTATTTTAGGCTGTACACAAATTCTAAAGCTAGATAAAACGCTAGCCAAAAATCAGCAAGAACGAATTGACATTATTCATCGTAGTGGTGAACACCTATTGATGTTAATAAACGATATTTTAGATATTTCAAAGTTAGAAACCAATCGTTTATTTTTAAATCCACAAGCTTTTTCATTGCATGAGTTTCTTGCAAATTTAGTAGATGTTTTTAAATTACATGCTTTACAAAAAAATATTAATTTTCATTTTAATTTAAATCAACATCCAAATAATACTAAACAATTAGATATTATCGCAGATAAACAACGGTTAAGACAAATTTTATTAAATTTGCTGAGTAATGCGATTAAATTTACTAAAACGGGTAGTGTGAGTTTAAATGTTGCTTTGTTAGAAGAACATTGTAGTTTTGAGGTAATAGATACAGGCTGTGGTATTGCTGAGCAAGATTTAGCATCTATTTTCAAACCTTTTCAACAAATCGGCTGTAAATATTACAATGGAACAGGCTTAGGTTTACCCATCAGTCAACGTTTAATTAATATGATGGGTGGAAATCTACAAGTTGAAAGTCAATTAGGACAGGGAAGTCGGTTTTATTTCACCGTTGATTTCCCGCGTGTAAAAGAAGAGCACCTATTAGAACATATAACTAAGCATTATGTGAGTTATCATTGGCTTGATTCTACAAATCAAAGTAAATTGAGTTGTTTAATTATTGATGCAGATAGTCAATATCGTTATGATATTGAAACTTTATTAACGCCTTTAGAAATAATTGTTATAGAAGCCTATAATGCTCAAGATGGTTTAGAAAAAGCAAATACAATACAACCTTCTCTTATTTTACTAGATTTAGATTTAAATTTAGCTTCTTTAAAAAAAGATGCAACTATGTTTAACTATTTGCAACAGTTAATATTTATTTCTAATAAATCTATTATTATTATATGTTCTATTCATCATTTACTAAGTCAGCAACAAACTGAATATTTAAGTGTTGGTTGTCATGCTTTCTTACAAAAACCTATTAACGTTAATGAATTATTAAATGTAATTGCGCAAAAATGTCAAATCCGCTGGTTAAGCTCCGAAGATAAACATAATTTAGATAATATACCTATCATAGAAACTAAAACACCTATAGAAAATCCTGAAATTTCCCAACTTCAAGTGTTATTAACCTTGGTTAATTCTGGAAAAATTAAAGCAATCTTGCAATTAATGGATACACTTGCTCAACAAAATCCATGTTATATAGATTTTACTAAAAAAGTAATAGAACTCGCTAATAATTTTGATTTAAAAACTTTAAAAGAATGGTTAGAGCAATTATTGAAAAACTAGTATTAGTTTGAGAAAAATTATGGATAATATTAAAGGAATGGTTCTAATTGTAGATGATGTTATATCAAATATTCGAGTTGTATTTGATTTACTCACAGACTATGGTTATGAAGTATTAATTGCAGAATCTGGAGAAGATGCAATTAACATTTCGCGGCAAAATACGGTAGATTTAGTGTTATTAGATGTCATTATGCCCGAGATGGATGGCTTTGAAACTTATAAAATATTGCGTACTTTGCCACAAATGGAATTGACTCCCATTATTTTTATGACGGGATTAAGTGATACAGAAGAAAAAGTTCGCGCTTTTCAAATGGGAGCAGTAGATTATATTACAAAACCTTTTCATCAAGAGGAAGTCATTGCACGGGTTAATACACATATTAGTGTGCAACAATTGCAGAAAACTTTACGTTTGCAAAATGAAGAGTTATGTAGTTTTCAAAAAGAAAGAAATGAATTTATTAATATTACTATTCATAATTTAAAGAATCCTTTATCTTCTATTCAAAGTTTAACAGCATTAATGATTACAGAATATGATAAATTAGATAAAGAAAAAATTTTAGAATGTTTACAAATGGTTCAACATAGTTCTGTACAAATGCAGGATTTAATTAAATTATTTTTAAATCTTAATTTAGTGGAAGAAGATAAGCTTACTCTTAGTAAAAAGAATATTGATTTATTAGCATTAGTGCAAAAAATTATTGCTGATTATCATTCACGCGCACATTTTAAACGGGTTATCTTTTATTTAAATACTTTTTCAGTTTCTCATTTTTCTATTTATGCAAATGAGGAAATTATTGGACAGATTTTAGAGCATTTGTTCTCTAATGCGTTAAAATATTCTCCCCCAAATTGCCAAATCAATATTTTATTAACGCATCAAGCTGACTATGTGCGGTGTGCTATTCAAGATTTTGGTAAAGGATTGAGTTTGCAAGACCAGCAATTATTGTTTAATAAATTTGCGCATTTTTCCACGCGACCAACGGCGGGCGAAAATACAATCGGTTTAGGTTTGTATTTAACTAAAAAATTAGTGGAAAAAATGAATGGGCGTATTGGCTATGAAAGTCAATTAGGAAAAGGAACAACGTTTTTTGTGGAATTGCCAATAACGGCATTAGCGCAAGAAAATTCAGGTAATACACAAAAATAGAATACACCCAGCAGGTTTAGCTGCTAGGTGTATGTATGCACAGTAAATTGTATTTTATAAAGCTAAATACAATTGATACAGTGCTGTTTCAACAGTGTAATCTGCTTGGTCAGCTTGAACAGTTCCTGTTTTTGAAGAGCCATCATCTACGCGAGATTCTAAAATTTGCCCGATTTCATTGGGAATTTGGGTGAAACCAACGAATAAACCAGGCATATCCCCTTGTGATGTAGCATTAGTTTTAGCATCAGTTGCAACCCCAGTAATTCCAGAGAAAGCATTTAAAGGATTTGCAAAATCATTGGCTTTACCTGCGACTAAACCTGCTGAACGTAAATGCACCCAAAAAATACGACTTTCCTCGGTATCTGTTGTAGAGTTAAATTTACCTGTAATTATACCATCACCATTCCCTTTAGGTGCTGTTGTCGCTGTACCACCAGCTGCGAATGTTTTA
>CAZKST010000288.1:0-3844 GCA_964555395.1 uncultured Thiotrichaceae bacterium | reverse complement strand
CGCCGAATTTGCATTGGATAATAAAAAACCTGCTAGGTTTTAAAAACTTAGCAGGTCTTTATTTTAACTGGAATAGCATACTCAATTTATGCTATCACAATGTTAGCTCTAAAATTATTTCTCAGTGGCTGATTTCAATTCAAACAACCAATTATCAACGTCTAATTTCTGCATTTCCACTTTATAAGTCAAGGTTTTTCCTTGCCCATCCAATAAATCCACTGATGGAATCATCAACATAGAATTATCATAAACTGCTCGGTCAGCACGCGGGGCGGCACTGGTTAATTGCCCGCGAATTTCCCCATAAAAAGCATGTTCAAGTGAATGAACATTAAAATATAACAAACCTTTACGCGCCAAAGCCTCTAAACCTGCAATGGTATAAACTTGTCCTACTTGCCCAATATCATTTGGACAGCCTTCTGGCAAAGGTAAAGTAAATGAGCTACTTAAATCAGGCGGTGGCGGTGCTTGCTTGACAAAAACAATATCTTTATTGGTTAATTTAACCGATAACTTGCCATCCACAATTTTATTTGCAACATCTCCAAAATGAATAATATACGGACCTAATACATTCGGAGAACCACAATGCAAATGAATCATTGCAATTTGACTGACCTCTAAATTATTGATTTTTAACTCAACATCGGCACTGCTCAAATTTTGAGTAAAACGAATTGTCCCCGTGCCGTTCGCTTTTGAGCCATTAGCCGCGCCTAATTCTTGTTGCGGACTTAAATGCGCAACATAAGTATTAAATGTATCAGTACCATACGTTACATTGTCTTGCGTCGGCGCAGCTTTATATTGCGTTAAAGGGTATAATTGCCCGCGAATTTCGCCATAAAACGAATGTTGTGCAGTGTGTAAATTGAAATATAACAAACCTTTACGCGCTAAAGCTTCCATTCCCGCGATAGTATAAACTTGTCCTAATTGTCCATAATCATTTGGACAGCCTTCAGGAAGCGGCAAAGTAAACGAAGTGCCGGGCGTGGGAGTAGGAGGCGGCATGGTGACAAAAGTCACATTATCATTAGTTAAGCTCACAGATAACTGCCCATTGACAATCGTTTCCGTAAATTTTCCAAAAGTTGATAAATCAGCGATAATCGGACCTAAAACATTAGGCGAACCGCAATGAATATGAAATGCAGTTATTTGAGCAATATCAACATTTTTTAAAAAAACGTTTAACTTAGCCGTGCTTAAATCCTCAGCAAAACTTAAACGTCCATAACCTTGAGCTTTAGAACCATTAGCCGCCCCAAGTTCTTGCTCTGGACTTAAAAAAGCTTCATATTCAGTCGCGGTATTTACCCCAAATACTTGAGCAAATCCAACAGATGTCCAACTAAATAGCGTAATACCGAATAGAATTAAAGCCTGTCTTAGCTTTTTCATTGGTTTTTCTCCGAATTAAAAATGGCACTATATAAAGCCAAATTTTTTTGACTTATTTGAGTTAATGGGAACAATTCGCAAGAAATAAAAGGGGGTATTTAAGAAACTTGCATCTTATTAGTTGACAGCTACAATGCAATAGAAGTTATAAATTTCCACTTATTTTATATAGTTATTCATGAATCACTCTTCTTTTAATCTTTCAGGTTTAAATACCGTGCAACAAACGGCGGTAAAACATTTATCTTCGCCATTACTCGTCCTTGCGGGGGCGGGCAGTGGCAAAACGCGGGTTATTACTCATAAAATCGCGTGGTTAATTGAAAAAATGGGCTATGCGCCGAGCAGTATTGCGGCAGTGACTTTTACCAACAAAGCTGCACGCGAAATGCAGCAACGGGTTGGGCAATTGTTGCGTGGCAAAACCGCTGGCTTGCAAGTATCAACGTTTCATACTTTTGGATTGCAATTATTGCGACAAGAAGTTAAAGCTTTGGGTTATAAGCCAAATTTGACGATTATGGACACGCAAGATTGCGTCACTGTGTTAAAAGAGCTGTTAGCGCATGGCGATAAAGTCGACGCACAAACGATTAGCGATTTGCAAAGTTTAATTAGTCAATGGAAAGGCGAATTAGTCAGCGCGGAAAAAGCGGCGATGATTGCGCAAGATACAAAAGCCCGTTATGCCGCCTTGGTTTATCGCGATTATGTGCAGCAATTGCGCGCTTACAACGCAGTGGATTTTGATGATTTAATCTTATTGCCCGTGCAATTATTTCAACAGCATCCCGAAGTTTTGCAACGTTGGCAACAGAAAATCCGTTATTTACTGGTGGATGAATATCAAGATACAAATTATTGCCAATATGAATTGATTAAATTATTAACGGGCAAAATAGGGCAATTTACTGTCGTCGGCGATGATGACCAGTCGATTTATGCGTGGCGCGGCGCACGTCCTGATAATTTAAAACAATTAGCAAAAGATTATCCACAATTACAAGTGGTTAAATTAGAACAAAATTACCGCTCAAGCCAAACGATTTTAAAAGCAGCAAATCATGTGATTGCCAATAATCCCCACTTGTTTAATAAACAATTATGGAGTGAAAAAGGACACGGCGAACAGATTCGCGTTCTAGTTACCAAAGACGAAGACCACGAAGCCGAGCGGGTTGTGCATCAATTAATTCAACATCAATTTAAACAGCGCACCCAATATGAAGATTACGCCATTTTATATCGCAGTAATCATCAAGCCAAAGCGTTTGAAAAAGTCTTGCAATTACATCGTATTCCGTATTTTATCAGCGGCGGCACATCGTTTTTTGCGCGGGCGGAAGTTAAAGATGTTCTGGCATATTTGCGGGTGATGGTGAATCCAGACGATGACGCGGCATTTTTGCGCATTGTCAATGTGCCCCGCCGCGAAATTGGCGCGACGACGTTGCAAAAATTAGGACAATACGCGCAACAACGGCGGGTGAGTTTATTTAAAGCCTGTTTTGAAGTTGGTTTGACCAGTCAACTGAATGAACGTGCATTAGGTGCGCTGCAAAAATTTACTTTTTGGCTGAAAAAATTAGCAACCCGCGCAGCCGCAGATAATCCAATGTTATTAGCGAAAGAGGTTGTAGAAACCGTTGCTTATGCTGCATGGATGCGCAGTCAAACCGATGCAAAAACCGCAGAAAAGCGTATGGAAAATGTGAATTACTTATTAAATTGGTTGGATGAAGTACATAAACGCGATGGCAAAACTTTAGAAGAATTAGTCGCACATGTCACGCTGGTTGATAATTTAGAGCGACAAGGCAAAGATGAACAAAAACTAGGGGTTGCTTTGATGACATTGCACGCGGCGAAGGGTTTAGAATTTCCTTTTGTGTTTATGGTCGGCATGGAAGAGGAATTATTGCCTCATCAAAACAGTTTGCAAGAAGAAGGTTTGCAAGAAGAACGGCGATTAGCGTATGTAGGCATTACGCGGGCGCAGCAGGGGCTGACCTTTAGTTTAACGCAACGTCGCCAGCGCAATCGGGAGACAGTGACCCCCAAGCCGAGCCGTTTTTTAGCTGAGATTCCTAAAAACTTGCTGGAATGGGAAGGACAAGGCGTGCCAGTTTCGGAAGAGAAGCAGATGGAAACGAGAAAAACGACTATTGCAATGTTAAAAGATATGTTGAAACGGTAAGGAATGACTCTTGATTTAAGAATTAAAAATCAAGAGTCAATTTCTTTAAAAAACTATTTTGCGATAGGTTGCCATTTATTTTTATCGCATTCAGACGGCAAACTATTTTTATTTTCTTGTTTCAACACAGCTAGAGAGCATTTTAGTGCATCACTTATGTAAAGTATCGGGTTAATTACTTTATCGTATTTGCAACCATTCATTTGCATGGATTGCAAATTAATTTGTGCTTGAGAT
>CAZKST010000287.1:0-3862 GCA_964555395.1 uncultured Thiotrichaceae bacterium | reverse complement strand
ATGTTTTATCAAAACGAGGTGTCGCACCAGTATCATCCCCTGGCAAACGGCGATAGCGGTCTTGATAGCTATAGATGGCGGCGGATAAACCGTTAAAATCATTTTCTAGATTTTTAATCCGTGCATTGGTGATAATTTCTTGTCCTTTTAACACACCACCTAGCAACAATCCTATAATTACCAATACAATGGCAATTTCAACTAAAGTAAACCCAGATTGCTTGTTCATAAAATAATCCTATTTAATTCGTTATGCTGTGGAAGGCACAGTCCCTCTTTTTATCTGGTTAAAAAAATGCTGCGTAGTGTGTAAGAAGATAGTCCTTTTTCTTGAGAAAATCTCTTTATGAATAAACTACTGTTTTTCTAAGCTTTCTAATTTTTTTTCTAAGAAATGAATTTCATTAGGGTCCGTTAATTGTTTACTTGCAAAAATCCCTCCAATAATTAAACGTGCTTGCTCTAACTCTCCCATATCTTCCAAAATGAAAATTTGCATTTCTTTTGCCCACGCAGGCATTGCGGGGGTTGCATGTTGCGCGATTGCCGTTGCATATTTTAAAGCTAAAGGCAAATCTTTTAAACGATGTTTTGCTAAAAGAGCGGCTTGTGCTAACCATCGCCAGCGGGTAGTAGGCGATTGTAAAAACGCTTGATAAACAAAGTCTAGCATTTGTTGCTGCTTTTGAGAATCAGGAATGTTGACATATAGATGACTGGCGGCGAGTAAAGGATACTCGGAACGAGGGTCTAAGGATAGAATAGTTGTTAGCCATTGAATTAGCACAGAATAATTAAGTTGTTTATAACTTAAAAATTGCCCAGTTTGCACATCAATATTTTGCAACCATAACATCGTTAAACGTGCTGCAAACACTGTATCTCCGCCAAAAACTGTTTTAAGTAGCGCAGCTGGAGGAGGGGCGGAGAGTGGAGAAGCCTTTGTAATTAAGGAAGGTTTTACTCCAGCAAGCCCAAATTGCGCAAGCAAAGTGAGAATTAACGCCCATCGCCAATATTGCGGCACGGTTTGCCAGCGTCTTTCTGCCGAATTATTTATTAACATTCTGGAAAAAACATTGTTATATTAGATATTTTGTCTATACCAATCAACAATACATGCAATTGTTAATAATGATAAATACAAGCATGTTTGCAAGGTTAAATACAAGAGTGGAATATCCTGAGCGGTAGGATAAACAAGCCACGCGGTTTGGGTAAATTGGCTAAAATCTGGTAAAACGTAAGCAATGCTAAATAATAATAATTGGGTAAAATATTCTCCCCAAGAAGGGGTGTTTTGATATAAATCGCCTTGGGTCATTTGTAACAAACTGCTCATTATGCGTGACAATAGGTAAAAGCTAATCACTAAGCTAAAAGCATGAATTACTTGTCTAAAAGTTAATACGGCTAAAACTCCCAAAGTCGTTACTATCATCATTTCAGCCGCGAGGGATAGTGTCCAGAATAAAACCGAAACGGGCGTGCAATAAAACCACAGTATTAGACTAAAAAACAGTGCGCTAATTATTGCTAATATCCAGTAACCAACTAATTTTCCTAAAATATAATGGCTGCGCGGTTTAGCCAATGCCAACCATAAATATAGCGTATGGTCTTGAAATTCGCGGGTTAGGCTAATGATGCTGAATAAACTCACAGCATAAATGCTGGTTAATCGCCAAAAAAATGCAAGAAATATTGTCTGTGTTGCTACTGTTTCTGTGAGTGTTATTTCATTTAAAAAAATTGTAAAACTTACGCCAAACAGCCAAATACCGAGCATTATCCAAGTAAAATTAGTGCGCCATGCTTCAAATAACGTATTTAAAGCGATAGTTGTCACCATTGAAAAAGTCGTTTTCATCGTCAGTATTAACTCAACGTTGGAGAATAGCTATGAATTTAAATCTAGGGTTTTTTGGAACAATTATTTTAGCATTGGATATTATTGCAATTGCTAGTGTGGTGATGGGCTCATCGAGTACCCTGCGTAAAACGTTTTGGGTTGTGATTATTTTACTTTTTCCCATATTAGGCGTTGTTTTATATTATTTTTTAGGACGCAGTAAGCAAGATATATAATTTGCCTGAGACTGCTTAAGTTTTAGAAAATAGCAAGTCTGTTGAAATGTGCTCAAAGGTTTGCCTGTGCTTTGGGGACAGGCAAATTTATAGCCGACGCATCCCTTAATTATAGTAACCGCATTTTAAATTGATTGTGGAGTGCAATAGCTGAAGCGATTGCACTCCAGTTAAAGTGCATTTGCTATAAATTATTGGTGATTTGGTAAAAATACAGGGATTTCTTGAAATTTGTAATAATCAAAATCAGGGAGTGGGATTAATCCTAAATTGATTCGCAAAATATTTTGAAAACGCTCCCAACTAAATAAAGGGTCACGGGTAATATTTCTAATAACATCATAATAATTTTTAGTACGCGGTTCGGCTAAAAAGTTCTGTTGTCCGAAACAACTTTCAATATAGCCCGTAGGAATGCGTCTTTGAAAATGTCCTATACGCCAATTTTTATTATATCCCGCGGGTAAACGAGCCAGTAGCGGATCAGCTAAAGCTAAGTGGTCAATAATATGTGTACTTGGTTTTTGTGTTAAACCGATAAGCCCAATGGATAGACTTAAAGTGACACTAGGATAAGGTTCTGGTTTCCAATCAGGATTTGTAATATAGAAAGGATTAAACATGGATTGATTAACATTAGTAGCCAAATCAACACCATTTGCTGAAAGCGGGACAGGGGTTAACAGTCCCATTGATTGAAAATAAAAACCTCTTTCATCAGCAATTCCCACTTTAATTATTGAGTCTTCATAATCCAAAGGACTCAAAATAGTGTTATCAATTTTTAAAAGCCCTATACCACATAAAAGTAATGCAATCGCAATGAATACAGTTTGTTTTAATTTAACTTTGGCAAAAATAATTAAAGCAACAATTAATGAAGCAGTTAAAAAGCGTCCACTCATAAAATCGCCGCCAATATTTACAATATAAATTAAATAAAGAAAACTACCGATTGCAAGGCTTTTTATTGCAGTATCAGCGCGTAAGCTGATAAGAAGACTTAAGAAAATAGTCGCGAGTGTAATAGGGTCACGGATAACAGAATCAATTAAATAAATTACACCTTGAAACATAAGTTCATTATAAGGAATGCCTGTACCTAATTTAGCATAGGCGGTATTTGGAAAAGGAAAGCCATAATAAACAATAGAAAAACTTGTCCAAATTAAAATAGGCAAACTGGCAATAAAACAATTCAATACAATATTTTTTAAAGAATGATGCGTTTTAAATAATACAAATAGACAAAAAGGTGCAAGTAAAAGAATTAAATCAGGACGGCTTAAATAAAGTAAAGCACAGAAAAATAAACAATAACGTTGAAAATCGTTTCTTTGAGTTTCAATCGTATAAAAACCAAATAAAACACAGAGCACAATTAAAAGGTGAGATAATGGATTTTCTAATCCTGATGTTGAAAAATCAATGTATGCTTTAGAAAGTAATAAAATGCTAGCCATCAATAAAGCTGTCCAGAGATTATTTGTAATTTTAGTTAATAATAACCAAAAGACTAATAAAGAACAGAGAAAAGATAAACTAAATAAAGCAAGAAAAATATTGCCACTGATTGCTGAAAATAAAGAAATTAAAAGAAACCATAGTGGATGTGTAAAGCTTTGAACCCGTTCATCAATATTAAAGGTTGGACCATAACCATTTAATAAATTTAAAACGCTTCTTAAAGTAATAGCAGCATCATCACTCATCCATGCGGTTTTAAAAATAATAAGAAACATAAGCAATAATAGACTGGCTAAAATTGCAGGGT
>CAZKST010000286.1:0-3872 GCA_964555395.1 uncultured Thiotrichaceae bacterium | reverse complement strand
GCGATACGACCATTCTCATCCTGATAATTCTCTAAAATAGCAACTAAAGTACGACCGACCGCTAAACCAGAACCATTTAAAGTATGTAATAGATTGATTTTCTTATCTTCTCTATAACGGGCTTTCATACGACGAGCTTGGAAAGCTTCAAAATTACTACAAGAAGAAATCTCGCGATATTTGCCTTGCGCAGGAATCCACACCTCAATATCATAGGTTTTAGCAGCACTAAAACCCATATCCCCACTGCATAAAACAATCGTTCTAAAAGGCAACTCCAACCGCTTTAACACTTCCTCCGCATGACCTGTCAACGCTTCTAAAGTTTCATAAGACTTTTCAGGATGCACTAATTGAACTAATTCAACCTTTTCAAATTGATGCTGGCGAATCATTCCGCGAGTGTCTTTACCATACGCTCCCGCTTCACTTCTAAAACAGGGGGTATGACAGACAAATTTTAAAGGCAGTTTATCTAAATCAACAATTTCATCTCGCATGAAATTGGTAACAGGAACTTCAGCAGTTGGAATTAAAAAGTAATCTTGCTCTGATAGATGAAATAAATCTGCTGCAAATTTAGGCAGTTGTCCTGTTCCAAATAAACTGTCACGATTAACCATATAAGGAACATTGACTTCCATATAGCCATGCTCTTCTGTATGCAAATCTAACATGAATTGAATCAAAGCTCTATGCAAGCGGGCTATGTCATTTTTCATGACACAGAATCTTGCACCTGTTAATTTAGCCCCTAATTCAAAATCTAACATGCCTAAATGAGCCCCTAAATCCACATGGTCTTTGACAGGGAAAAGGAAGTTTTTAGGTGTGCCCCAACGACGAACTTCTACATTATCTTCTTCAGATTTTCCAACAGGAACAGAAGCATGAGGTAAATTAGGCAAAGACATGAGAATTTCATTAAGCTGTACTTGAATGCTTTCTAATTCAGCCTCTTGCTCTTTAAGACGGTCGCCTAAAGTCGCCACTTGTGCCATTAAACTGTCAACATCTCCGCCTTGTTTTTTAGCTATTCCTATTTGCTTTGAAAGGGTATTGCGTTCATTTTGCAGTTCTTGGGTAGCAATTTGACAGGCTTTACGTTTGGCTTCTAGGGCTTCTAGGGTAGCTTTGTCTAAATTAATGCCTCTGCTCGTGAGTCTTTCTGTTACTTCTGTAAGGGAGTTTCTAATTAATTGGGGGTCTAACATAGAGTTTCCTTTTTTAAACTAAAGGAGTTTTGATATAGCGTTTTTTGAATTCTGTAAGAGGATGTTTTATGTATTCGGAGTGTATTTAGGTAATAAACTGTATGAGTGCAGGCAAATTTAACAGTTATTTATTTTTATTATTCATTGACATAAGCTGTCCAGTGTACAATGTGACCAGCGGCAAGTTTGTTGGTAAGATAGAGTAAAACAGGGGCGACTTTATCAGGGTCATCAAAAAATTCGATAACCACAGGTAAATCTGAATTCCATTGAAACCAACGCCGATGTCGAACGATTCCCGACCGTCCATAGCCACGAATGCCGCGAAAAATTGTCATCCCTTGAACATGTCCTAATTCTTTAAGATAGTTTAAAATTTCGTCGCGCTGTTTAAATTCTTCTGTTTCCGACAAATAAAGGCGCACCATTATAATTTGTCGCATAGTGATTTTCCTGCTGATTTAATGTTTGGCAATTAGCATTCCTACCCATGTGCCAAGAAGACAAATTCCTACGCTGAGCAAGATGTTGAGTAAGGCTTTAATGGGGTCATTATTTTGTAATAACACTATCGTTTCCAAAGAAAAACTGGAAAAAGTTGTAAAACCCCCTAAAAAACCGACGACTAGGGTAGTGCGCCAAATTTCGTCGAGTTGACGTTCTGCAATCCAAATTGTTAATACGCCAATCAAAAAACAACCCAGCATGTTTGCTGCGAGTGTACCCCAAGGAAAATCGCGCCCAAGCATCGCATAAACCGCACTTGCTAATCCATAACGACAGAGTGAACCCAATCCGCCGCCAATCATAATGCCTAACCAATGTCCCACAGTGTTTCCAACCTCTTTTTTAGGGTGCGGTTACTTTTTTAATTAAACCTTTTTTACCTATTAATTTACGCAGTTGTTGCTGTTGTTTTTCAGCTTCTGCGCGGTCAGTTTGGGGTGGGAAACGAACGGTAAACCAATTACCAACTTTAAAAATTTCAGTGGTTAAGCCTTTTTCTTTAGTCTTTTCAATGAGGCGATTCGCCGACTCTTCATCTTTAAAACTAGCAACTTGTACTACCCATTGCTCTGTTCCTGCGGGTACAGGGGCTTGTGGGCGTACAACTGTTCCACCATCAGCAGCGGCTAATACTTCAGTTTCTACATCCATTTCAGCGGGTTGTTTGCCATTGGTGTTTTGCATTGGCTTTGCATCAATGTCTAAAAACACAAAGGCTTTAGGCAAAGGTCGCCCCGCATTGGCGGGTGTATTACCAGCGGCAGCAGCAGCAGGGTCAGCCGTACTCGCATTGTCTGCTTGCCAATCGTCTTGAAGTAAATAGCTGCGTTCGGGAGGCGTAGATAAACCCAGTAATAATTTTAAAAAAACATAGAGCAGCAGCATTAGTACAAACAAAACAATGCCGCCGACAATCCGTTGTTTCGGATCATAAGTTTCAGAAGCAAGAATTCGGCGATTAGGCGTAGCAGACATAGTGATGTTTTTTAAAAGTTAAAAATTAGAGATTTATTGTGCTTGTAATGAAGCGGCATTTAATCCTAATTGTTGGAAAAGCGTTTGGCTTAGGCTTGTGCCCATCCGTTCAGTAAATTTCTGGAAATAGTCTTTTTGTGGGGTAAAGTTGACCAGATTTTCTACTTTTATCAATTCGCGTGCCACATAGCTGCTGCTGCCCAAACCGTCAACTAAACCTAACGCTACAGCTTTTTCGCCAGTCCAGACATAACCCGAAAATAATTCAGGGTGATCAGCCACTTTTAAACGGTCACCGCGTCCTGTTTTGACTACATCAATAAATTGTTGGTGAATTTCACCTAACATGGTTTTGATATGGGCGATGTCTGTTTCATTAGTCGGGGAAAAGGGGTCAAGGAAACTTTTGTGTTCACCCGCAGTATAAACACGACGTTCAACGCCTAATTTATCTAAGGCTTGTACAAAACCGAATGAGCCCATGATAACCCCAATTGAGCCCACTAAACTGGCTTTGTCGGCATAAATAAAATCGGCTGCACTGGCAATATAATATCCCCCTGAAGCGCATAAATCGGTAATGACCGCATAAACAGGAATTTTAGGATGTAATTTTTTTAAACGTTTGATTTCATCATTAATATATCCCGCTTGAACTGGGCTACCGCCTGGGCTATTAATCCGTAAAATCACGCCCGCTGTATTTGCGTCGTCAAACGCATCGCGTAAACCTGACACAATCATATCGGCACTGGCATCCGCATTGGCAGCAATCACGCCATTTACTTCAATCAAAGCAGTATGTTGTAATCCTTCAGGATTTGTATATTGCTCAAACATCTTGGCGACATGTGGATTAGCTAAAAAGAAAATTGCAAAAATATAAACAAATATGAGTAATTTAAAAAAAATCCCCCACCGCCGCGTGCGCCGTTGCTCGTTTAACGAGGCGAAAGCTAAGCGGTTAAGTAAATCACGTTCCCAATTCGGGTCTTTATTATCATTTGTTGACATAAGCTAATCCATTGAATATATATTCATTCATTGCTTTAAAATAATCTGTAGTGTAACAGATTAGCAGTGAAAATGTTAAATCTGCACAATTATTCAGGTTGTTTGGATTATAGTAATCGCACCTTAAATTGCGTAAATTGGAGTGCAATCGCTTTAGCTATT
>CAZKST010000285.1:0-3953 GCA_964555395.1 uncultured Thiotrichaceae bacterium | reverse complement strand
TTATTTGTGTGACAGGGTTCAGACAATTTTGCGGCGTTTCGTGGTGGAATACGCTTCGCTATTCCACCCTACAATTCCCACTATTCCGCTAACTCAAACTTAGCAATAAACGAATAATGTTTAAACAAACTTTCAATTGTCAATTTCCCTTTACCTTGTTGCTCAAGTTCTTGTAAATAAGGTAAAAGGGCGGGTTGATAATGCACACCAAATAAATCTAACCACCACACTAAAAATTTTCTAAACCATGAAGGTAAATCGCGTTGGTCTGAAAAATCAACGATGTACAAAGTCCCTTTAGATTTTAAATTGCGAATTCCCGCATCAACTGCGTCTTTCCATGGTGGAATCATGGATAAAGAATAGGAATAAAAAACGCTGTCGAATTTCTTGGGCAAGCCGAACGTTTTTTGATGGTCTAAATCTTCCGCTAAACATTGCACAATTTTGATATTATTGCTTAAACCTTCAGCATCAATCTTTTCTTGTGCGGTAATCAGCATTTCGTTTGAAGCATCTAAACCAAATAAATGCGCTTGTGGGCGTAATTTTGCCAACATAATCAAATTGCGCGCCGTGCCGCAGCCGATTTCTAACACATTGTCATTGGGCGCGACCAGCATATCTTTAACCAGTTTATCACGACCTAATAAATAATATTTTCTCGTAAAATCATAGAAATGTCGTTGATAACGATACATTCTATCCATTGCTTGTTGTTGACTCATCAATATTGTCCTGTTGAGTTGGGCAAAACCGCGATATATCAAATAATATCGCGGTATGCTACAAAATGCCTTAAACAAGCTTAAGGTTTATTATAAATATGGAAACCGCCATAAATCGCGGAACGGTCACGTTGGAATAATTTTTCTGCCCGCTCTTTTTCATAGACAAACTTGGCGCGTAATTCTTTAGGTAATGCGGTTTCAATCGGAGAATCAGGCGAAGCGGTGCGGAAAATAATCCGTGTGCCTGGGCGACCGACCCGCGCAATTTCTGTCCATAAGGCAGTCATGACGGGAGGCGGCATCCAATCTTGAGAATCTAACAACACAAAGCGGTCAAGACTATTCGCGGGTTGCGCTTGTAAGTAGTCAATTAAAGAAGCAATGTGTGTTTCTACGCGATATAAATTATCTTTGATAACATCGTAGTATTCTGCTTTCAAATAATCTGGCACTGCTTGACGTTTTTCATGGTCATAGCTCAAAGGTGCTAAAGCTTGCCACGCATAGAAGTTATCTTGAATGGGGAATTGGCAGCATAAACGTTTGAAACGTTGACGGTATAAAGTCACTAAATTGCCGCCAGACTCTTGTTTCATATAGTCATATTGTTGCGGCGGAATGCCTAAGCTAAACACCGCCCAAGACATATTCCCCACCATTTTTACGAACCAATGGTCAAAGAATGGCGCGATTTCTTCTTCAAAAATCTGCTCTTGCTCGGCTAAGGTTTTCGCAGTTAATAACCGTTGAGTATTTGTGCCCGCCATTTTGCCAATAACGTGTAAAAAGCGCACAAAATAACCAAAACGCGCATAACGATATAAATTGTTACGGAAATACTCAATGCGCTTGCTGCCAAATGCGCCAGATTCCCAGAAATTGCGTGTGTTAATATCTAAATGCGGTTGAATATATTTATAATAGTTATCAACGTTTTGTGGACGGTCAGCATAACCAAAGAAATCATAAAAACTGGCATGGTCGGGCAAATGTTGAAATGCCGCCAATTTTAAGCGGGTTAAATACATGTGATATTGATTTAAATCCACCGCGACAATCATGGCGGGCTTGGCGGGTAAATAATTTAAAATATTGCAACCACCCGAAGAAATCGTTAATAAACGACTGCTAGAATTAATTTCTAAAGCTTCTAAATCAACAACATGGTCTTCCCAGATTTGGTTATACACAAATCCGTTAAACCAAAAACTAAACATCCGCTGCATCAAACCTTGACGGCTCATCAAAGCATCTTGATGAACAGCATTTTTTAACAATTCGGCGGAAGAAACTGCGCTTTGGGTCATGGGGTTTCCTTAAATTTATGACGTTTTTACTCAAATATGATACAGAATAGTGTTTTTTTTCTAAAAATGATTAAGGGCACTTAACAACTATACAAAACAAACATGACAATGAGAGGTTTGTTTTTGATACGATTCGGTGATTTTTCGCGAAAATTCGAGCTTGCTACTTTATCATCATTTACCCGCCCACAAAACACAGCCCGTCATAATTTATAAAAATCGTCATCTACTGCTACAATTTTTCGTGCATTTCATGACTTTCTGTGTGAATAGCTGTCATCTAAGACGGGCACAATAAACAGCGCGTTGTCAAACGCATGGTTTTTAAGCATTACGCCAGTCTTAGCGGTTTTATCGCCATTTTATAAGACAATGCTGCGTAATTGCTTGTCTAATAACGATAATGATGCGGAGAAAATATGCGTATTACAGTTTTTGGTGCAGGTTATGTGGGTTTAGTCACAGCAGCATGTTTAGCAGATGCAGGCAATACTGTTGTTTGCATGGATGTAGATAAAGAAAAAATTGAATCTTTGCAAAATGGCATTGTACCGATGCACGAGCCAGGGATGAGCGTCTTATTAAAAAGTAATTTACAAGCCAAACGTTTACAGTTCACGCAAGTGATGCAAGAAGCCGTGAATCATGGCGAAGTGCTATTTATCGCCGTCGGCACGCCGCCCGATGAAGATGGTTCTGCCGATTTGCAATACGTTTTAAGTGTGGCGCGTGGCATTGGACAATATTTACAAGTCCCTAAAATTGTTGTGAATAAATCTACTGTTCCTGTAGGAACAGCGGATAAAGTACGGCACACAATAGAAACTGAATTAACCCAGCGTGCTGCACACATTGCGTTTGATGTGGTTTCTAATCCCGAATTTTTAAAAGAAGGCGCGGCGATAAAAGATTTTAACCGCCCCGACCGCATTATTATTGGCACAGAAAATCCAGATTCTATCGCTGTGATGCGTGAATTATACGCGCCGTTTAACCGCAATCATGACCGCTTGCTCGTGATGGATGTTCACTCCGCCGAGTTAACCAAATACGCCGCAAACGCCATGCTCGCCACTAAAATTAGTTTTATGAATGAGCTTTCTAATTTAGCCGAGCGCGTCGGCGCAAATATTGAAAAAGTGCGCATTGGGATTGGTTCAGACCCGCGCATTGGCTTTGATTTTATTTATGCGGGCTGCGGTTATGGCGGCTCATGTTTTCCCAAAGATGTCAAAGCCCTGATTCGCACCCATAAAGAATTCGGCGGCGAAGGCAATATTTTGCAAGCCGTTGAGCGCGTGAATCAAAAACAACAACAAGTATTATTTGAAAAAATTCACCGCTATTTTAACGGACAATTAGCAGGAAAGTGTTTTGCTTTATGGGGACTTGCTTTTAAACCGAATACAGACGACATGCGCGAAGCTCCTAGCCGTGTATTGATGGAATTACTTTGGGCAGCGGGCGCGACGGTGCGGGCATACGACCCTGAAGCGATGAATGAAGCACGGCGATTATATGGACAACGGACAGATTTAACGCTTTGTGAAACTTCAGAGCAAGCCGTTGAAAACGCAGATGCTTTAATTATTGTCACGGAATGGAAAGTATTTTGCAGTCCAGATTTTACTTGGTTAAAAACCCAATTAACCCATCCCGTAATTTTTGACGGTCGCAATTTATACGAACCTAAACGCATGTTAGAACGCGGCTTTCATTATTTCTCTATTGGACAAGGCGATGTGATGGTTGCGGGTTAAGCAATGTAAACGTGATGTCAGACCTGCTAGGTTTTAAAAACCTAGCAGGTCTTTTTTAATTCAAATCAAAGAAGCTTGTTTATAGTCTGTAAAAGTTTCAGCAAACGATTTTTCTAATAATTGTTGTTTAATCGCCATTGCCAAATGATAAGCAA
>CAZKST010000284.1:2808-3979 GCA_964555395.1 uncultured Thiotrichaceae bacterium | reverse complement strand
TGATATTTAATTGCATAAAGCATTAGTTTTCCTCAAGCTGTTGTAATAACGTTTCATGACTAAGATATTCATCAGTGGGCATCGCTTCCCGCTGTTTAATCGTTTGATAAATTTCTAAATGCTCTAATAACTCATAACTTTCTCGCAAGCATTCATATTCCTCAATTGACATTAACACTGCTTCAAGGCGATTGTGACGAATAACTGCAATTTTATCCTGTTGTTGATTGCGCAATTGATTTAAAAATTTACTCAAATGCTTTGCAAGTTCTCCTACAGAAACTAATTCATCTTTTGTATAAGTAATCATAAAAAATCTCTTTTATTGTTTGTCAAATTAACGCATAAGAAAATCTGCTATAGACTTTATTTTACAATTTTAAATGAATAATAGTACATTATCACCTTTAATAAACTCAATAAGATAAACTCCCCCCAAAATATCTACACGCCCCCCTGTTTTTTCTTGTAAAATCCCTGCTTTCATCTCCTCAATAACCTAAAGAATTATGCTCGAACATATTAATAAACGTCGCACTTTTGCGATTATTTCTCACCCCGACGCGGGTAAAACCACTTTAACCGAAAAATTGTTATTATTCGGAGGCGCAATCCAGCTCGCGGGAACGGTCAAAGGACGTAAAGCCGCCCGTCATGCCACTTCAGACTGGATGGAATTGGAAAAACAACGGGGAATTTCAGTCACTTCCTCCGTGATGCAATTTCCCTATAAAGACGCAATCGTCAATTTGCTCGACACACCCGGTCACGAAGATTTCTCCGAAGATACTTATCGCACTTTAACCGCCGTCGACTCCGCGCTCATGGTCATTGACGCAGCAAAAGGCGTGGAAGAACGCACCATTAAATTGTTAGAAGTCTGTCGTTTGCGTGATACGCCTATTTTAACTTTCATCAATAAATTAGACCGTGAAGGACGTGAACCCATTGATTTATTAGATGAAATTGAAAGCGTGTTAAAAATTGCCTGCGCGCCAATTACTTATCCTATCGGCATGGGTAAACGGTTTAAAGGTATTTATCATTTTCTCAATAAAACCGTGACTTTATTCGAAACGGGTAAAAATCACATCGCCAGCGAAGGGCAAGTTTTTAGCGATTTAAACGACCCGCAATTAGCAGAAATTATCGGTCAGTCGTTATTAGACGA
>CAZKST010000284.1:0-2708 GCA_964555395.1 uncultured Thiotrichaceae bacterium | reverse complement strand
TTTAAAATTCAAGCGAATATGGACCCCGCTCACCGCGACCGCGTCGCCTTTTTGCGTGTTTGTTCGGGACAATATACTAAAGGCATGAAAATGAAGCATGTCCGCTTGGGGCGCGATGTGCAAATTAGTAACGCTTTGACTTTTATGGCGGGCGAACGTGAGCAAGTTGAAGAAGCTTATGCGGGCGACATTATCGGCTTACACAATCACGGCACAATTCAAATCGGTGACACTTTTACGCAAGGCGAAGAATTAAAATTTACCGGTGTCCCGCATTTCGCGCCTGAAATTTTCCGCCGCGCACGTTTGCGTGACCCGTTAAAAATGAAGGCTTTACAAAAAGGCTTGATTCAACTCAGCGAAGAGGGCGCGACGCAAGTTTTTCGTCCATTGAACAGTAACGATTTGATTTTAGGCGCGGTCGGGGTGTTGCAATTTGATGTGGTGACATGGCGACTTAAAAATGAATATAACGTCGATTGCTTTTTTGAACCCGTGCAAGTCGCAACGGCGCGCTGGGTAGAATGTGCAGACGAGAAAAAATTTGAAGAATTTAAGCGTAAAGCCTTTGATAACTTAGCCTTAGACAATGCTGATAATTTAACTTACATCGCACCGACGCGGGTTAATTTGAATTTAATGCAAGAACGTTATCCTGAAATACGCTTTTTTGCGACGCGGGAACATTAAGGCATAGTGTGTGCTTAAACGCTGACATTAGCACCAACCACAAGGAATTTTTCATGTCCATTTTTAGAGCTTATGACATTCGCGGCATTGTTGACGACACGCTCACCACTGAATTAACGTATCAAATTGGGCAAGCAATTGGCAGTGAAGCGATTGAAAAAAACGCGCCTAAAGTCACAGTGGCGCGTGATGGGCGGTTGTCCAGTGAAAAACTCGCCGACGCACTCAGCCAAGGGCTATTAAGCACGGGTTGCGATGTGTATGCCATCGGTTTATTGCCCACGCCCGCGCTGTATTTTTCCACTTACGCACTGAATACGGGCAGCGGCGTGATGATTACAGGCAGCCATAACCCACCTAATTATAACGGTTTAAAAATGATGGTGGCGGGCGATACCTTGTTCGGCGATGCGATTCAAAAATTAAAACAACGCATTGATAAAAAAGACTTTAAACACGGACAAGGGCAATTTTTCACTCACGATATTTTAGCAACTTACATCGACCGCATTACCAGCGATGTTAAATTGCAACGTCCGTTTAAATTGGTTATCGACTGCGGTAACGGCGTAGCGGGACAAGTCGCGCCGCAATTATTCCGTGCGCTGGGTTGTGAAGTGATTGAATTATTTTGTGAAGTCGACGGACATTTCCCCAATCATCACCCCGACCCCAGCAAGCCTGAGAATTTGCAAGATTTAATCGCGGCGGTGAAACAGCATCAAGCCGATTTAGGTTTTGCATTTGATGGCGATGGCGACCGTTTGGGCGTGATTGATGCCAATGGCAAAATTATTTGGCCTGACCGTCAAATGGTGCTGTATTCGGGCGATGTGTTAAGCCGCAATGCGGGCGGCAAAATTATTTTTGATGTGAAATGTAGCCGTCATTTAGCCAATGCCATTGCCCAGCAAGGCGGTGAGCCGATTATGTGGAAAACGGGGCATTCATTTATCAAAACCAAAATTAAAGAAAGCGGCGCGCTGCTCGGCGGTGAAATGAGCGGGCATATTTTCTTTAAAGAACGCTGGTATGGTTTTGATGACGCGCTTTATACGGGGGCGCGTTTGTTAGAAATTTTGTCTAAACGCAACGAAACGCCAACGGCTGTTTTTGCAACTTTAGCCGATGCGGTGAATACACCCGAATTGAATTTGAATTTGCAAGAAGGGGAACATTTCGCGTTAATGGAGCGTATTTGCGCAACGTTTAAATTTGACGATGCCAAAATCGCGACAATTGACGGCTTGCGCGTTGATTTCGCCGATGGCTGGGGTTTAGTGCGTGCATCTAACACAACCCCTTGTTTAGTCTTACGTTTTGAAGCAGATAATGCAGAGGCTTTGGCGCGTATTCAGCAGCAATTCCGCACGCAAATGTTAGCGTTGGATAGCACGTTGCAATTGCCGTTTTAGTTGAGTTTTGAACGAGTTCAAATAAACAGACCTGCTAGCTCTTCGAGACCTAGCAGGTTTTTGTTTTAATTTAGTATTCTGTCAAGATTTAGTTAATTATGGAGATTTAACTAAGTCCTTCATTCCTGTTAAATCTTCAAAAAAGCTACTTCCTGTATAACCAACAAGGAAACCAATTAATAACCCACCCCAAAAATCTTCGACTGATAAAAACGATTGAGTATCTGATTTTCTAGCGATGAAAATTATTGCCATAACACTAAGTATACAAGCAGTCACTAGCGTTACTAGACTAGGCAATATCATAAAATTTTCTATTGATGAACTAGATGATTGCAGTATTCTTGCCGTTGAGCCTATTAATCCACCAAGCCCAGAACCAGTAATTACCGAATAGATAGATGCTCTAATTGAGATTTCATGAGAAATTGTATTTGTATAAATTGATTGTTCAGCTTTTTGATTACTTTTATCTAGTTGATTATTTGTGTCTGGTAGGAAACCATAGTTAGCATTAAACTGAAAACGGTATTTTGATGGGCGAAATAGTAGAGAGTAATTTACATTTAGTAAAACACTGTAAACAACTGTATTACTAGGCTG
>CAZKST010000283.1:0-3987 GCA_964555395.1 uncultured Thiotrichaceae bacterium | reverse complement strand
ATAGTTAAAAACTACACCATCTCAACTGCTTCCCCTGTTTTATCAACAATTTGCCCAATTACCCACGCATTTTCACCGTGGGTTTGTAAACAAGCTAATGCAGTTTCTACTTGCTCAGGCGCAACGCAAATCACCATCCCAACACCACAGTTAAAAGTGCGCCACATTTCACGGTCAGCGATTTGTCCTTGTTGTTGTAACCATTGGAAAACTTCAGGGACTTGCCAACTATTACGCTGTAATTGTGCACAACAATTTTCAGGCAATACACGCGGAATATTTTCCAATAAACCGCCGCCTGTAATATGTGATAAAGCTTTTACTTGAACCGCTTTCATCAACGCCAAAATAGATTTGACATAAATCCGCGTCGGTTCTAATAACACCTCGCCCAAAGTGCGCCCCGCAAAAGGACTGTTTAACGCCGCGCCACTGATTTCAATCACTTTACGAATCAATGAATAACCATTTGAATGCGCACCACTAGAAGCCAAAGCAATCAAAATATCGCCAGACTTGACTTGTGAACCGTCAATAATTTCTGATTTTTCTACTACCCCAACACAAAAACCAGCTAAATCATAATCTTCCCCTTCATACATGCTAGGCATTTCTGCGGTTTCGCCGCCGACTAACGCCGCGCCTGCTAATTCACAGCCCGTTGCGATGCCTTTAATCACATCTGTTGCTGTCGCAACTTCTAAATGTCCTGTTGCATAATAATCTAAGAAAAACAAAGGCTCTGCACCACTGACAACAATATCATTCACACACATGGCGACTAAATCAATGCCGATTGTGTCATGTTTGCCCATTTGCATAGCAAGACGTAATTTAGTGCCTACGCCATCCGTGCCTGAAACTAAAATAGGGTGGCGATAGCCTGCTGGGATTTCTACTAATGCACCGAATCCACCTAAGCCCCCCAAAACTTCGGGGCGTTTAGTGCGAGCGGCTAACGGTTTAATATTGTCAACTAAGCGATTGCCTGCATCAATATTCACGCCAGCGGCTTGATAATCGAGAGGTTGCGAAAGGGATGAGGTTGATGTGGTCATAAAAAATATAGCTAAGGTAATGAATAAAAAAGGTTGTTTTTGTTTATGAATTTTTACATTATCCCAATCTTATTGACAAAAAACAATCTTAACGCAATTTTTAGCTTGAAAAATGAAGGATTTCTGAAAGTTAGAAATTCACATAAAACACTTATTGTTTTTAACAGCTAAAAAATTTATGCTTGCAAATTACTTTTTGTGCTTCTTCAATTAACCTTTTCCCATCAATAAGGAACGATTATTTATGCCCGTCAACTTACCCGCATTACCACCGCTAAACCCTATTGCTGGTATTCGGATTGGAACTACTAACGCAGGCATTAAACAAACAGAACGTGATGATTTAACGTTATTTGCAATTGATAGCGATAAAGCGACTTGTGCAGCCGTGTTTACGCGCAATGCTTTTTGTGCTGCGCCCGTGATTTTGTCACGCCGCCATTTAACACAAGCAGCAGAGCAAGGAAATAGTCCCCGTTATTTGCTGATTAATTCAGGCAATGCGAACGCGGGCACAGGTGAGCAAGGCATGAGCGCGGCTTTAGCGACTTGTCAAGCCGTTGCTGATTTAACGCAAAGTCAAGCGGATAAAGTCTTGCCTTTTTCAACGGGAGTGATTGGACAGCCTTTACCTGTTGCGAAAATTGAAGCGGCATTACCGCAAGCTTTAAGTGCTTTAAGTCCCAAAAACTGGGAAAAAGCGGCGCGGGCAATTATGACGACCGATACCGCGCCTAAAGGGGTTTCACATCGTTTTGTATTGAATAAAAAAGATGTGACGATTACAGGGATTGCGAAAGGTGCGGGCATGATTCGCCCTGATATGGCGACGATGTTAGCGTTTATTGCGACCGATGTCGGCGCGAGTCAAGCGGTATTAGATAAGGTTTTGACTGAAGCAGTGAATCGCAGTTTTAACCGTATTAGTATTGATGGGGATACTTCAACGAATGATTCTTGTGTATTAGTCGCGACGGGACAAAAAGACGTTTGGATTGATAGCGTAGATGACCCGCATTTTCCTGCGTTGCAACAAGTTGTGACTGAAGTTTGCGTGAAATTAGCGCAGGCGATTGTGCGCGATGGCGAAGGCGCGACCAAGTTTATCACGGTACAAGTGGATGAAGGGCAAACTCCGCAAGAGTGTTTAGCAGTGGCTTATACCATTGCCCATTCGCCGTTAGTCAAAACCGCGTTTTTTGCCAGCGATGCGAATTGGGGACGGATTTTAGCGGCGGTTGGTCGTTCGGGTTTAACTCAATTAGAAATTGAGAAAATCAAGATTTACATTAATGATGTGAACATCGTAGAAAATGGCGGCGTAGCAGCAAGCTATACTGAGGCGCAAGGACAAGCGGCGATGGCACAAGCAGAAATTGTTGTACGAATTGCACTTGGGCGCGGAGAAGCAAGTGAACAAGTGTGGACATGTGATTTTTCACATGATTATGTAACGATTAACGCGGAATATCGGACTTAAATCTAATTTACATTGTAGGGTGGAATAACGCAGCGTATTCCACCGTTTCGTTTATAAGCCGTTATTGCTCGGTAACATATTAATGATAAAAATGAATTTGAATAGGTAGTTATGAATAAGCTCATTCTTGGGGATAATTTAGAAATTTTAAAAAATCTTGATTCTGAATCTGTGGATTTAATTTATTTAGACCCGCCATTTTTCTCAAATCGTAATTATGAGGTGATTTGGGGAGACAAGGGCGAGGTGCGCAGTTTTGAGGACAGATGGGCGGGCGGGGTTGACCACTATATCGCGTGGCTTAAAGAGCGCGTTGAAGAAATGTATAGAATTCTAAAGCCCACAGGTTCTATTTTCCTTCATTGTGATTGGCACGCCGACGCTTATATCAAAGTATTTATTTTAGATAAGATTTTTGGGGAACAGAATTTTAGAAATAAAATTACTTGGAAACGAGCTGATACTCATAATGACGCTAAAAAACAATATCCTAATGTTTGTGATGATATTTATTTTTATTCAAAATCAGATAAGTTTATTTTTAACGTACAGTATGGTGGGTATTCTGAAAAAACATTGAAAGATTGGTATCAATATTTAGAGTTTCCCGATGGTACATATCGGAAAATGACCAAAGAGGAAAAAGAAACTCAAAATATCCCAAAAGAAGCTAGACGATTTAATACGGATAATATGGCAAGTCCAAATCCACGCCCAAATCTTATGTATGAATATAAAGGTTATTCTTATCCTACTAAAGGCTGGCGTTACTCCTTAGAAACAATGCAACAGTTAGATAACGAAGGTAAATTATTTTTCCCTAGTAAGATTACAGGGAGAATAATGCTGAAGCGTTATTTAGATGAGCAGAAAGGTTCTGTTATCGGCGATGTTTGGGACGATATAGGACAAATTAGAGCAATACATAAAGAAAAAATAGGCTATCCCACCCAAAAGCCAGAGGCATTGCTCGAGCGAATAATCCAATGCGCAAGCAATGAAAACGATATTGTTCTCGACCCCTTTGTCGGCGGAGGTACAACCGCAGCGGTTGCAGAACGGTTAAAACGGCAATGGATAGGCATAGACCAATCGGTACAAGCCGTCAAAGTTTCCGAACTTCGCTTGCAAAAACAACGCGATTTATTCTCCGCCCCTTTCGTAGTACAACTGCATAAATATGATTACGACACGCTGAGATATTCCAACGCTTTCGAGTTTGAATCTTGGATTGTGACGCAGTACGGCGGAACGCCAAACAGCAAACAACGCAGCGATTTAGGCATAGACGGCAAAAAAGACAATACGCCCATTCAAGTTAAACGTTCAGATAATATCGGACGCAACGTTATCGACAATTTCTTATCCGCTTGCAAACGCTTTGACAGTAAAAGATTTGAAGAAAATCAAAATAATAAAAAGCCAGTTGGATTTATTATTGCGTTTAGT
>CAZKST010000282.1:0-3998 GCA_964555395.1 uncultured Thiotrichaceae bacterium | reverse complement strand
ATTAAAAGTGAAACCCCTGTTTCTAGTGATAGACGACAAAAAACCTATGTAAATTGTGTTGCAAATGCTGTAGTGCGCGTGACTAATAGCAACGTTAAAAACTGGGAAGTGGTTGTATTTAAAGAGGATGAGACAGTAAACGCTTTTGCGTTACCCGGCGGGAAAATTGGCGTTTATACAGGATTATTACCCGTTGCTAAAAATCAACATCAATTAGCGGCGGTTATCGGGCACGAAATTGGACACGTTTTAGCCCAGCACAGTAATGAACGTGTGTCACAATCCACCCTGTTAAGTATGGGAATGCAAGCTGTGCAAGCTTCATTATCTAATCCACAATCCCAAAGTGCGCAGATGACTATGGCAGCGTTAGGATTGGGGGCGCAATTTGGCATTTTAATGCCTTATGGGCGGACACAAGAAAGTGAAGCCGATATTATCGGTTTGAAATTGATGGCAAATGCAGGATTTGACCCGCGCCAAAGTGTAAATTTATGGCAAAATATGTCAGTCGCCAGCAAAGGACAACAACCCCCCGAATTTTTATCCACGCACCCTTCTAATGCGTCGCGGATTCAACAATTATCTGAGGCAATGCCGCAAGCCTTGCAATTGTATGAAAATGCACAACGGCAAGGCTATAGACCTAATTGTCAGTTATAAAATAAATGGTTACAGCAAACATTTAGAAAAACGCAGGCAATATTTTAGTCAAGGCTAAACGTTCACTGGTCGTTTTTCCCATCAATACACAGCCTAATAACTCACGTTGTGGGGAATAAAATAACGCTTTAGTATCATTTCCACTGCCTTCAAACTCCCAGTTACCAACTGCACCCATGCGGGGCGGGGAAATAACCGTAGGACAAATAGGCGTTTTGACAACAATCGGCATCGCGGGATATTCCACTGCCGTTTGTTGTCCCGCTAAGGTTTTAGCCAATGCCCTTGCTGCATTCATTAACGGCAAAATATAAGGTAAAACTAAACCTTCAACTTCCGCACAATCGCCGAGCGCGTAAATATGTGGGTCACTGCTTTGTAAATAACGATTCACTGCAATGCCCTGTTTTACCGTTAAACCTGCTTGGGCGGCAAGCTCAGTGCGCGGACGTAAACCAATCGCAGATAACACTAAATCCGTTTCTAAAAACTCTTGGTCAGAAAAAAATAAACGATAACCTTGTTGCTCGGTGGTTTCTATACGCTTGATAATGCGTCCAAAATGCCAATCTACGCCCAAACTGGTTAACGCATTTTTTAAAATACTACCCATCGTGGCAGGGATTAAACGGCTTAACGGATACGTTGCAAAATCAATAACCTGTACAGAAATTCCAACACTGCATAAATCATTGGCAAATTCACAGCCAATTAAACCCGCACCCAAAATCGTAACACGCTTTACATTGTGCAATTTATTTCTAAATAACTGATAATCTTGCAAATCATTAATAGTAATAATGTGCTTTGCGGCTTCCCCGTCCAAGTGGCTACGCACCTGCGCCGCGCCGTGTGCAAAAACGAGGCGGTCATAACTTAAGGTTTTTCCCTCTGCAAGTTGTAATTGTCGCGTGCTAGGATTAACTTGCATTACCTCAGTATGGGTTAAAATTTCAAGCTGAAATTGCTCCGCCATTTGTTCGGCAGAATAAGTCGCCAAACTGGCAGGTGTTTTATTTTGCGCAAGGGCATTTGACAACATCGGTTTTGAATAAAAACAACCGTCATCACTTGTGATTAAGCGCAAAGGAGTTGTTTTATCAAGTTTACGAAACTCTTTAGCAACGGTGTAACCCGCTAATCCTGTTCCAATGATGGTTAGCATACTGTGCCTTTAATAATATGTTCTTGGCTGCAAATAAAGATGACTTGAGATATAACTTAGTAAAATAAGTATAGGTAATGTTTTCTCAAGCGATAATGAAAATGTTCTCCTATGGTTTATTCTAATAGCGGTTATTATGCCACTTTTAAACAATTTATAGTGACAATCAACAATTATCATCTCTTTGTATTATGGATGTCATACTGCTGCAACATCCTAATGCGATTATAGTCTTACCGTCTTTTTCAATAGCTTGACGTGAGGTGTGCTGTGACTCCCCCAACCCCAAAACAATATCGTGCAATTTGGCTTTCTGACATACATTTAGGTACGCGTGGTTGCAAAGCAGATTTTTTATTAGATTTCTTAAAAAGTCATGAGTCGCAATATCTCTATTTAGTCGGAGATATCATTGATGGCTGGCGTTTACGCAAATCTTGGTATTGGCCACAATCACATAATGACGTTGTACAGAAAATTTTGCGCAAAGTGCGTAAAGGAACGCAAGTATTTTATGTACCCGGCAATCATGATGAGGCATTACGAGATTATGTAGATATGCAATTTGGGGGAATTTCTTTAGTTGCAGAAGCCGAACATATAACCGCAGATGGGCGACGTTTATTAATTATTCACGGCGACCAATTTGATGGCGTAGTGCAATATGCCAAATGGTTAGCGGTTTTAGGCGATTGGGCATATACCGTCATGCTCAACGTTAATCATGTTTTTAATTTTTTCCGCCGCAAAATGGGCTACTCCTACTGGTCATTATCGGCGTATTTAAAACATAAAGTGAAAAATGCCGTCAGTTTTATCAGTGCTTATGAACAAACGCTTGCGACCGAAGCGCGGCGACGTGGTTTTAACGGCGTTGTCTGTGGACACATTCATAAAGCCGAAATTCGTAAAGTTGACGATATTATTTACTGCAACGACGGTGATTGGGTCGAAAGTTGTACTGCATTAATTGAGGACTGGGACGGTAGATTGTTCATTATTCAATGGACAGATACTCAACATATTTCTTTATTTGAAAGTCGACCGCAAGAGCATAGTCATGAAAATTCTGATAGTATCGGATGCGTGGTTTCCTCAAATTAACGGGGTTGTCCGTACCTTATCAACCACTAAACAGGTATTGGAAAACTTAGGACATGAAGTGCGTTTAATTACGCCTGATTTATTCCGAACCATCCCATGTCCTACTTATCCTGAAATTCGGCTGGCATATACCCATTTTGGGCGAGTTGGCAAATTAATAGAATTTTTTCAACCTGATAGCATCCACATTGCTACTGAAGGTCCATTAGGACTATCGGCGCGTGCTTATTGTCGGCGTAAAAATAAAGCTTTTACGACCTCTTTTCATACCAAATTTCCTGATTATATTCATGCCCGTTTTGGCATTCCCATTCGCTGGACATATCAATTATTGCGCTGGTTTCATCGTCGTTCTGCCAAAGTGATGGTAACAACGCAAAGCATGGCGCAAGAACTCGCGCATTGGGGATTTGAAAATTTAACCTTATGGTCGCGGGGCGTTGATACTGAATTATTCCGCCCGCGTGATGAACCGTTTTTAGCTGATTTACCGCGCCCCTTAATGGTCTATGTGGGACGAGTCGCCGTTGAAAAAAATATCGAAGCCTTTTTACAACTCAATGTTCAAGGCAGTAAAGTCGTTGTCGGCGCGGGTCCCCAAATTGACTATTTACAACAACGCTATCCTGACGTGCACTTTGTGGGCATGAAAAAAGGCGAAGAATTAGCCCGCTATTATGCAGCAGCGGATGTATTTGTATTCCCAAGTAAAACGGATACTTTCGGATTAGTATTATTAGAAGCTTTAGCGTCGGGAACACCTGTTGCTGCCTATCCTGTTGCAGGACCGATTGATATTATTGGCGGCTATCCTGAAGCGGGTGTATTACACGAAGATTTAGAGCAAGCTGTGCGCGGTGCATTGCTGTTAAATCGCGAAAAATGCCGACTCCATGCAACTCACTATTCATGGCAAGCGTGCACCCAGCAATTTTTAGAAAATTTGCACATTATCACCCGCCCACCAACACCGACGAAAAAAACCTTATTACTCAAACCAACCACTATTAAACCCGTTTAAGGTTTTACAATTTGTTTGAATCTGAATCTATGTAGGGTGGAATAG
>CAZKST010000281.1:0-4027 GCA_964555395.1 uncultured Thiotrichaceae bacterium | reverse complement strand
ACGGAATCATAAACAACGGGCACGCCTGCGCCGTTGGTAATTTCTTTGACTTTCTCTACAAAGTTTTCTTTAGTATAGACAATGGGATAATCGCAACCATGCGCTTTTGCTAAAGCCGCTTTTTCCTCACTACCAACTGTGCCGATAACCGTCGCGCCCAGTGCTTTTGCCCATTGGCAAGCAATTAATCCCACGCCGCCCGCTGCTGCGTGGAATAAAATCGTATCGCCTGCTTTTACTTTGAAAATTTGGCATAACAAATAGTGCGCAGTCATCCCTTTTAACATCATCGCCGCCGCAACTTGGTCAGAAACACCTTCAGGAATTTTGACAACGCGGTCAGCCGCGATTAAACGACTTTGGCTATACGCGCCTAATACGGGCGCGTACGCCACGCGGTCTCCCACTTTTAAATCGGTCACGGCACTGCCCACCGCTTCAACCACGCCCGCGCCTTCCATGCCGACCACTAAAGGTAAGGGTGCTTTATACAAACCTGTGCGGAAATAAACATCAATAAAATTCAAGCCGATAGCAGTTTGAGCTAATCGCACCTCATGCGCGGCGGGTTGTCCCACTTCCAAGGCTTCCCATGTTAAAACCTCTTGTCCGCCTGTTTGATGAATACGAATCGCATGATTCATGATAAGTTCCTTATCTTTTTAAGAGTCTGTGAAAGATTTTTAAACATTTAGCGTTTATAAAATGCTTAAGCAAATATTTTATTTTTTGCTTAAATAATGTTGCAAAATTTCTTTTCCATGTTGCAATTCATTTGCATAAATTTTTTCAAACTGGTTTTTATCAGGCACATGTCCTTCTAAAATATGTTTGAAATATAAACTGACTGTTTTTCCTAATGCAAAAGTCACCGCGCCCGCATAAATGGAAGAAACCACTGAGCCATAAACAGGAATAAATTTAATTAATTCCCGTCCTGCTAATCTTAAGGTGTAACTTACTCCCAAAATACTGCCCAATTCAGCCAGTCGTTGCGAATTAAGCTCTTGATTATAAATAGAAGCTAAGGTATGACACATTTTAGCTTGAATTGAAAGCAACAACGGTGTGCCAACAAAAGGCACAGGCACTGCGCCTGCAGCACTGGCAAGTAATGCGTAAGTGATAATATGCGGATAAGCAGCTTTTGCATAAATATCATGTAGTTCTTCTAATTGCGAAGCATTTAACAAACCGCGCAAGCCTAAAGGCAAAGCGTGCTCAATCGCATTCCACAACTCGCCCAGCCCATAATCGACAGGCTCATAACCATCTTCTGGCAAAGTAAAATCTACAGCGATAAATTGCGCGGGCGCAAAATCACCTAAATGCGCGGTTAAATAGTGATTAAAATCTTGACGTTGTTTAATTAATGAGCGGGCTAAATCATGCGGCACGGTGGGCGGGAAACTTGCGCTTACCCCCGTTGCTTGGTAAGGATAAGGCTGCACATGCTCGGTATTTATGCTGGGATAGGCATCATGTAAAGTTGTTTGTACCACAATCAGTTGCCAGTGCGGACGCTTTTTAAGAATTTCGACTACTGCTTGTAATACGCTATGCTGGGCGTGGTCTGTGACCCGCATCACCACAATTAATAAATGCGCTTGCTCTTGAAAAAGCTGAATATCTTCTTCGGGGTTATAGTCAATTTCCCCTAAACCGCGTGTATCTAAAAAGCGCAGAATAGGATGTTCTACGCTTGGAAAATCATAAATATACGCTGTTTTAGTACAAGGCTGAAAACTATTACCAATGGTTGCATCATCCCGATGTGTCAATGCGCGAATCAGCGAAGTTTTACCAGATTGCGTTTTACCCAATAACCAAAAAAGCGGAATCGGTAATTGCGGTTTGAGTTCATCTAATTTGTTTTGTAAAGTTTGCTCATCAATTTTAGGCGTGAGCACGGCTTCAGTTAATTTTTGCCAAACATTTTCTAACATAATGAACCCTTCCCCTGTTGCCGTTGTTGATTAGGGTTTATCCAGTTTTGCAGGGCTAACTGTTTCAGCAATAAAAGAATTTAAAACCAAAGGCGCGTCTTTACCATGTAAAGCAGGCGCGGCTGCCATTTGTTCAGGATTGCTCGCATTATCCAGTAATGCTTGACTATATTGTAATAACTCTTTAGCAATCGCTTCTCGAATAGCATTCTTATCTTCAACAGGCACTTGATAGCGTTCAGCTAACAATTGATAATCTTGTTCAGTTAAAGAAATCGTTAAGCGCGGGCGTTTAGGTTTTTTAACTTCTAAACCAATAATTGCGCGAATTTGGTCAGAAGGACTAATACCAAGTTGATTGGCAGAATGGCGAATTGCATCACTGATTGTTTTATTAAATTCAAAAGCAATTTGTACCGCACGGATACTACTATCCGATGTGCGCCATGCGTCTGGGGGTGTTTTCATAGCGATTAATAAAAATTTAAGAAGCTTAAGAAATGCAGGCTTGCTTAAAGAAATAAAGAAAGTTTCTCTATTTCTTTAAGGCATTTTTTTAAATCTACAGTTTATTTCACTTTAAACTCAGTATTTAAAATTTTTGCAACTGCAAGGTTATTTAACTCTACATAGCGCGGCAAGCCATTTACATAAGTTGGATAAT
Source organism: uncultured Thiotrichaceae bacterium (assembly GCA_964555395.1). GTDB lineage: Bacteria > Pseudomonadota > Gammaproteobacteria > Beggiatoales > Beggiatoaceae > CAZKST01. The sequence goes on along the minus strand of CAZKST010000281.1, from coordinate 1,417 downwards.
CTTCGCCCATAATTAAAGGCTGCAAATATTCACGGCAACTTGCTGAAATATGGAAACCATCCGCACTAATAAAGTCGCGTGGCATTTTACGCTCAACGTTTGCCACATCTGCTAAATTAGCCGAGCCAATTTCCCATTGATAGGGATTGTTAGAAACACGCACAATGGTTGGCATTACGGCATTTTTGCCACTGACAGCAAATTCCACTGCTGCTTTACCCACCGCATAGGCTTGTTCAACGTCAGTTTTAGAGGCAATATGACGCGCTGCCCGTTGCAGATAATCCGCAACTGCCCAATGGTATTTATAGCCTAATTTAGCTTTTACCATATTAGCAATCACAGGCGCAACGCCACCGAGTTGCACATGTCCGAATGCGTCTTTAGTCCCTGCTTCAGATAAAAACTTACCTTCTGCATTTTTTAAACCTTCAGAAACCACAATAGAACAATAGCCATATTTCTTAACCGATTCATCGACTTTCGCAATGAATTTTTCTTCATCCAATTGGATTTCTGGGAATAAAATAATGTGGGGACCGTCGCCTTCTTTTTCAGTCGCTAAACCGCCCGCAGCAGCAATCCAGCCCGCGTGCCGTCCCATGACTTCCATCACAAAAACTTTGGTTGACGTTTTAGCCATAGAAGCCACATCAAAATTGGCTTCACGAATAGAAACCGCTACATATTTAGCCACTGAGCCAAAACCGGGGCAGGTGTCTGTAATTGGTAAATCGTTATCCACGGTTTTAGGAATCCCGATACAGGTCATGGGATAGCCTAAACTTTCACCAATTTGCGACACTTTATAAGACGTATCTTGAGAATCGCCGCCGCCGTTATAAAAGAAATAGCCGATATTATGGGCTTTGAATACTTCAATTAAGCGTTCATATTCTGCTTTATTTTGCTCTAAGCCTTTGAGTTTATAGCGACAAGAACCAAACGCGCCCGATGGGGTATAACGTAAAGCGGCAATATTTTCAATGGGTTCTAAGCTAGTATCAATTAAATCTTCGGTCAACGCGCCGATAATGCCATTGCGTCCAGCATAGACTTTGGCAATTTTTTCAGGGTATAAACGCGCTGTTTCTAATACGCCACAGGCACTTGCATTAATAACCGCAGTGACTCCTCCTGATTGGGCATAAAACGCATTTTTTGCTGTCATAATGTTTCCTTGTAGTGGGCAAATAAAAAATTTACTTTAATGGAAAATAAGCTTTTAGACAATCTGCTTTTATAGCGATTCAGCGGAGAAACCTCTTAAATAATGCTGGAATTAGAAAAGCATACAAGATAGGCGTGTATGTATGATTAAAACGGGGAAAATAAAGCAGCTTGAAAGGTTAAAACCGTTAAATTAAAGAAGTTTGTAGGGTGGAATAGCGAAGCGTATTCCACCGTTTTGTCTGAA
>CAZKST010000280.1:0-4079 GCA_964555395.1 uncultured Thiotrichaceae bacterium | reverse complement strand
GAAAATTATATTAATTAAGTAAATTAGGGTTCAGACAAAAATATTTATTTTGTAGAGCGTTTGCTATAATTACAAACTTTTAAACACTTCACCTGCTAATTTAATAGTCTCATCAATTTCTTTTTCTGTATGCGCGGCAGACACAAATCCCGCTTCAAATGCAGAGGGTGCGAGATAAACACCACGCTGTAACATTGCATGAAAGAAAGTTTTAAAACGTTCAACATTGCATTGTCCAACTTGCTCAAACGTTTCTAAACAATCGCTGTCGGTGAAGAAAATCCCAAACATGCCGCCGATAGATTTCGCTTGAAACGGAATGCCCGCTAAACGTGCTTGCTCTTTTAAGCCTGCAACTAATCGCTCAGTCATTTTTGTGAGATTTTCATAGAAATTCGGCGCGCAAAGAATGTCCAAATTAGCTAAACCCGCCGCCATCGCTACAGGATTGCCCGACAACGTTCCCGCCTGATACACAGAGCCGAGCGGCGCAATGTGTGACATAATTTCACGTTTGCCACCAAATGCCCCGACGGGCATCCCGCCGCCAATCACTTTACCCAAAGTTGTTAAATCGGGCGTGATGTTGTAATACGCTTGTGCGCCGCCTTTAGCCACGCGGAAACCTGTCATCACTTCGTCAAAAATCAACACGCTACCGTGTTTTGTACACAAAGCGCGTAAAGTTTCTAAAAAGTTCGCAATGGGCGCGACTAAATTCATATTGCCCGCAACAGGTTCAACAATCACCCCCGCGATTTGTTCGCCCATTGTGCTAAATACTTCATTTAATTGCGCAATGTTATTGTATTCTAAGGTTAAAGTATGTTCGGCTAAACTGGCAGGTACACCAGGACTGTTTGGCAAACCTAGCGTTAATACGCCTGAACCTGCTTTCACTAACAATGAGTCGACATGTCCATGATAGCAACCGACAAATTTAATAATTTTGTCGCGTCCTGTGTAACCGCGTGCCAAGCGAATCGCACTCATCGTTGCTTCTGTGCCTGAGCTAACCATGCGCAACAATTCTATAGAAGGCACTAATTCGCAAATGCGGCGCGCCATTTCAGTTTCTAAGGGCGTAGGTGCACCGAAACTTAAACCTTTTTCTGCCGCTTGTTGCACTGCTTTGACGATTGACGGATGCGCATGACCTGCAATCATGGGACCCCATGAACCAACGTAGTCGATATAGCATTTACCTTCTACATCAAATAAATATGCACCTTGTCCGCGTTCAAAAAAAATCGGTGAACCGCCTACGCCGCGAAAAGCGCGCACAGGGGAATTGACACCGCCGACGATATACTGTTGAGCAGCTTCAAAATGTTGTTGAGAAGTCATTGTCATACAAACAAATTCCTATTTTTTCTTAGCATTGGCTAATGCAGCCGATAAAGCTTCGCTAAATGCACCGACTAAAGGTTGCGCAGGTTTACCTTTATCTGCAAATTTGCTGGCAGCTTGTGCCGCTTTATCATTTCTATCGCCGCGTTTTGCCTGCCCTTCTCTTGCCCCTGTTTTGTTTTTATCGTGTTCAGTGCGGGGCGGACGGGCGGTATTCGCCTGTTGTGGACGGGGTTCACGTTTACGCTCGGGAGCGGCGGCGGTATCGCGAACAACATCGCGACTGTTGTCATTTAAATTCAGGGTTAAAGCAACCCGTTTGCGCGTTAAATCTACTTCTAACACTTTGACTTTAACAATATCCCCCGTTTTAACCACATCACGCGGGTGTTTAACATACTCTTTAGACAACGCAGAAATATGGATTAATCCATCTTGATGCACGCCAATATCAACAAACGCGCCGAAATCAGTTACATTCGTAACGACCCCTTCTAGCACCATATCCGCTTGTAAATCATTTAAACTTTCTACACCTTCTTTAAAAGTAGGAGCTTTAAATTCAGGGCGTGGATCGCGTCCAGGTTTTTCTAATTCTTTTAAAATATCATTCACAGTGGGTAGACCAAATTGGTTATCAATAAAACGACGAGGGTCGAGAGAGCGTAAAAATTGACTGTCTCCGAGCAATACTTTAATCGGTTTTTGACAGTCGGTTAAAATTCTTTCTACTAGCGGATAGGCTTCAGGGTGAACCGCAGAAGCATCTAGCGGATTATCCCCTTGATTAATGCGTAAAAAGCCAGCGGCTTGTTCAAAAGTTTTATCACCTAAACGGGGAACAGCTTTTAATTTTTCACGGTTATTAAATGCGCCATGCTCATCACGATAGCTGACAATATTTTTAGCAAGTGTTTGGTTTAAACCAGAAACATGACTTAATAACGCAACTGAAGCAGTATTGACATCAACCCCAACGGCGTTCACGCAATCCTCAATAATGGCATCTAAAGTACGCGCCAGTTGAGTTTGATTCACATCATGTTGATATTGACCCACCCCAATAGATTTAGGATCAATTTTAACTAATTCAGCAAGCGGGTCTTGTAAACGGCGAGCGATGGACACCGCGCCACGAATGGAAACATCTAAATCTGGGAATTCTTGCGCCGCTAATTCAGACGCAGAATAAACCGATGCTCCCGCCTCGGAAACTACAATTTTAGTCGCTTTGATCTCAGCATGTTGTTTTAATAAATCCATCACTAAACGGTCAGTTTCACGCGAGGCAGTGCCATTACCAATACTAATTAATTCAACATGATGCTTTTGAATGACGGCGGCTAATACTTTGATTGCCCCTTGCCAGTCATTTTTAGGCGCGTGTGGGTAAATTGTGCCATGACTGACTAATTTTCCTGTGGTATCCACCACTGCGTATTTAACCCCCGTCCGCAAACCAGGGTCTAAGCCCAGCGTTGCGCGTTGTCCTGCGGGGGGCGCGAGTAATAAGTCATGTAAATTGCTGGCAAATACTTTAATCGCTTCTTGCTCAGCTAATTCACGCAAATGCAAGAATAATTCAGAATCTAAATGCAAGCGCACTTTAAATTTCCATGCCCAACGCACGCTATCCAGTAACCACGCATCGGCAGCACGTTGTTGATTACTCACAGCAAATTGCTGGGCAATCATCACCTCGCATGGGTGAGTGATACTGCTATCTTCTTCATTGGGCACTTGAATCGTTAAACGCAATAACCCCTCATTGCGTCCTCTAAACAAGGCTAAAGCACGATGTGACGGGGTATTTTTTAAGGCTTCACTATATTCAAAATAATCGGTAAATTTCGCGGCTTCGGCTTTTTTCTCTTCAACCACTTTTGAAACTAACAGCGCATTTTCCCATAAATATTCACGCAATTTGCCCAATAATTCTGCATTTTCTGCGAAATGCTCCATTAAGATTTGGCGCGCACCGTCTAAGGCTTCTTTAACGTCTTTCACGCCCTTATCTTCGGCGACATATTGCACAGCCGTTTGTTCAGGATTTAAGGTGGGATTAGCTAACAAATCAAAAGCTAAGGGAGCTAAACCTGCTTCGCGGGCAATTTGGGCTTTAGTGCGGCGTTTAGGTTTATAAGGCAAATACAAATCTTCTAAACGGGTTTTAGTGTCGGCATCCTGAATCGCATTTTCTAATTCGGGCGTTAATTTATCCTGTTCGCGGATGCTGGCTAAAATTGCCTCGCGTCGTTCATCCAATTCCCGCAAATAACGCATTCTTTCTTCTAGGGTGCGTAATTGAGTATCATCAAGTCCCCCTGTCACTTCCTTACGATAGCGAGCGATAAAAGGGACGGTCGCGCCTTCATCCAATAAAGCGATAGCGGCGGCGACTTGTTCTGGCTTGACGGCAAGTTCGTCAGCAATACGTTGAGCAATGGTTTTCATGAAAATCATCAAGTTCCTAACACAAGAAAAAGGCTATTATAGCGTGTTGTTATGCGGTTCGCAGGTAATGACAGGCTAGAATTCAGGAAAAGAATGATTTTACTAGGCAACTAATGAAATGCAATTAGAAGTTACGCAGTTGAATGAAAGAAACCCGTAGAATGGGTTCGCACAATTAACATAATTTTCAATATTTTCAATTATGTGAATTATAAAAATTAAGTAAATTATGGTTCAGACAAGGTGTTTATTTTGTAGTGCATTTGTTTATATAG
>CAZKST010000279.1:0-4083 GCA_964555395.1 uncultured Thiotrichaceae bacterium | reverse complement strand
AATGGACTTAATTTTTATAATTAACCTAATTTTAAGCCTTAAAAATTAAGGAAGTTGTGTTAATTATGTGAATTAGAGTTTTGCTATATATAAAATAAAAGCACACTCACTGTTAAAAATGATTTGCACTCAATCCTGATTTAAACCATAAAAAAAGCGAGCCACTCAGCTCGCTTTTTTCTTTACCTCACCTTAAAAAATTTAAGACTGCCGTCTTAAATCTAAAGTGTACGGATATTCAGGATTTGGCTCTGGTTTAGGAATGGGATAACTGCCTAAATTGCTGCCTTCTGGATAAAAACCTGCCAAGCCTTGGAACCATTCAGGGGCTTTGTGCCAGCCGGGGGTGTGTCCAAAGTTGTCAAAACGAGAAACCCGACGCGCTTCCGCGGCATTCGCATTAATTGGGAAGTCGTTATATGAGCGTCCGCCGGGGTGAGAAACGTGATAAGTACAACCACCAACTGAGCGTCCGTTCCATGTGTCAATTAAATCAAACACTAAGGGCACATGCACTGGAATCGTTGGATGCAAGGCAGAAGGCGGTTGCCATGCGCGATAACGCACGCCTGCAACGTATTCACCATGTACGCCTGTGTTAGTCAACGGCACAGTGCGTCCGTTACATGCCAAGACATAGCGCGAATCAGTTAAGCCAGTTAATTTGACTTGTATACGTTCAACGGAGGAATCCACAAAGCGTGCTGTGCCTTGTGAAGTCGCTTCTTCGCCTAAAACGTGCCATGGTTCAATCGCCATTCGCATTTCTAAATGGACATGTCCCATATTCACTGAGCCGTAATGGGGGAAACGGAACTCGAAGAAGGGGTCAAACCAATCCAGTTGGAAAGGATAGCCAGCGGCTTGTAATTCACCAACGATTTGCTTGATGTCTTCGCGGATAAAATGCGGTAACAAGAAACGGTCGTGTAATTCCGTGCCCCAGCGAACTAATGGGAATTTGTACGGATTTTTCCAGAAACGCATGACCAATGCCCGCAATAACAGCATTTGCATCAAGCTCATGCGGGGATGCGGTGGCATTTCAAAAGCGCGCATTTCTAATAAACCTAAACGCCCTGTAGAGCTGTCAGGAGAATAGAGTTTGTCGATACAGAATTCTGCGCGGTGGGTATTTCCTGTTAAATCAACTAATAAGTGACGCAATAAGCGGTCAACTAACCAAGGCGCGGCAACTTCACCGTCTGGCATCCGTTGGAAGGCAATTTCTAATTCATACAAGCTTTCATTGCGGGCTTCATCGACGCGGGGAGCTTGACTGGTGGGACCAATAAACATCCCTGAGAATAAATAGGATAAACTGGGGTGATGTTGCCAATAAGTGATTAAACTTCTTAACAAATCAGGACGGCGTAACATCGGGCTATCCGCAGGCGTTGCGCCACCAAGGGTAACGTGATTACCACCGCCTGTGCCTGTATGCCGTCCGTCTTGCATGAATTTTTCTGTGCCTAAACGGCTATAGTACGCTTCTTCATACAAAGTATTTGTATTGTGTACTAATTCCGCCCATGAAGCCGCAGGATGAATATTCACTTCAATTACACCAGGGTCAGGCGTAATTGCGAAACGTCCTAAACGATTATCTTTAGGCGGTTCATAACCTTCTAAGAACACAGGCATATTTAAATCTTTCGCGGTCATTTCAATGCACGCAACTAAATCTAAATAATGCTCTAATTGGGTTAAAGGCGGTAAGAAAATGTAAATAAACCCTTGCCGTGCTTCTACGCATAACGCAGTGTGCGGCACTTCGGCATAGACTTCTTCAACACGTTTTACTTGCGCTTTATCTGCTGTTTGAGCGTTGTCAACATCAGCAAACGGTTGTTCGTGAATTTGGTCACTATGTGCTGGATGAGTTTCAAAATATTGGGTATAACGATGTGCAATTTCGCCGTGCATATCGTCTGTTAATTGATACGTTTCTTCAAATAAACTGCGCTCTTCATAATATTCGCGTTTATCTAAATCAACCCAAGGTAATGAATCTAAAGGTAAACGTAAACCAACAGGCGAGTCACCCGGAATTAAATACAATTCCCCGCGACGGAAACGCCACGGCGCGCTGTACCAACTGCCACCGCCATACACGCCATAATTCCAGCGCAAAGGTAAAATATAGCCGCTGGCTTTATCTAAACCGCGTGACAATACCCGCGCAATGCGTTTGCGTTCTAAATCGTCTTTGATTTTCGCCGTTTTGGGGTCAATATTGGTCGGAACTTGGGATTCTTTCCACAAATAATACAGCGTATCTTCAAACGCGGGCACGACGTAATCAGTACGCAAGCCCAGACGATTGGCTAATTGTTTACTGAATTGCTCGGCGTGCTCAGTATCAAAATAAGATTTTTGGGTTTCATCGGCGATTAATTTTTCATCGCGCCAAATTGCTACGCCATCTTTACGCCAGAAACAGCCCAATGACCAGCGCGGCACTTCTTCACCCGGATACCATTTGCCTTGACTGTAATGTAAAGAGCCGCCTTTACCAAAACGGTTACGCAAACGTTTCAATAAATTACCCGCTAAAATCCGTTTTGTGGGCCCTAACGCGGCAGTATTCCATTCTGCGCCGTCCATGTCGTCGATAGAAACGAAAGTCGGCTCACCGCCCATCGTTAAACGTACGTCATGTTGTTGTAATTCTTTATCAATTTTCTTACCGAGCGCGTCAATTGCCAACCATTGCTCTTCAGTATAGGGTTTTGTGACTCGTGGGTCTTCGTGGAAACGGCGCACTTCATTGTGATAATAAAATTCAGTTTCACACTCATCAATTAACCCTGTAATGGGCGCGGCGTTGCCATAATCAGGCGTACACGCTAATGGAATATGTCCTTCGCCCGCAAATAAGCCTGAAGTCGCATCTAAGCCAATCCAGCCCGCACCGGGCACATAAACCTCAGTCCATGCGTGTAAATCGGTGAAATCTTGTTCGGGACCTGAAGGGCCATCTAAAGATTTCACATCAGCGGTTAATTGCACTAAATAGCCAGAAACGAAACGCGCTGCTAAACCGACATGCCGTAAAGCTTGTACAAACAGCCACGAAAAATCGCGACAAGAACCGCTTTTAATGGTCAACGTTTCTTCACAGGTTTGTACGCCGGGTTCCATCCGAATGTTGTATTTCAATTCTTGCCAAATTAAGCGATTGAGGTCAACTAAGAAATCAATCATACGGCGCGGTGTACGGTCAATGCGCGTTAAAAATTGCATTAACTCAGGTCCCCATTCAGTGATTTCTAAATAGGGCAATAATTCTTTAGCTAATTTCTCTTCATAAGTGAAAGGAAATTCTTCTGCATATTCTTCAATAAAGAAATCAAAAGGATTAATCACTGTCATATCAGCGACTAAATCAACTTCTACTGAAAACTCTTTAACCTTATTGGGAAAAACGATGCGCGCATGGTAATTGCCAAACGGGTCTTGTTGCCAGTTGATAAAGTGTTCTTTAGGTTCAATATTTAACGAATACGCTAAAATTGGGGTGCGCGTATGAGGTGCGGGACGCAACCGCACGACATGCGGAGACATGGAAATAGGCTTGTCGTAGGTGTAGCGCGTTAAGTGATTAATTGCAATTTGAATAGCCATGTGTATTTACATTAGGTTGTTTGTTTTTCCGCATAAAATACTGTTTTAAATACAAAAAAACGAGGGTTGAGCAACAATTGCTATCTTGCAGATGTTTTAATTAAATACCATTGAGGAGTAGTCGGATAATTAAGAATATTGAGTATAACAAAAAATACTCGCTTACACTGTGTTTTTGCGGAGCAGAGATGCACAAGAGAATAACACTACAAAATAATTTACTTTAGATTGTATTGGAAATAGATTAAAATTTTTGTTGTTTTTTTATGGAGAAAAATAATATGTCATCATCTTATCAAGAATCATACACTTTATGCCAAGAAAAACTTGCAGCTTTAAAAAGAGCATTAATTTTAGAAACTGATGCTTCTGTAAAATTTAAGCTAGAGAAAAGCATTGAAGAAACTAAAAAACAACTCTCAATTTTAGCAGAAGAAAAAGATTTATTTAAAAGTA
>CAZKST010000278.1:2655-4099 GCA_964555395.1 uncultured Thiotrichaceae bacterium | reverse complement strand
ATAGTTTTCTAAAATTCAGCAAGCACCATTTCAGGCGTAATGTGTTTTAAACAATTTAAATGTTTTAAAGGACATTGTCGTTTAAAGCAAGGACTGCACGGTAAATTTAACCAAAGTATTTTGGCTTTATCGGTTAAAGGTGGAGTCATTTGTGGGCTAGACGAGCCAAAAATTGCAATCAGGGGTTTTTGTAAGGCAGCCGCAACGTGCATTAATCCCGAATCGTTGCTGATAATTTGGGTTGCTAATGCCATTAAATCTACCGCATCCGCTAATTGAGTGCGTCCGCATAAATTTAGTCCGCCACCTGCTAAATCAATAATTTGTTGACTAATTGCGTGGTCTTTGTTTGAGCCAATCAGCCAAATTTGCCAGCCTTCTGCTAATTTTTGCCGCGCAACGCTTGCAAAATGTTCCGCTAACCAGCGTTTTGCTTCGCCGTATTCTGCGCCCGCACAGAGAATTAATAAGGGTTTTTCTGCTTGATACTCAATTTTTAAACGCGCAAGTAAGTCGTCGGCGGGTTGGGCTGTTAATTGTGGATAGGGTATCCAAGTTGCTTCGCGTAAATCTTGCGCATAAGGATGATTAGCATCAAACGCTAAAGCGACAAATTGGTCAACGGTGCGCGGTAAAGTGTGTTTATTTTTACTGCGCCAATCATTGAGTAAGCCGAATCGCCATTCGCCTAAAAAACCCGTGCGGCGCGGAATATTTGCCCAGAAGGGAATTAATGCGGATTTCCATGAATTCGGTAACACGATGGCGTGTTGGTAATGGGCTTGGCGTAGTTCTAATCCCAATTGGCGGCGGCGCGTCCATGCAAAAGCCCCGTGGGCTAAGTCCGCGCCAATCGCATGGCGAACTTCAGGCATACGTTGCAATAAGCCTGCGCTCCATTGGGGGGCGAGGACATCAATAGCTAAATCAGGTTGTTGTTGTTTAAGCACTTTTAATAAACTTTGTGCCATTAACATATCACCGACCCAAGATGCGCCGATGATTAACAGGGGAGAATGTGCGGTTGTGTGCATGAGGGGATATGTTGGAAATATCTGTCAAGTTCGCCACTTGACAGATAGTTGAATTATAACAAATCGAGCATTTTGTCGTGTTCAATCAAGGCATAAGCCGAATGATTATGAATAGATTCAAAATTTTCTGCTTCAACACAGTAGGATTTTACGCCGTTGTGTTTGTTTAATTGGGCGGCAACATCGCGCACCATGTCTTCTACAAATTTGGGGTTTTCATAAGCACGTTCAGTTACTTGTTTTTCGTCTGAGCGTTTGAGTAAGCCAAAGAGTTCACTGGAGGCTTGGGCTTCTACTAAGTCAATAATATCTTGAATCCAAACAGTTTCTACAAACGTCGCGGTAATCGTGACGTGCGAGCGTTGATTGTGCGCGCCATATTCAGAAATTTTTTTAGAGCAAGGACATAA
>CAZKST010000278.1:0-2555 GCA_964555395.1 uncultured Thiotrichaceae bacterium | reverse complement strand
AGAATTTCAATGAAGCGCGACATGTGCGTGCCTTTGCAGTCGTGCGGCAAATTGACGTACATGTTAAATTCGGCAATCGTCATTTGTTCTTGTTGCCTGTCACGAACGCGGATAGGGTGTTTTAAGCTCTTAATTCCGACTTTGTTAATGGCAATTTGGCGGGTATCTACGCTGCTTTGCACATCAGGCATGATGTTTAACGGTTTATTCATTCAAAAACGTCCTCTCAAAAATAACTAAAGGTATCTATCGACCACTCTAAAGATAAAATAAACTCTTTAGAGCGTCTATAGATACCTTTGCAGGCATTAAAACGGGAAATTTAAGCGGTTACACTGGTTAAATAACTGGTTGGTTTTAATTGGTTTAATCGCCGAGTGACGGAGCGCACAATGCCTGCAACATCTAAATCACAATCGGCTAAAATTTCCGTTTGTGTCCCGTGCTCTAAAAAGTGATCAGGCAATCCTAAATTTAGCACAGATGCACTGATTCCGTTAGCATGAAGTGTTTCATTTACTGCACTGCCAGCCCCACCCATGATGACATTTTCTTCAAGCGTAACAATGAGTTCATGGCTTTTTGCCATGTTTAATACCATTTCTACATCTAATGGTTTGACAAAGCGCATATTGACAACGCTGGCATTGAGTTGTTCAGCCGCAGATAATGCAGTGTGTAGTAATGTGCCAAAGACGAGGAATACAATTTGTTTTCCTTGGCGGCGGAATTCCGCTTTACCAATAGGAAGGGTGGTTAATTCACTGCTAACTTCAATACCAATGCCATTGCCGCGTGGATAACGGACGGCGGCGGGTTGGTCAAGTTTGAACCCTGTGGTTAACATTTGGCGGCATTCGTTTTCATCGCTCGGAGTCATGACGACTAAATTGGGAACGCTGCGTAAGTAGCTTAAATCAAAAAATCCGCCATGGGTCGCGCCATCTGCACCAACAACGCCGCCACGGTCAATGGCAAACAGGACGGGCAATTTTTGAATCGCCACATCGTGAATTAATTGGTCATAAGCGCGTTGTAAAAAGGTGGAGTAAATCGCGACAACAGGTTTTAAACCTTCGCACGCAATGCCTGCTGCGACGGTGACCGCGTGTTGTTCGGCAATGCCAACATCCAGATAACGTTTAGGATATTGCTGAGAAAATTTAACTAAACCTGAACCTTCACGCATGGCGGGCGTGATGCCTATCAATTTGTCATCCGCTGCCGCCATATCACACAACCAATCACTGAAAATTTGGGTATAAGTGGGGGCTGCACTGGCTTTTTTCGCCATTTTACCCGTTGCAGGGTCAAATGCCGTGACACCGTGATAAACACAGGGGTCTTCCTCAGCGACGGCATAGCCTTTGCCTTTTTTAGTGACAACATGTAAAAACTGCTGTCCGCCTAAATTTTTCATATTGCGCAAGGTGACTAACAAAGTCGGCAAATCATGCCCATCAATAGGACCGATATAGTTAAAACCTAACTCCTCAAACAAAGTGCCGGGGATTACCATACCTTTCACATGTTCTTCTGTGCGCCGTGCTAATTCACGCACTGAAGGAATTTTTTGCAATAATTGTTTGCTACCTTCGCGAATGGAAGAATAAAACGGACTGCTGAGGATTTTAGCTAAATAATTTGATAAACCGCCGACGTTAGGCGAAATGGACATATCATTATCATTTAAAATCACTAATAAATTAGCATCCGTTTCTGCGGCATGATTCATGGCTTCAAATGCCATGCCTGCGGTCATTGCCCCATCGCCAATGATGGCAACACATTTACGGTCACTGTTTAAACGTTTAGCCGCAATTGCCATTCCCAATGCTGCGCTAATAGACGTGCTAGAATGTCCTACACCAAAAGTATCATATTCACTTTCATCACGGCGCGGGAATCCTGAAATTCCATTTTTTTGCCGTAAACTGGGCATTTGAGTCCGTCGCCCCGTCAAAATTTTATGAGGATAACTTTGATGTCCGACATCCCACACTAAACGGTCGTGCGGCGTATCGTATAAATAATGTAAGGCAATCGTCAGCTCTACTGTGCCTAGATTAGAGGATAAATGACCTCCAGTTTGACTGATAGATTCCCATAAAAACTGCCGTAACTCAGCAGCTAACTCGGGTAATTGTGCTTCAGACAATTGACGTAAATCGGCGGGCGTTTGAATTTGTTCGAGCAAAGGATAAGCATAGCTTTGCATACATATATCCGCATATTTTAGCTAATGACAAATAGACTACATTAGCATAAAGTGAGACAAAAAAGGATAAATGGTCAAAAACAAGTGTGTTTACTACACAGTTGTCAATAACCAATGTTTTAAACCTGAGTAATAGGGTTGATTATAGATATTTGTAATATCAAATATATCAAGGGAAATCCATCATTTTTGATGATGGTACTCACATGAATTCCTGAATCTATAAAAGGTATTTTGTAAATTTTTTAATGAAATATCTTTATTATAATAGAAATTATGCAAAAAAGTTATTTTGACGCTTAAAGCAATGCAAATACTTTCTTTATCCTGACAATTT
>CAZKST010000277.1:0-4112 GCA_964555395.1 uncultured Thiotrichaceae bacterium | reverse complement strand
TTTAAAAGAACAAAGAATTGCCCTAATCGGCGATGGCGATTTTTTATCGAATACTTATTTAAACAACAGTGGAAATTTAACCTTAGGAATGCGTATGGTTCACTGGTTGACTAAAGAAGATAATTTTATTGAAATCCCTACCAAGACTAAAAAAGATGTACAACTTAAATTAACAGAAAATCAACTGATTGCATTAGGTGCAGTATTTCTATTTTTCTTACCAATAACATTTATTAGCTTAGCTTTTCTTATTCGCTGGTTGCGTAGAAATATCTCATAATAATTAACCGTTTATTTCTCTTGAAATAAAGCTTTTATAAAAATAACTTTTATGTGAGCTATTATTACGATGTTTTGCGGTTTTAGAAGGAATAAATTTTACTTCCATTAATTCCTCTAAATTAAAAGATAACAATTGTTGCAATGTTTGCTTTTCTTCTTGAGAAATTGCAGAAACATTGATATAGCTGATTGTAAAGAACAAGGCGATAAGAAATGGAGTGCAAAGTTTTCTGGTCATTTTAGTTACATCCTACAGTTGTCCTTTTTTGCAAGTTTTTATAATAATGAGAGATTGCAGCAAAGTTGATTATTTAAATACTGTGTACCATAATTTTTATGCTTTCTTTATTTTAAGCAAGGTTAGTGCCATTTATTTTTTTATTATGGGTTTGATTTTAAATGAAAAATAACATTTTACCTTTTATTTGTTTACTTAATTGCTTTGTTATTACAGGGATAAATCCTGTATATGCACATTTTCAAGTTTTGATTCCTAATGAAGATATTGTGAATGAAAAAACTGCAAAATCAGTCACTTTAGAAATCCTATTTACCCATCCAATGGAACAATCCCCTATTATGGAAATGGGAAAGCCTGTGCAAATTGGGGTTTTAAATGACGGCATAAAACGGGATTTAACCAATTTGCTAAAGGTTAATAAGCAAGCAGACAAAATGGCATATCAATTAAGTTTTGTTCCACCGCATCCCAGTGATTACATTTTTTATATTGAGCCTGCGCCTTATTGGGAAGCCGCTGAAGAAAAAATGATTATTCATTATACAAAAGTAGTGGTAGATGCGTTTGAAGCAGAAACGGGCTGGGATGCAATGGTCGGTTTTCCAGTGGAAATTGAGCCGTTAGTGCGCCCTTATGGTTTATGGACGGGTAATAGTTTTCGCGGCGTTGTTAAAAAACACGGCAAGCCTGTGCCTTTTGCCACGTTAGAAGTAGAATTTTTTAACCGTGATAAACAAGTGACTCCCCCTTCTGCTCCTTTTATTACCCAAGTTATTAAAGCTGACGGACAAGGCGTTTTTAGTTATAGCTTCCCGCGTGCAGGTTGGTGGGGATTTGCTGCTTTATTAGAGGGTGATAAACCGTTAAAAAATCCTGAAGGTAAAGAAGTCCCTGTGGAAGAAGGCGCGGTGATGTGGGTGCGTGCGGTGGATATGCACTAGCGGATTAAATCCCATGTAGGCATGTAGGATAGACTGAGCTTCTAGGTTTAAAAAAATCTAGCAGCTTTGTTCTTTCAACATATTAGTTTGTTGCTCAAATCTTATTATTGATGGATGCTTTATTTTTTTTAAACTTAAATTAAAAATCAAATTCATTTTTAAGCAAAAAAACTATTTTTAAAATTTCGTAAAATCCAAATTACTAAAACAACCATTTAAAAAACACTTCTCATTTAACTTTATCAATGCTTCCCCTCTTGTTGTTTGAAACTTAGATAATAGGTTTTCTTTGCAACCTTTTCATTGTTTTGTTAGTCTTATCGTTTCATTCGTAGAACATAGACAGGGCGGATATGTATCATCGCTACTAAAAAATGATAAGCTGTTCTATAAATTAGGATTTCACGATACCCATTCGCGAGTCGTTATGACTCCGTCACGCATTTTTATAATTTCCTCCAATTTTTTCCAACCCTCTAAAGCAAAGACAATTAACATGGAAAAAGCGTATAACCCTCAATCTATTGAACAACACTGGTATAACCACTGGGAACAAAAAGGCTATTTTGCGCCGTCAGGACAAGGCGAACCCTATTGCATCATGATTCCACCGCCTAACGTCACCGGCACGCTGCACATGGGACATGCTTTTCAAGATACTTTAATGGATTTATTAATCCGTTATCATCGGATGAATGGGCATAACACCTTATGGCAAGCAGGCACAGACCACGCGGGCATCGCCACGCAAATGGTGGTCGAGCGGCAAATCGGCGCACAAGGTATGTCGCGCCATAGTTTAGGACGTGAAAAATTTATCGCTAAAGTGTGGGAATGGAAAGCCCAATCGGGCGGACATATCACGCGCCAATTGCGGCGGATGGGCGCATCCGTTGATTGGGAAACTGAGCGTTTCACAATGGACGAAGGCTTGTCCAATGCGGTTAAAGAAGTTTTCGTACGCTTATACGAAGAAGGTTTAATCTATCGCGGTAAACGTTTAGTCAACTGGGATACGGTGTTTCACACGGCGGTTTCCGATTTAGAAGTCAATTCTGAAGAAGAAAACGGCAATATGTGGCTGCTACGCTATCCTATCGTTGGTAGTCAAGACAGTTTAGTGGTCGCGACCACCCGCCCAGAAACCATGCTCGGCGATACCGCCGTGGCGGTGAATCCTAAAGATGAGCGTTATCAACATTTAATCGGCAAACAAGTCGAATTGCCATTTACAGGGCGCACCATTCCGATTATTGCTGATGAATACGTCGACAGCGAATTTGGCACAGGCTGCGTAAAAATCACGCCCGCGCATGATTTTAACGACTATGAAGTCGGTAAACGCCATAATTTGCCCATGATTAACATTTTTACCATTGATGCCAAAATCAATGAAAACGCGCCGCGTGCTTATCAAGGCATGGATAGATTTGTGGCGCGTAAACAACTCGTTGCTGATTTTGAGCAAGCGGGTTTATTGGTTGAAATTAAACCGCACAAATTAAAAGTACCTCGCGGCGACCGCAGCGGCACGATTATCGAGCCATTTTTAACTGACCAATGGTACGTTAAAGTCGCGCCATTAGCTGAAGAAGCCATTAAAGTGGTTGAGCAAGGCAAAGTACGCTTTGTGCCTGAAAACTGGACAAAAACTTATTACGATTGGATGAATAACATTCAAGATTGGTGTATCAGTCGTCAAATTTGGTGGGGACACCGCATTCCCGCATGGTATGACGACGCAGGCAATGTATTTGTCGGTTACGATGAAAACGATGTACGCACCCGCTACCAATTACCCGCTGGCGTACCGCTTAAACAAGATGAAGACGTATTAGATACTTGGTTTTCCTCTGCTTTATGGCCTTTTTCTACGCTTGGTTGGTCTGAACAAACTGAACGCTTAAAAACGTTCTACCCGACCAGTGTTTTAGTGACAGGTTTCGACATCATTTTCTTCTGGGTGGCGCGGATGATTATGATGGGCTGCAAATTTATGGGCGAAGTGCCGTTTAAAGAAGTGTATATTCATGGCTTAGTCCGTGATTCTGAAGGACAAAAAATGTCTAAATCTAAGGGTAACGTGCTTGACCCCTTAGATTTAATTGACGGCGTTTCTTTAGAGGCTCTTGTCGCCAAACGCACGACGGGTTTAATGCAGCCTGAAATGGCACCCAAAATTGAAAAACAAACCCGCCAACAATTCCCCGACGGCATTCCCGCCTACGGCACGGATGCGTTGCGCTTCACGTTCGCCTCACTCGCAACCATGGGGCGCGATGTGCGTTTTGACCTCAATCGCATTGAAGGCAATCGCAATTTCTGCAATAAATTGTGGAATGCAACCCGTTATGTGCTGATGAATACCGAAGGGCAAGACGTTGGTTTAGACAGCGAAGAAGTAGAATTATCCTTAGCTGACCGCTGGATTATTTCCCTCTTGCAGCAAACAGAAGAGCAAGTGAATCAACATATTAAAGCGTATCGCTTTGATTTGATGGCGAGTAACTTATATGAATTTACTTGGAATGAATATTGTGACTGGTATTTAGAATTTTCTAAACCGATTTTAACTAATGAGAACGTCAGCCCAGCGGCAAAACGCGGCACGCGGCGCACATTAGTGCGGGTTTTAGAAACCATTTTGC
>CAZKST010000276.1:0-4186 GCA_964555395.1 uncultured Thiotrichaceae bacterium | reverse complement strand
AATAATTTAAAAGAGTTTGAAAGAATTGAAGGCTTACGTTTTGAAAATTGGGTCTGAACCTTAATTCACTTAACTTTCTTAATTCTGTTAATCAAGCAAATTAAGTGAATTACGGTTCAAACAAAATTAACTATATCGCCCCATGCTTTGCAGCACTTCAATTTCATAACCATCAGGGTCTTTGACAAAAAAGAATTTAGCTAATAATTCATTGCCTTGCTTAAATTCCACCACATCACGCGGCGCAAAACCTAAAGCGTTAAACCGCGCATACTCTGCATCCACATCCGCCACCGCTACCGCAATATGCCCATAACCGCTACCGTGCGTATAAGGCTCTGTGCGACCATGATTTAATGTCAATTCCAACTCCACAGGACTTTCCGAACTCCCCAAATAAACCAGCGTAAAATCACTAAATTCCTTGCGTGCGGTCACGTTAAACCCTAATGCCTGTTGATAAAACGCGATGGATTTATCCAAATCTAACACGCGAATCATTGTGTGTAAAAACTTTGCCATGATTAAACCTCTGGAATTGAAAAGACAGAAAACGCTTGTATAAGTCGTAAAGGAAAGATTTCAATAGGCGGGAGGCGGGCAAATAAACCCGCCTGAAAAGACTAAAAATGCACAACAAAACGGCTAAGCAGTGGCTAAACCTTTATCTTTTAACGAGGCAATTAACAAATCACGCTTGGCTTGCCAATCATGTCCCGCTAAAGTAGAAACATAGTAAAAAGGTAAAACTTCGCCGACTGTTTCTTTACCGTGTTCTGTTAACTTTTGCAATTTAGCATGAAAACCATTGTGTGGAATCACATTGTTTTCTGCACTTGTCCCATCAATCGCGACAACGTAACGATGATGTGAATTTTGCTGCACAATCGCAGCAATTTTATTTAAAAAATTTGTAAGTGTCTGACTGCTCATAAATAATCCTCAAAAATTAAATCCTTAACCGCCACAAGCCGTGGTTGCAGCTTCTAGCTGGTTAGCAAGGCATTGATTGGTTAAGCCAATACACCATTTTGTGCGCTGCTCCCATGCGGTAATTGTCTTTGCATTACCATCTGAACAGCGTACGGCGTATTCGCGATATTCACTCCCAAAAGTGGTTACTTTCTTAGCTACATAATTAATGTCGGTTGGGCGAGAAGCCAAGGTTTCTAACGTAAATGTCATCATTCCCACACTAAAAAGTATAGAAATAAGTAAAGTTGATTTTTTCATATTCGTAAACTCTATTGATTAAAACAATTTTAAACTATTGTCTTATTTGGTTGTTTCTTCTCGCACAACTCTAAAACCGATATTAAAATCTCGGTGTTCGCTTGCATTCCAGTTGCGCGCCGCTGAACGGACTGACCACGGTGGATTTGACCACGCGCCGCCCCGAATCACATGCCCAGCGCATAATTTCATCATCCATGCACTACCATCATGCGGTGCATCAAGATAGTTGTTATGCCAGCAGTCTTCTAACCATTCGCCAACATTGCCATTCATATCGTATAAACCAAAAGGGTTAGCAGGAAATTGTCCCACTTTGGAACTTTGCTCACCGCCCCATTGAGTATCACAACCAACACAATTGGCTTTGTCCATTTCTAAACTATTGCCCCACCAATACGCGGTTTTTGTGCCCGCCCGTGCAGCATATTCCCATTCGGCTTCTGTTGGTAAACGATAAATGCCAGTATCACTTGCAGGCTTTGTTTTATTTAACCAATCAATAAAAGCTTTAACATCATTCCAGTTAATATACACAACAGGACGACCTAAACCGTTGTATTGATTAAATTCATCAAAAGCTAATAACTCAGAACCTTTATCATAACTTTTCATAAATTTTTGAAATAACTCTAAAGTCACTTCATGAATTGCCATTTGAAAAGTTTTATTTAAAGTCACTTGATGCGCAGGAAATTCATAATTTAAAGCTTCAGGATCAGCCTGCATTCCTTCCAAAAAATTCAGGGGTTTAGGTGGCTCAGTGTCAGCCGCTTTGCAGCTTCCCATCATAAAAGTGCCAACTGGGATTGTTTTAAATTGCATTCCAAGATGATTGGTAAATTCAACGGCATAACTCAAATGACTGCATAAAATTAACAAAAAACCTGCCGAGCGAAGAAATGACATACTAACTCCTTATTTATTTTTAATAATTTCCAGAATTAGTGTAAAAGTACAATATGACAATATAATTAATGATTTATGACAAATCACAATTTTCTGTCAAACAATTGTTGAATGTAAAAGTAGGAAAATAATTGAATTACAAATAGTTGGCTAAATTGTGTTATTCAATATACATTAAACACTGTTTCCTACGCGCTTTGTAAGTTTTATCACATAAGTTATTCTTGTGAATTAATATTAAAATCAGCTATTTAAAAACTGGTTTTAGAATTGCATAGTTAGCCTAAACTTTCCCCACGGCGTAAATTTAACCTTTGTGGAGTCGCAGACGAATGAAAGCCAAAGACATTGCACAATTACTCGACGAACCCGCCTGTAATCACAATAAGAAAGAAAAATCAGGATGTTCAAAACCTAAACCCGGCGCAACCGCAGGGGGATGTTCTTTCGATGGTGCGCAAATCGCCTTGTTACCGATTGCCGATGTTGCTCACATTGTGCATGGTCCAATCGCCTGCGCGGGTAATTCATGGGATAACCGTGGAACACGTTCATCGGGCGCAACCTTATATCGCCTCGGAATGACGACCGATTTAACAGAAAATGACATTGTGATGGGTTCAGCCGAAAAACGGCTATTTCACTCCATTAAACAAGCGGTAGAGAACTATAGCCCTGCTGCGGTTTTTGTTTATAGCACTTGCGTAACTGCCTTAATTGGCGATGATTTCGAAGCGGTTTGTAAATCAGCAGAAACCCGCTGGGGTGTGCCTGTTGTGCCTGTTGATTGTGCGGGTTTCTACGGCACTAAAAACTTAGGTAACCGAATTGCAGGCGAAGCGATGCTGAAATATGTAGTCGGTACGCGTGAACCTGAACCTTTATCCGAAAAAGCCCTTGCTGCTGCTAAAAAACGCGGCATTGAAAAAATTCACGATGTCAATTTAGTTGGTGAATACAACATTGCGGGTGAATTCTGGCATGTATTGCCGTTATTAGATGAAGTTGGCTTGCGGGTATTGTGCACTTTATCGGGTGATGCCCGTTATCACGAAGTACAAACCATGCACCGCGCCGAAGTCACCATGATGGTTTGCTCTAAAGCGATGTTAAACGTAGCGCGCAAAATGGAGCAAAACTATAATATTCCTTGGTTTGAAGGCAGTTTTTACGGCATCAGTGACACGTCGCAAGCTTTACGCGATTTTGCTAAACACATCAACGACCCTGCATTAACTGAGCGAGTAGAAAAAGTCATTGCCCGCGAAGAAAAACGAGTTAATGCCGCGTTACAACCTTGGCGCGAACGCTTAAACGGCAAACGGGTATTGTTATACACGGGCGGCGTTAAATCTTGGTCAATCATTTCTGCATTACAAGATTTAGGCATGGTGGTTGTTGCAACAGGCACGAAAAAATCTACAGAAGAAGATAAAGAGCGGATTCGTGAATTGATGGGCAAAGACGCGAAAATGATTGATGACGGCAATCCCCGCGCATTATTAGGCGTATTCCGTGATTACAAAGCCGATATTTTGATTGCAGGCGGACGGAATTTATACACCGCTTTAAAAGCAAAAATTCCTTTCTTAGACATTAACCAAGAACGTGAGTTTGGTTATGCAGGTTATGAAGGGATGCTGGAATTAGTGCGTCAATTAGCCTTGACCATTGAAAGCCCTATTTGGCCTTCCGTGCGCCAAAACGCACCTTGGAAAACAGCGGCATAATTTTAAAGCATTATCCTTGTAAAAAAGTAACGTTTTCAAACTTAAAACACCTCCTTGTCTGTGATTTAAGGTTAAGCACACCATTTCCTCCCTCCGAAGTGGTGTGCTTTTTTTTGTGATGACAAACGCACTACAAAATAAACACCTTTGTCTGAACCATAATTTACTTAATTAATCTAATTTTCTTAATTTTTTCATTAAGTTAATCAAGAAACACAGTAAATTAAGGTTCAGACAAGAATGTAATTCGTTATTTTCATTTTTATAGTGCGTTTGCTATATCATTATTACATCTTTATTAACTAACACTTTAT
>CAZKST010000275.1:0-4217 GCA_964555395.1 uncultured Thiotrichaceae bacterium | reverse complement strand
CATGCCCCCCGCGCTCCACTGTCAAAATATCATCAAATCTTATCAACGCCGTTTAGTGTTGCAATCCCTTGATTTACAAATGCAACAGGGTGAATTTTTGGGGTTGGTTGGCGCGAATGGTGCGGGCAAAACAACGCTAATTAAAAGTATTTTGGATTTTTGCGAAATTGAGCAAGGGGAAATTAAACTGCTCGATGTGCCGCATACAGAAGCGCGGGCGCGGGAAAAATTGGTATTTTTACCAGAATTATTTAAACCACCGTATTATTTGCAAGGCGGTGAATTTTTAAGCTATTTTGCAAAATTACATCAAGTTTCTTATCAAATTGAACACGCACAGCAATTATGTGAACAATTAGATTTAGACGTAACCGCGTTAAAACAATTAGTGCGCACTTATTCCAAAGGCATGACCCAAAAACTCGGCTTAATTGCCTGTTTCCTAGTCGCTAAGCCCTTGCTAATTTTAGATGAACCGATGAGCGGGCTAGACCCCAAAGCGCGGGCGTATTTAAAACAGTATTTGTTAACATTAAAAGCACGACGACAGCATAGCTTATTTTTCAGCAGCCATTTATTAGCGGATGTAGAAGCTTTGTGTGATAGATTGGCAATTTTACATGAAGGGAAAATTCAATTTATCGGTTCGCCAACAGAATGTTGTCAGCAATTTGCCGCCGATAATTTGGAAACAGCCTATTTACGTTGTATTGGAGTACGAGAAATGATTGGAACGAGGGAAGCAAGTATTTAACAATATTATCTGGTGCTTGCCAAATACTTGCTCGAGCTTTAATTAGCTACGTTTTCTAAATTTACGCGGTGCATTTTCATCAAAATGCGGCGTATCTCCACTGCTTGGACTGCGTTCGCGTCCTTCGCGATTACCCGCAAATTTTTTACCTTCGCCGCTACTACTGCTGCGTTCCCGTTCTCCCCGCTCACTACGCTCTGTGCGAGGTGGACGGCTACTTCTAGGTTTAGCGACGGGAGCATCTGCATTCACTTTGCTACCATCCCATGGATGCAATTGTAATTGCTGACCACAAACCCAGACTGTTTTCAAGTGTTTATAAACTTCTTTGGGCATTCCATCAGGTAAATCTACCGTGCTGAAATTATCGCCAATTTCAATATAACCAATGTGACGGCTTTCTAAACCCGCTTCATTAGCAATCGCGCCGACAATGTGTTTAGGTTGCGCGCCATGTGTGCGACCCACTTCAATTCTATAACGCACCATGCCAGATTCTAAACCGCGTTGACCAGAATCACTCTTGCGTACCCGTTTTTTAGGCTCGCCGCTGTCACCGTCTTCTGCAAACACTTCTTCGCGCTCGCGTGTACGACGACCTTCGCCGCTCCGCTCTCCGCGTTCACCTCTATCGGAGCGTTCACTGCGTCCCCGTTCAGAACGTCCACGTCGTTCGCCACGGTCTTCACCAAACTCTTCCACTTTTTTCAGCTTAGGCTCTTTCTTAGGAATTAAGGGTTTATCACGTTGCACTAAATAGGCTAAAACTGAGGCAATTTCGCTTAAACCAATATTATGCTCTTGTTGATAGCTCGCAATCACATTTTCAAAGAACGGTAAAACTTCCGCTTGTGATTCAAAAGTATCGCTAATGGTTTGTTTAAATTGAATTAAACGTTTATCAGCGATGTCTTCCTGCGTAGGCAATTGCATTGATGTAATAGGTTGACGGGTTGCTTTTTCGATGGCGCGTAATAAACGTTGCTCACGCGGGGCGACGAATAAAATAGCTTCTCCCTTACGTCCTGCGCGTCCTGTACGCCCAATACGATGCACATAAGCTTCTGTATCAGTAGGAATATCATAGTTGATAACATGGGAAATACGCTCCACATTTAAACCGCGTGCTGCAACATCTGTTGCAATGACAATATCTAATTTGCCATTTTTCAAGTTTTCAATGGTTTTTTCCCGCGATACTTGACTCATATCGCCATTTAAAGCCGCACAGCCATAGCCGCGTGCTTCCAATTTTTCAGCCAATTCCGCAGTTGTGGTTTTGGTGCGCACGAAGACAATCATTGCATCAAAATCTTCCACTTCTAAAATGCGAGTCAGTGCATCAATTTTATGAATACCAGACACTTGCCAATAACGTTGATTAATACTTGCAACAGTTACCGTTTTAGAAGGAATACGGATTTCAACAGGATTTTTTAAATGCCGTCGTGCAATTCGCCGAATTTCATCAGGCATAGTGGCTGAAAACAGCGCAACTTGACGTGTTTCAGGCGTATGGTTGAGAATTTCTTCAACATCATCGATAAAGCCCATCCGCAACATTTCGTCAGCTTCATCTAATACAATGCTAGATAATTGATTTAATTGTAATGTACCACGACGCAAGTGGTCTAAAATTCGTCCAGGTGTACCCACTACTGCATGAACGCCACGTTTTAAGGAGCGTAATTGAGTGCTCATGCCTTGCCCGCCGTACACAGGCAACACATGGAAACCGTTTAAATAACGTGCATATTTCTGCATTGCTTCAGCGACTTGAATCGCTAATTCACGGGTTGGGGTTAACACTAATAATTGTGGAGCTGCCAAATTTAAATCAAGGCGGCTTAATAAAGGTAATGCAAAAGCTGCTGTTTTACCCGTCCCCGTTTGGGCTTGTCCGAGCAAATCCCGTCCATCCATTAAAGAAGGGATACTTTGCGCTTGGATGGGAGAAGGAACTTCGTATCCAACTTCGCTCACGGCTTGCAATAAGGCTGGGGCAAGATTGAGTTGAGAAAAAGTGATAGTAGAAGACTGTTCTAAAGTGTCTATGGACATGAAAAAACCTAAAAAAGATGAAAAAACTTAACAAACGTATCGTACAGGATACTAAAAATTCATTATAAGAGTGCGAATTGTAACTGATTGTTGGGTGAATGAAACAATTGACTTTGAAGATATTTATCGGTCAGCAATTTAAGTGTAGTAGATTTTTTAAAAAGCGGAGTAACGCACTTATTGATGAATATTCCCAGTGACGTTCTAAAATACCTCATGCGTCGAGTTTTAGATGCACTGCACAATTATATCACAATCATATAATTTGAAATCACTTCTCTATTATGCGATTCATTATTTATTAAAATAAATTCAAATTTGCTGCACATCAGTTAACACAGCGCATAAAACTAAAGAAGTAAAGACTATAATCTTAGTTAAAAAAAAGAATTATCTCATTATAACTGTATAAATTTTTGCAAAAAAAGTATTTTATTAAATTTAATTAATATTTATTAATGTTTGATGAACTTAAAACCATTTACACAATAAGGTTTGTATATTTAGGGTATTTTTTAGATAAAAATGAAAATAACATTTGATGTTTTATAAAAGCTTAAGTTTTTCTTTTTTTCATTGCACGCTACAAATAGTTAGTTAATTTCACTATTAACTCACCATAAAATTTTCAGTGATAGAAATCATTCTTTATTCAATATCCGCTTTAAAAAAATAGAAATCACTTTTTAGCAGTTCGTTATAACACATAAATAGCTAATTATTTGATAGTAAAAATTAAAAACTAAAATTTTTATTTATTTTTTTAAGCGTACTTACTTTTAAAAGTAAATTAATTTAAGGATTTAAATAAAATAATATTCCTTTGTTTTTGCAAATATCGTTAAAATTTAAGCAATCAATTGGGCATAAAGTAAAAAAATTTTAAAAAAATCTAAAGCTTTTTTACATTTTTATCATTTGATAAGAAAAAAATATGCGTATAATTGCACTGCAATTATAAATTTAAGGTAATAATTTTTAATTGGAACAATTGCTCATTAAATTAATGGGATGGCTTAACTTTTCGCTAATTCCACCTTTGCGAATTTTTATGGGGTTGACACGAACACATCATGGATTTCATTCAACATTGGTTACTTGAACATAATATTACAGAAGTCGAATGTCTTGTACCTGATATGACGGGCGTTGCACGCGGCAAAATTATTCCCGCCACCAAGTTTGGCAAACAAGAAGGAATGAAGCTTCCCGAAAGCGTTTTTACGCAAACGGTGACAGGGGAATATCCAGATGATGATGAGGATTTTATTGACCCTACTGACATTGATATGGTGTTACAACCCGATGCTGCAACGATTCGCATTGTGCCGTGGGCAACTGAGCCAACCGCGCAAGTCATTCATGATTGTTATTACAGCACGGGACAAAAAGTGGATTTAGC
>CAZKST010000274.1:0-4221 GCA_964555395.1 uncultured Thiotrichaceae bacterium | reverse complement strand
TTTATATCGCCAGAAGAGGGCGAGCAAGGGGTTTGATGTTGTTGTTATAGCAAACGCACTCCAATTTACGCAATTTAAGGTGCGTTTACTATAAATTTTCCCATTTTCACGCGAGAAGTCAGGAAAATGAATAAACTTTTTATAACAAGCATTTGAAATTTATAATTATTTTCACTTATGCAGAACTCGCGTTAAATGGTCAATTAATTCTTTTGCTTTTGGTGATGCGTCCATTACTTTATAGGGATTAATTAATGCGAGAATCTTAAACGAATCATTGCCTTTGCTATATCCAATGCCTCTTTTCTGCTTTGAAGCAAGCTCTAATCTCTTCATCAAATCATGTTTTGAGATTGCTTCAATATTTGAGTGGGCGGGTAATGCCGCAATATTGAAATAATCTTTAATGGCTTCTTTATCTGCCATAAACCACGCCTCCATACATTCAACCATCAAGAAAACATGGTTTTCAGTTGCATTTTCAGGTTTATCCCAAATATCACCTATTCGTTTGTTTAAATGTGCCCATTTAGTGCTTGCTAACATGGCAGATTCACTATCAACTAATAGTATCGGAAGCGAATCCTCTGCTATATTCTTCATTGCGTTACAAAAATCTTTGTACGCTATACTGCGTCCCCCACACGCAATAATAGTGGGCATTTTGCCTTTAAATCCTGCTTCTTCAAAAAACTTAATAAATGCTCTACGACATCTCGACTTTTGGGCTTCAGTATCACCACCACCTTCTACATAAATAGTGATTTTCACCAGCGATTTCCTCCAATATCCCCCCGTTGCCATAATTTTCCCAAACTATAGTCTTTCAACCATCTTGAGAGTTCCTCTGGATTAAGGCGATTAATTTGTGTTGCACCTTCAATTTTTTCACAAACTAAAACTGCTTCAGGCATATCGCTCAACTCATCAATCAAGTCAGCAGAATGCGTAGTAATAATTAATTGAGTGCGCTCTCCTGCCTCTTTTAATAAATCACTCACAACGGGCAATACATCTGGATGCAATCCCAGTTCAGGCTCTTCAATACAGATTAAAGGGGGCGGTTCAGGATGTAATAAAATAACCAGTAAACATAAAAATCGTAGTGTGCCATCAGATAAACGAGTAGCAGGTATTGCTGTATTTAAATAAGCATCCTGAAAAAATATTTGTACTGTATTACCTTCAATAATGAGTTCAAAATCCTCTATTCCATCAGATAATTCTTGAATTAAACTCACTAAACGTTTTTTGATATCGAGTGTTTTCCGTAATTTATTCAGTATTAAACCTAGATTCGTTAAATTTTCTTCTAAGTATTTATTGGGCAAATCAGCGGGCTGTGGTAAACGTGGGGCGGTGCGACGACCAAATTGCCAATCTCGATATAATTTGATGTCACTATATTGTTGTCCTAGATAAGTAATCTCTGGATATTGTTCTGGGTCTTTGCGTTGAGAAATAATTGATTGTTGTATATCAATATCTTGTAAAGATAACTTCCGTTCAAAAGTTGCATTACCTTCACTTTTTAAATCTCGAACATTCAGTACGGGACTACCATTTTGATATTTGTAATAAAAATAAGATTCTTTAAATTCCTCATAAGAGGCTTTATTTTCAATACGTTCATCTTTAATTTCTAACCCTTGTCTTGATTCAGAAAAGCTTAATATGTGTCTAAGTGACATAGTTGCTTTGGGTGAATTTGTAATGATAGTTTGCAACGTTGCTTCGGTAGCTTGTCTTTTTCCTTTCCAGAGCCACGCTTGAATTCCCCCTCCATCACTGATAGTTTTGCGCAAATTTTTAGGAGTAGCTTGTAATAAACTAATAATTTCAATCAAATTAGATTTTCCAGAACCATTAGCACCAATTAATACATTAAGCCCTTTATTAAACTTAATGTTTTTAGGTGTTTCTCCAAAAGAAAGTAGTCCTGTAATTTCTAATTCTTCAATCATTGTAAACTCCTAAATTTAATCTTAACTTTTTAAAGTTTTATCAACATTAATATAGTTTTAACGCAAATTCGGCAAATATAATTATCCGCTCCAATGAATGAAAAAGTTGCGTTGAAACCTGTAATTTTAAATTATCCTCAAAATTATAGTTTGTACACAACTTCAACATCATCCATCATTCTCACCCGAAGAAAAAAATTAAGGAAAATTCCGCGACAATTCCATTTCTAAATCAAATAACTGCTGCTGCACCACTTTCAACTGCTTATCAATATCCGCCACTTCATGCACTTCATTACTCAAATGCGCATCAAAAGTTTTAAAATTATCCTGCATTTGTGATTTTAAATTGCGAATATATTCAGACAACTTATCAATCATAGATTTCTTCAAATCCGCTTTCGCAGCATCCGTTTTGTCACGATATTCTTTTAACACCGTCTCCGCATTCCACCACAATGTCCCGCCCGCAAATAACAAGCCCAAAGTCGTTAAAATGCCGCCTGTAATGTCAAACATCATCGCATGAGTCACTGAAGTCAACACCACCCCCACCGCCGCCAATCCACCGCCTAATGCCAAATTGCTCGACAAACGATTATTGCTCAAGGTATTTTCAGGCAATTTATCAGAATAACTCACCAATATTTGAAACTGCTGTTGCACTTCGCGCAAAATATAATTGCGTTTATCATTAATATGCGAAAACGTTAAATTCTTTTGCATCAGCAATTTTTGATTTTCTTGAATTTTCAAATCCACCCGCTCAATCACCAAACCAATATGCCGCGCTAAATCCTCAACCCCTTCATTTAAAGTTTTCTCAACCGCTTGGGTTAATTGCTTTTGCAAAGTTTGTTTAAATTCATTTAACCAAGTATTTAAATTCTTATCCCAACCAAACAAAGAACGGAATTCAGAACTTAATAAACTTTTCATGACCAACCGCTCACGCAAAAGCGTTTCATGTTCCTGAATTTGTTTTGCATACGCGGCTAAAACCACTTCACCCAATTTTGCAACTTCTTTCTGCGAATAACTACTTTGTTCATCTAAAATCGCTTGAATATGCTGTCTAAAACGCTGGTCTAATTCAGCTTGGGCTTTACGCGTAGTTAAATCCTGTTGAATTTGCTGGCATAAAGTTTGTAAAGTGTGAATACTATTTTGCAATTTCTGCAAATACGCTTTACCGCCCGTCACATGTCTATCAATATAATGCCGAATCGCTTCAAAACCGCTTTCTGCTTTTTGTCCTTTCATTTCCCGCCGTGCAGAAACACAAAACAACGGTGGATTGTCTAAACCGCGTTTTTGGGCAAATTCCAACACCCAGCGTTTATTTACTTCTAATTCTTCTTCTTCCATCAAATCGGCTTGCTGCAATACAAATACAATTTGTTTATGCCATTTTTGATGAATGTAATTAAAGAATTCCCATGTTTCATGATGAAAAGGATTCTTTGACATAAACACAAACATAATTAAATCACTGACAGGGATAAAACTTTCAGTAATTTCTTGATGCTGTTGAATAATTGCACCCGTACCAGGGGTATCAACAATTGCAATGCCTTTTAAAATATCAATAGGTACAAATCGCTTTTCTAAAAACTCATTGATTTGAATTTTTCCTTCTTGTACACCATAAACAATTTGCTGCACAATTTGCGTACAAGGGTCGGGCGCGGTTTTACAAATTTGCTTATCACTTTCTAATAACGCATTTACAAAACTACTTTTCCCTGCTTTAACTTCACCGACCACTACAAACATAAAAGGTTCACTAATCCGTTGCTTTAAATTATCGACTTGTTGACTTAAAATAGGATTAGCACTATGTAAAGTTAAGGTATGTAAATTTTGAGCAATTTTGCTTAATTGTTCACGAAAAGGATGTAATGCTTCATCAATAGTAATGTGGCTACTCATAATTAGACTCGTGTTCTTTGGTGGGGATTTTAAGCTCAATTAAGTTAAGGATGTTTGTAGGGTGGAATAGCAAAGCGTACTCCACCATTAAACGCTGCAAAAGCTGAGCAAAAACAAATTATAATCTGTAAGGGCGAATAATTTTCGCTACTGCACAGGCATGGTGGAATACGCTGCGCTATTCCACCCTACATGTTTAACTTAATGGCTTTAGAGTTTAAGCTAGATATTTTATAAAAAAACGCTTTAGTATAGCAGGCTTAAAAAGCGAATTCATGGCTTATCTTAAAACCCGTCTAAATTGGAAAGGCGGCGGCGTAACGAG
>CAZKST010000273.1:0-4247 GCA_964555395.1 uncultured Thiotrichaceae bacterium | reverse complement strand
ACTTCTATCATTTAATTTCTCCTAAATGACTGCTAATCCGACATTAGATTAGCAGTCAGTTTAACTTTAAATCATGATTTCTTCCCACCAATGGTGAACTTTAGTCCGGTGAATATTTAAAGTTTCCACGGTTTCTGAATCTAATTGATTTAAATCCACTAAAGCTTTTTGATTTTGTAAAGCCAGTTTGTGAATTTCTGAGCGATAACGGCGATAAGCCGCGCTGAGTTCATCTACTGCCGCAATCGGCAATAATTGGTATTTTTTCAGCATTTTAAATAAGGGTAATACGCCTGTCGTGTTCATCAATTCAGGATAGCGATGTGACCAGCGTAAAACATGATATTGCGCAATAAATTCAACTTCTATCAAACCACCTACGCCTTGTTTTATATCAAAATGGCTGCTTTTACTTTTGTCTAGGTGCGTTTGCATTTTTTGTCGCATGTCATTTACTTCTTGTTTTAACTTGGCTTCATCACGCACTAAACTCAAGATTTGACAGCGAATTGATTCAAAACGTGCCATGCTTTCCGCACTGCCCGCAATTGCCCGTGCGCGCACAAGGGCTTGGTGTTCCCATGTCCATGCAGAATTAAGTTGATAATCTAAAAAGGCATTGAAATTACTAACTAATAAACCTGAAGAACCATTGGGACGCAAACGGGTGTCAACTTCATACATCATCCCAGAGGCTGTATTTGCCGTTAAAATGTGCGATATACGCTGCACTAATCGCCCGAAGAATGTGCCGTTATCAATGCTTTGTTCGCCCGTTGTTTGCATATTGAGACTTTCGCTATCATGTAAGAAAACTAAATCTAAATCAGAGCTATAACTGAGTTCAATGCTGCCAGCTTTGCCATAAGCGATAATGCAGAAATTAGCTGCTTGCGCTGGCATATCCGCTGTTGCCGCTTGTTTGAGGGGAATACCATATTTTTGTGTCAAATAATCCCACGCCATACTTAAAGTGCGGCGCGCCAATGTATCAGCAAGCGTGCCTAAATAATCACTGGCGACAGTCACTTCTATGCTATCGGATAATTCTGCCGCTGCTACTTTGAGCACATGCGCCCGTTTAAATTGGCGCATCGAATCCATTAATAATTCCGTATCATCGTTAGGTAAATGCGCTAAATATGCCGTCAGCGCGTTATCTAATTCTTCTGGATTTAAACGATTGTATAAGTCACGATGATCCAGTAATTCGTCTAATAATAAAGGGTAACGGGTAATTTGCTCAGCAATCCATGCGCTATCGCCACAAAGTTGTACAAGGCGTTTTAACACTTGTCCGCGTTCTATGAGTAGCGATAAATACACGCTACGTTGCACGGTTGCTTCAATGAGGCGTAACACTCGCGTAGTTGCAGCAACAGGGTTGTTGTGTGCGAAAACTTCGGCAAATACTAACGGCATTAATTTATCAAGTCGTTCTTTGGCAGTGCGGGATTGTTTTTGAATATTGCTAGATTCAACAAAGCGGGTTAATAATGTCGCTAACTCGTCAATATGCGTTTGGGCAATTGGCGATAAGGCTTGATTTTGCAGGAAACTTTTAACTTGTTCCGTTTCTTTTAAATTACTGAGCCACAGTTGTTGCCATGCGTTATTTTTGGGTGCATTTACATCTGCCTCGGGTACGGTTACCGGCATAATCACTTTTTCATAAATTGCATGAATTTCAGTCTGATGTTGCTGTAAACGTTGCATAAAACCGTCCCAATTCGCAAAGCCTAAACCAAAGGCTAAACGATTTTGGTTGAGTTCGTCAGCGGGTAAAGTTTGCGTTTGACGGTCATCAATGGCTTGTAAATGATTTTCGGCTAAACGTAAAAAGCAATAACCTTCATGCAGTTGCTGCACTTCTTTGGCAGATAATAAGCGATGCGCTTTTAAACGCTCTAAAGTTGGCAATAAGCGACGGCTTTGTAAATCGCGCTCCCGTCCGCCGCGAATCAGTTGGAACACTTGACAGCTAAATTCAACTTCGCGAATGCCACCCACGCCTAGTTTTAAGTTATTCGTCAAACCTTTGCGGCGGGTTTCTTGGTCAATTAACGCTTTCATATTGCGCAAAGATTCGAATGCGCTGTAATCCAAATAGCGGCGATAAATAAACGGTTTTAAATCGTTTAATAATTGTTCGCCTGCGTTTTTATCCCCTGCAATGGCGCGGGCTTTAATCAGGGCGTAGCGTTCCCAATCGCGGGCGTGGGCTTGGTAATAATCTTCCATCGCATCAAAATTTAAAGCGAGCGCGCCACTGTCACCAAAGGGACGCAAACGCATATCCACGCGGAATACAAAACCATCGGCATTAATTTGATGCAGTGCATTAATTAATTGTTGTCCGACGCGCACAAAAAATTCTTGATTCGTTTGTGGAATGCGTCCGCCAACTGTTTCTCCCGCTTCAGGATAGGCAAAAATTAAATCGATATCAGAAGAAAAATTGAGCTCTTGCCCGCCCAATTTGCCCATTCCAATGACCACTAAATATTGTTGTTGTGCAGGTGTAATGACTGTGCCGTCAGCTTTTAATTCTGCTTTGCTCATGGGCACGCCAAATTGTTGCGTTAAACGTTGATAAACTTTGTTTAAAGCGTTATCTACTAAAGCATCGGCTAAATGGGATAAATCCGCTAAAGTTTCCGTTAAACTTGCCCAGCCTGCTAAATCCCGCCACGCAATACGCACCATTTCGCGCCGCCGATAGTGTCGTAGAATTTTTAATAAGCTGTGCTCGTCTATTACGGCTTCAAGCAATTGTCTTAATCGCGTTGTATACTCAACTTCTGCTTGATAACTGCGCTGTAAATCGCCGCTCGTTGCTAATTCCACAAAAACAGCGGGTTGTTGCAAGGCGTATTTACTGACAAAAGGACTACACCCCCACACACGCGGAATACTGTCCAGCAACTCGCGTTGCTGTTGTAATTCCGTGAATAATTCGGTAGGACACCGTTGTTCAAAATCTTGCCAAGCTTGTTGCACTTCAACCTGCAATAATGCAGGAAGTGTTGATAAAGTGTATAACTGCATTTGCAGAACCTCCTTGTTATGATGTTTTTTTAGTATTTTTTAAAAAATAGGACAACAGAAATAGAGTGTTGGGGGACAAGTTGTCGCGTCATTTCTCATGAGAATAAGTAAAAAGAAACGCGGGAGTTAATTATTTTCGCCAGAGTCTACTTAATAGGGTTATACCTGCATTTGTGAACAGATGTTATATCTAAAGTTATGTTTTTCAGGTTTTTTATGAGCACACATTCACTAAAAATAATCATCACCTTGCTTTTATCCAGCTTTTTATCTGCTTGTAACGACGAACCCCCACCTCCGCCTTCACAACCAATACAGCAACCGAGTGGCACGGTCGCGTTCATGCAAAATGCGCATGGTTTGTTACGTCTGCAAATTATGGAAGCCGACAATATAGAATTAAGCGCGAATCGGACTTTAGAATTAAATCTTAATGACAGTTTAGAGTTTGTTGCAACTGCTGAAGATGCGAAAGGGCAGCCCGCCGCGAATAAAAAGCTATGGTTATCTTCTAGTCATGATAATTTTCTGACGCAAACACAATTGATTACACAAGAAGATGGTCAAGCCAATACTGTATTCATCGCTTCCCAATTGGGTGCAGACGAATTGACGTTAACAGATAATGGTGCATTAAAAGTAAAATTGTTATTAAACGTGCGGCGGACGGTCAAAGCAACCCCTGAAGAAGAAGATTTTATGCCTTTACCTGAATTGCCTGATGTAGTGTCATGGACGCTTTTTGCAAAAGTTAGCTATGATTTAGAAGGGAAAAAGCCCACTGTTTTTGCTCCTGAAATAAAAGCTTTAGCAGGAAAAGTGATTAAAGTGCAGGGCTATATGACGGCTTTAGACACACAACCGATGCAACGCCATTTTTATTTATCTAGTGTGCCGCCTGATTGTGTGTATTGTATGCCCGCCGCGCCTGAAAAAGTGGTCGAGGTTTTCAGCCAACATGATATAGAGTTTTCAATGGACCCCATTGTAGTACAAGGCAGTTTAAGTTTACTAGATAATGATGAAGATGAAGTTTTATATCAGCTAAAAAACAGCAGTTTAGTGGTTAATAATACGCATAAACCCATTACTGCGCCTGTAGCAACAGGGCATACTCACCCACGTTCACGTCCAGCACAACATGAACATGAGCATGAAGAATAGTGAGTAATAAAAGTATATAGCTAACGCACTTTAAC
>CAZKST010000272.1:0-4292 GCA_964555395.1 uncultured Thiotrichaceae bacterium | reverse complement strand
TAGAAAATGCGCAAAAAGCATTAGAACGGTTGGAATAGGTGTTAAAGATAGGCGTGTATTTGAAAAACTGGAGTGCAATAGCTTTAGCTATTGCAAGCGGTGTAATCGCTAAAATAGTTTTCAATCAAATAGTTAAAAAGCAATAGCTAAAGCGATTGCACTCCAGTTAAAGTACGTTTGTTATAATCTAAAATTGTTTTTTATGATGCCGTTTATTAAAATTACAGACCTTGTTTCTACTCAACTTAACAATATTATTAATACTATCATAACAGTCAATCATGAATTAGTTGCCATTAAAGACAACATCAATAAAAGCAATTTAAATAACAATAATAACCAGCAAATATTAGCCACTATCTCTGCCATGCAATCTCGGATGACTGATTTAAATCAAGAATTTTTACGAGTGCAAGCGCAAATAAAAGAAGTTTCTAATAAATATGATGCGTTAAATTACCGTCCTTATCGTTAATTTTGAGTGAAAATAATGGCAGATATTTTTCTTTCTCGACTTTTTTATGCAAGCACCGCTACAGATAATTGTACGCCTATTGAGTTAAGTAGAATTTTGGCGGCTGGACAAAAAAATAATCCAGCTTTGCGGGTAACTGGTGTTTTGTATTTTGAAAATAACTATTTTTTACAATGTCTTGAAGGTCCACGAGAAGGTATTAATATCGTTTTTAACAAAGTTGTTAATGATAATAGACATTCTGAGGTTCAACTGTTAGAACTCAAAGAAATTAGTTACCGTTATTTTGAATATTATCTAACGACTTCTAATACTAAAACAATCATTGATAAAGTGATGAAAGAAAGTGGAATGCGCGTTTTTAATCCTTATTTATTAGACAGTCGTTGTTTATCTTTGTTAGCTGAAGGGTTCAAAAATATCACAGACCCTTCTCCTACCGCTGCAAAAATTGAAAACACGCATAAGAAAAACAGTGTTTTTAATATTTTGAACCTGTTTAAGCATAAATAATTTTTTTCTCTAAACCTTTCTGGTGATTAATGAATAGCGTTTCACTTTTCCGTTTATGTTATGCGAGTACGGCGACTGAAAAATGTACTTCTTTGCAAGTAGGCAGCATTTTGGAAGCTTCTTTTAGAAATAATGCAGAGTTAGATATTACTGGCGCATTATTTTTTGATAATCACTACTTCTTGCAATTTTTGGAAGGTTCTCGCGGCAATGTCAATTATTTATATAGAAAAATTGCAAAAGATGAACGTCATACAAATTTACAAGTCTTGGAACTTAAAGGAGTAGATAGCCGCTATTTTGCTGAATGGACAATGAAATATGTGCAATTTCCTAATGTAATTGCTAAAATCTTGCGTGAAACAGGTTTAAAAGAATTCAATCCATACTTGCTAGATGGATATGCAGTTCATGGGATGGCAGAAGCCTTTAGAAATCATCATGACCCAGTGATACCTAAACCCACTGCGTCCAATAAGAAACATTCTTTTAATGTTTTAGGAATGTTTAGCCACAAAAAACCATAACACTTATTCAATCAATATGCTTAAAACAACACTTTTCCGTTTATGTTATGCCAGTACAGCTACCGAATTATGTTCACCTACTGAAATAGGGAATATTTTAGAGGCCTCTTTTAGGAATAATATCAAGCTAAATATTACAGGGGCTTTGTTTTATGGTAATAATTATTTTTTGCAGTTTTTAGAAGGAGAACAAGATAATGTTGATAGCTTGTATCTCAAAATAGCCGAAGATAAACGGCATTCAAATGTAAAAATATTAGAGTTTAAAGAAGTGAAATCACGCTATTTTGAAGAGTGGTCAATGAAATACGTTAGATATCCACTTATCATTAATAAAATTTTACAAGAAACGGGTTTAAAAGAATTTAACCCTTACTTATTAAATACGACAGGCGTGAATGCTTTAGCGGAAGCTTTTCGTAATCATCATGAACCAGAAATTTTACCCGAAACTTTGCGTAAAAAAACGGGGTTTGAAATCTCAAAGCTGTTTGGTTTCTTAAGATAAATGTCTCGCAGTTAACACAACGAGACATATCCTGTTATTTGACTAACATGACCATACCCACCGTTTGTTGGCGTGCATCAAATCCAACTAGGCGAACATGGTGGTCAGGATATGCCTGTTGACACGCATTTAATTCAGATAAAACTAAATCCAATTTATCAGAACCAAAAAGCGGCATATTCCATAAATCCCAATAATCGCTGCCAATATAAGCAGTATCACTATGTTCAATGGCAGCAGTCCAACCTTGCTGTAATAAATAGTCCACTTGTAAGGTTAAGCGTTCCGGCGAAAAAGGGGAGGGGTAAGATAAAACATTTAAATGTGTGCACATAATTTTAATCCTTTTCGTTGTCATCTAAGCTCGCGTCTTAAAATTTTTCCTACGTTTGTTTTTGGCAAACTTTCGCGAAACTCTATGATTTTCGGTACTTTATAAGCAGTCAAATGTTGACGACAATGTTTAATAATCGCTTCTTTGCTTTCTCTGGGGTCTTTTCGCACTACGAATAACTTAATGGCTTCCCCTGTTTTTTCATCGGGTACACCAATGGCGGCTGATTCTAAAACACTGTCTAACAGTGCCACGACTGCCTCAATTTCATTGGGATAAACATTAAAACCAGAAACCAAAATCATGTCTTTTTTACGGTCGACAATTCGGATAAATCCGTTGTCATCCATGACCGCAATATCCCCTGTACATAACCAACCTTCCGCATTAAACAGTGCTTGGGTTTCTTGAGGACGTTG
Source organism: uncultured Thiotrichaceae bacterium (assembly GCA_964555395.1). GTDB lineage: Bacteria > Pseudomonadota > Gammaproteobacteria > Beggiatoales > Beggiatoaceae > CAZKST01. The sequence continues at coordinate 1,516 of CAZKST010000272.1, read as the reverse complement.
CCAATACCCTTTCATAACTTGCGGCCCTTTAACGCATAATTCGCCCGCCTGCCCCATAGCAACGGCTTGTCCTTCACCATTAAGCAGCGCAACTTCGGTAGAAGGTAAAGGGAGACCAATAGAACCCGTGTAATAGGTTAAATGTAAAGGATTTACTGCAACTACTGGGCTGCATTCAGTGAGTCCATATCCTTCACTTAGTGCTTTACCTGTTAATTGCTGCCAACGTTCTGATACGGCTTGCTGTAATGCCATACCTCCCCCTAAAGCAATTTTTAAACTACTGAAATCTATTGTTTTGCAATCGGGGTGATTCATTAAGGCATTAAACAGGGTGTTAACACCTGTCAAAATCGTAAAACGAACTTGTTTTAATTCTTTGATAAATCCCGCAATATCACGCGGATTAGCAATGAGCAAATTATGCCCACCGATTTTCATAAAAGTTAAACAATTCGCGGTTAAAGCAAAGATGTGATAAAGCGGCAGAGGAGTGACAACAATTTCCTTGCCAACTTCTAAATCATGCTGAATCCAAGCTGAAACTTGTTCTAAATTTGCAATTAAATTGCGATGGGTCAGCATTGCCCCTTTAGCGATTCCTGTTGTACCGCCTGTGTATTGTAAAAAAGCAAGGTCATCACCTGTTATCGCGGGAGGAGTATATGGTCGTTTTTTACCGATAGCTAAGGCTTGATTAAAGGAAGTTAAGGCAGGTAAATGATAGGGTGGAACAGCCTTTTTAATATATTTCACAACAAAATTAAATAAAAAGCCTTTGAATAGCCCTAAACAGTCGCCTATTTCCGTAATAATAATGTGTTTAATTGCCGTTTTGGTGGAAACCTGCTCTAAAGTGTGGGCAAAGTTAGCCAAAATCACGATAACCGTTGCACCAGAATCAGCCAGCTGATGTTCTAATTCACGCGGTGTATACAGTGGATTGACATTAACCACCGTCATGCCAGCGCGTAACGCGCCAAATAATGCAATTGGATATTGCAAAATATTGGGCAACATCAGTGCGATGCGTGAACCTTTTTCGAGTTTTAACTCGTTTTGTAAATACGCCGCGAATTGCTGACTAAATGTATCTAATTCTTGATAGCTAATGGTTTTATTAAAACTGGTAAAGGCGGGTAATTTTTGAAATTTTGCAACCGTTTGTTCAAATAAATCATTAATAGAGTGATAAGCATCGGGATTAATAGAAGCTGGAATATAGGAGGGATAGCTTTTTAACCAAAGTTTGGCGGAGGTGCTCATCATTAATACCTTATGTTAATTTTTGCATGTTTAAAATAACCATGTATATCATGGTGTTTAAAACATAAATGGTGGTGTTTTTGTAAAAACAAAGGAATGGAAATTTTAAATTAAAGTATAGTTTTAAATTATGCTAACGGAGTGAGTTATAAGGATATTTTTGAGGGGATTGTCTGAACCCTAATTCGCATGATTAACTTAATTTCCTTAATTTTTTCATTAAGTTAATCAAGAAACACAGTGAATTAAG
>CAZKST010000271.1:0-4311 GCA_964555395.1 uncultured Thiotrichaceae bacterium | reverse complement strand
GAATTAAAAAATTAACACTATTCCAATATTATCATTAAAAACCAACTGCATGTAATGCCAACCACAGCGTTGGCTGCGTTTTATCTGTCCATTCAACCCGATGCCGACACCCCGACGGAATCAACACATAATCCCCCACTTTTAACACATACTCCACTGTTTCAAAACGTAAAATTGCACTCCCCTGCAACACAATCACCCATTCATCATGCGCCTGCTCATACCATTCATCTCTCGGCGTAGTTTGACCTGTAGAAATAATCCGCTCTAATAAAAAATGCGCATTTTTCCACAACGGCTCAAATAATTCTTCCTCTAAATTTTGAGGAACACGATTAAAGAAATTCTCAATTTTCATATTGCCCCAAAATTAAGCATTAAATGCTTTAATAACACTATAAACTATCAAAAAAAGCCCCACTAAAAACATAATAGAAAAAGCTTGCTTTGTCTGAACTTCCTCTTTCTCATAAGCTTTTCTAAGCTCCTCTAATTGCTCTTGTGACATTTCAGTGTAATTTATCGGTTTATTGCGATTTGTTTTAGACACTTTAAAAGCAATATAAAAAACACAAATCACAATAATAAAAATAGCTATTTCTACCAATGAAAAAGGCGACCCAGAATGACTGTGTTTTTGTTGATAATCTACCGCCAAACCGAAGCCAATAAAAACAGCAGCTAAATTGAGCAAAATAATAAACGTATATTTAAAAAACACTAAAATTTTCTCAAACATAAACTATCCCGCCGTCAATTTTAAAAATGCCTCTGCCAAAGTTTTCTCCCCCGTTTGCGCTAACAACACCGACGGCGCACCCTCCAACAACTTCCGCCCTTGATGCAAAATAATCACCCTATCCGCCCGCTCCGCCTCCTCAACTAAATGCGTCGTCCACAACACCCCCAAACCCTGCGACGCACACAACTGATGCACATAATCCAACAACGTCCGCCGCGACGCGGGGTCAAGTCCCACCGTCGCCTCATCCATCAACAACATCGACGGACGATGCAACAACGCCCGCGCCAACTCCACCCGCCGCCGATTACCGCCGCTCAACTTGCCACAATTCACATGCAACTGTTCCAACAAGCCCACCCGCTCCAATTCCTCCGTAATCCGTTGATTTAACAACGCACCCATTCCATGCAAACGCCCATGAAACAACAAATTCGCCCGCACCGACATCGATAAATCCAACGTCGGCTGCTGAAACACAATCCCCAACTGCGCTAAACACGGAATCGGATGATGACGAATATCTTGTTCACCCACCTCAATTTTTCCCGTATCCGCCACAAATAAACCACTCAACAATTGAAACAAGGTACTTTTGCCCGCGCCATTCAACCCCAACAACGCCACAAACTCCCCCCGCGCAACTGACAACGACAAAGCCTTTAACGCATTGACTTTTCCATAACTTTTACTAACAGCATCGACATTTAAGACAATTTGTGACATAAAAACCCCATACACCCCAAAAAATGATAATGAACCGCTATACTTTAAAATTTCTCAGCTCTCTGACCTATTCCAAACTATGCGCTACGATTTTGACTCAATCATTGACCGTCGGCAGACTAACAGTATCAAATGGCGACGTTATGATGAAAATACGCTCCCCCTCTGGGTGGCTGATATGGATTTTACTGTTCCCACGCCAATTACTGAAGCACTGCAAAAACATGTTTCACATGGCATTTTCGGCTATGGTACAGAATCACTTGAGCTTAAAGAACTCATTTGTGAACGTTTATGGCAATTCTATCAATGGCGCGTTACGCCTGAGCAAATTTTTTTAATGCCGGGGGTCGTATGCGGTTTAAATGCCGTCTGCCGCGCCATTGGACAAAAAGGCGATAATATTTTAGTGCAAACACCGATTTATCCGCCTTTTCTTTCTGCACCATCTAATCAATTTCGCGAATTAAATCCTGTTACTTTAATTCCGACTTTAAAACAAGAAAACATTTTAGACTATCAAATTGATTTTGATTTATTTGAATCTGCAATTGATGTTCAAACCAATTTATTTCTACTATGCAATCCTCATAATCCAGTCGGACGTGAATTTAACCGCGAAGAATTGCTTAAACTCGCCGAAATTTGCTTAAAAAATGATATTGTCATTTGCTCAGATGAAATTCATTGTGATTTAGTCTTAGACGATAAACCGCATTTACCGATTGCCACGTTATCGCCCGAAATTGCCCAGCGTTGCATCAGCCTATTTGCCCCGAGCAAAACTTTTAATATCCCTGCGTTATATTGCAGCTTTGCCGTGATTCAAAACCCAGATTTAATGAAACAATTTAAAATGGCGGGCGCGGGTTTAGTGCCAGAAGTCAATGTATTAGGCATTACCGCCGCCATTGCTGCTTATCGTGAATGTGAAGAATGGCGACAAGCTTTATTAGCCTATTTAAAAGAAAATCGCGATTTTGTCACCCAGTTTCTTAAAAAGAATTTACCGCAATTTCCTTTTACCGTTCCAGAAGCCACTTATTTAACATGGATTGATTGCCGTCCTTTATTAGAAGAAAAATCGCCTTATCAATTTTTCTTAGAAAATGCTAAAGTTGCTTTAAATGATGGCAATACTTTTGGTTTAGGCGGCAATGGCTTTGTGCGTTTAAATTTTGGCTGTCCCCGCGCTGTTTTAACTGAAGCATTGGAACGCATGGCAAAAGCAGTGGAAAAATATCATGGTTAAATTTTCTTTTAAAAAATGGCTCAGTTTACTTCTAATCAGTAGCTTTATGGTCGCGTGTGGACAAAAAGGCGATTTAGTCCGCCCTTCAGAAGCAAAAGCCCAAGCGGAAGCCGAAGCAAAAGCCAAACAACAAAAAGCTCAAAAATAATAACTTTTCTTAACAAGGTTTTTTAAATATGTCTTTTAATTATCAAGACGGCATTTTATATGCGGAAAATGTCAATTTAGTAGAACTTGCTCAACACTATGGCACGCCGTGCTATGTCTATTCACAAACAGCGATTGAGCAACAATGGCACGCTTTTGATGAAAATTTAAAACACCGTCCTCATTTAATTTGTTATGCCGTCAAAGCCAATTCCAATTTATCGATATTGCGTTGTTTAGCGCAATTAGGCTCAGGATTTGACATCGTTTCAGGCGGCGAATTAGAGCGGGTACTACGCGCAGGCGGACACGCCAATAAAATCGTATTTTCAGGCGTAGGCAAAACCAGCGCAGAAATTGAACGCGCATTAACTGTTGGAATTCGCTGCTTTAATGTGGAATCTGAAGCGGAATTGTTGCGCATCAATCACATTGCAGGACAACTGCAAAAACGCGCGCCGATTTCTTTCCGTGTCAATCCTGATGTTGACGCAAAAACCCATCCTTACATTTCTACAGGCTTGAAACAAAACAAGTTTGGGGTGGACATTCAAGACGCGCCGCGCTTGTATCAATTGGCGAAAAGTTTAGAAAACATTGAAATTATGGGCGTAGATTGTCATATCGGCTCACAACTGACAGAAACTACACCTTTTAAAGATGCGTTAGTGCGGGTTTTGGCATTAATTACACAATTAAAACAACACGATATTCATTTACATCACATTGATTTCGGTGGCGGTTTAGGGGTGCGTTATCGTGAAGAAAATCCGCCGTCTATTGCTGAGTATATTGCGGATATTGAAAGCATTTTAGGCGAGCATGAGTATGAATTATTACTTGAACCCGGACGGGCAATTGTAGCCAATGCGGGGATTTTATTAACTACGGTAGAATATTTAAAAAACACGCCTGAAAAGAATTTCGCAGTGATTGATGCCGCCATGAATGATTTAATCCGCCCTGCTTTATATTCCGCATGGCAAAATATCATTCCTGTACAACCGCGTTCAGATGTCACTGAAAAGACTTATGATTTAGTAGGTGCGGTCTGTGAAACAGGCGATTTTCTCGGCAAAGACCGCCCGCTTGCGATTCAATCTGGCGACATTTTAGCCGTCCTATCAGCGGGCGCGTACGGTTTTACCATGAGTTCAAACTACAACACCCGCCCCCGCGCTGCTGAAGTGATGGTGTCAGGTAGCGAAGTAAAATTAATTCGCCGACGGGAAACATTAGAGGATTTATTAAGTTTAGAAAGTTAAGAAATCTATAGCAAACATACTTTAAAAGGAGTGCAATCGCTTCAGCTATTGCCAGTGTCGTAACAGGTAAAATCTGTTCAATCAACTGGTTAAAAAGCAATAGCTAAAGCGATTGCACTCCAGTTTAATCAATTTAAAATGCGGTTACTATATTAGTTATTACCCACAATAACAAAAAC
>CAZKST010000270.1:0-4328 GCA_964555395.1 uncultured Thiotrichaceae bacterium | reverse complement strand
TCAAAGCAGTATAATACAAACAAAAGATAAAATAACGCATAGATATGCCAACTATGCTAAAAATTGCTATAGTTTCACTTCCTTAATTTCTCTGTAATTCTTCTAACTTGACTTGATGCTCGTGAAAACTTTCTTCGCTTTTTTAACCCCGTTAATAGGGAGTATTCGGGATTTAATCCCCGTCGTGTTGGTCGTCGCTTTTTTTCAATTCGTCGTGTTGCAACAACCTCTCCCCAATTTAGGCTCTATTTTAGGAGGGACTGTATTAGTGATTTTAGGATTAGCCTTATTTACTAAAGGCTTAGAAATCGGTTTATTCCCTTTAGGCGAAGGAATGGCGCACGCTTTAGCACGCAAAGGGAGTTTATTCTGGCTCATTACTTTCGCTTTCGCCTTGGGTTTTGGAACAACCATCGCCGAACCTGCCCTTATCGCCGTGACCGAAGAAGCCGCTAAAACCGCCGCCCATGTCGGCGTTATCGCGAATAGTGAAGAAGTTTTAAAACAATACAGCTATCAATTACGTTTTACGGTCGCGTTGTCAGTGGGAACAGCCGTTGTTTTGGGCGTGTTTAGAATTTTAAAAGGCTATCCCATCCAATATATGATTATGGTCGGCTATATCTTGGTGTTGTTGCTCACCCCATTCGCGCCAACGCATATTATCGGTGTTGCTTATGATTCGGGGGGAGTGACAACTTCAACTATCACTGTCCCATTACTCACCGCGCTAGGGGTAGGGTTAGCGGCTTCGATTAAAGGACGCAATCCGCTGTTAGATGGATTCGGTTTAATTGCCTTTGCCTCTTTAATGCCAATGATTTTTGTAATGATTTTCGGGATGTTACAAAGTTAAAAGCGTACAACCGTTAAACGGACTTTTATTTTATCAACGTCTCGTTCTACAGTTAAAACTTGTGTTTTAACTTGATATTGGATTTGTAATTGTGCTAACCAGCGCATTAATTGATTAAAATCAATATTATCAAAACTTACTCGCACTTCATTTTCGCCTTGGGGTTCAATGCGTTTGTTGACACCATTCAAGGCATTTTCTCGTGCGCTGCGGTCAACTAAACTTAATAGTGATTCTTTTTTATCCACTTTATCCACAGGATTTGCGACCGTTTGCGGATTTTGCGCCCGCAAAGTTTTGACTTGTTGTGCCGCCATTTGCATCCATACTAAATCTTGTTGTTGTGCAATCACAATTTGACGTAACTGTTGATAATTGTTCCACCAAGGCTCAATAATCAAAAAGTAGCTTAACAATAACAAGCTGACCGTGCCGCCTATTGTGATAGTTAAACGTTCACGCAGGTTTAATTGTAAAAAAGCTTGTATAATAGGAAGTTGGGAAATATCCATACATTAACCCATGGTTAAAAATTTAAAACTTTGTTATCTCGTTGTAGGGTGGAATAGTGAAGCCTATTCCATCACCTTACAGCTTATACTCTGTTGTTGCTCAGATTTTGCGGCGTTTCATGGTGGAATACGCTTTGCTATTCCACCCTACAATACTTTTGATTTTGCAGAGTGTCATGGTGAAATATGCTAATGCTATTCCACTCTACAATCACTCATAGTGAAACGTGGGAACAAGATAAAACACTTTTTAAAAATTGCATTGTATTTCATTTAAACGTAATTCGTTGAGCCTTTCTTAAATCCTATAATTGAAGGATTCCATAATGCTATCATTGCTTATGCGCGATTTGCGCGACCCCGCCTTGCGCATTGTGTTATTTGCCGTCATTGTTGCCGTTGCCTCTGTCACTGCTGTGAACTTTTTCACCTCGCGCATTTATCAGGTGATTGAATTACAAGGTGCGGAATTAATTGGTGGTGATTTGCGCTTAAATTCTGCACTGCCCATTCCAGCCCCGTTTGTTGAACAAGCCCGCGCTTTGCAATTGCGCATCACACAAAAATTAAGTTTTCCAAGTGTCATTTTAGTCAATGATGACAGCGTTTTAACTTCTGTCAAAGCCGTTTCTGCTGACTATCCCTTGCGCGGGACATTGAAAGTCGCTAGCCGTTTAGATGAAAGTGGAATGCCTTTAGATGAAATCCCAATTGCCGAAATTCCCACCGTCGGGAGTGCATGGATAGAACCGCGTTTAGCGCAACAATTAAAATTGAATATCGGTGACACGCTGAGTTTGGGACAAGCACAATTTAAAGTCACCCGCTTATTGACGTATGAACCTGACCGCGGCGGTTTATTTTCCCAATTTGCCCCGCGCATTTTAATCAATCAAGCCGATGTCGCTCGCACCGAATTAATTATTGAAGGTAGCCGCGTCAGCTATTCCTTTGCTGTCGCCAGTGATGACCCCGCCAAAATCGCCAGTTATCAAACCGCGATTACACCGCAATTAAACAGTGATATTAGCTTAGAAACGCCTAAAGAAGCCCGTCCCGAAATGCGCAGTGCAATTGACCGCGCCAACCGTTTTTTAAGTTTATCTGCGTTAGTCGCTGTAATTTTAGCAGGGGCAGCGATTGCAATTGCAGCATGGTATTTTTCCCGCCGCGAAGCGCAAAATAGCGCGATTATGCGTTGTCTGGGCGCAACGCAAGCCATCATTTTGCGGCGTTATCTCAGTCGGTTAATTATTGTCGGCGTGTTCGCCAGTAGTGTAGGCTGTTTATTAGGTTGGATTGCGCAATGGGGATTAACGTTATTAGTGAGCCACTTTTTAGCCATTCAACTGATGCCCACCGCTTTAGGGTCGCCGTTATGGATTGGCTTTGCAACGGGCTTATTAACTTTAATCGGCTTTGCATTATTGCCGATTTTACAAATTCGTACCGTGCCGCCGTTGCGCGTATTGCGGGCAGATATTCCCGTTAAAACTTTGCCGCCATGGCAAGTTATCGGTTTAGCTGTCTGTGCAGTGGCAATTTTACTCGCCCAATATGTAGAAAATATTCAACTCACCGTGTTATTTTTAGCGGGAACAACTGTCACCGTGTTAGTTTTTCTCGCCCTTGCTTATGTTTTAGTCAGTGGCTTACACCCTTTACGCCATCACAGCCAATTTGCTTGGCGGTTTGGGCTTGCCAATTTGGCGCGCCGCAAAGGTGCGAGCAGTGTACAGCTTGCTACTTTTGGTTTGGGAATTATGGCATTGTTATTACTGACCATTGTCCGTGTGGATATTCTCAACGCATGGCAAAGCAGTTTACCAACAGGCACACCGAATCATTTTGTAGTCAATATTGCGCCGTCAGAAATTACCGCCTTTGAGCAACTGATTGAACAGCATAAAATTCACAATAGCGGCTTGTATCCGATGGCAGTCGGACGCTTTTTTAAAATCAACGGCAAAGAAGTGAAAGCTGAAGATTATGAAAATCCACGCGCTAAAAGTCTGATTAACCGCACTTTTAATTTATCCAGCGCAAATACTTTGCCCGCCGCTAATCAAATCAAAAGTGGACAATTTTGGCAAATGGAAGCAGGAAAACTTAATACACGCGGCGAATTATCGGTAGAACAAGGTTTTGCGGATACACTCGGCATCAAATTAAATGATATTTTAACCTTTAGTTTTGGCGGTAAAATGATTGAAGGCAAAGTCACCAGTTTGCGTGCCGTGCAATGGGATTCATTTAACGTCAACTTTTTTATTCTCGCCACGCCTGATTTAACCCAAGAGTTAGCTAAAACTTACGTCACCAGTTTATATTTAGATGCACACACGCCGCTTTCTACTGTGCAATTACTCCAACGCTTTCCGAGTATTGTGGTATTAGATTTGCGAGTTTTAATGCAGCAAGTGCAAACGGTGATTGAACGCGCCGCGTTAGCGATTCAATACGTCTTTTTATTTACCTTGTTAGCAGGTTTAATGGTGTTGTATGCCGCCTTGACCGCGACCCAGCAAGAGCGTATGTATGAAAGTGCCCTGTTACGGACACTTGGCGCGACCCGTTCTACTATTTTCAAAGGTTTAATTGCTGAGTTTTGTATTTTAGGCGGTTTAGCGGGCGGTTTGGCGGCAATGGCTGCCAGCGTAATTGCTTATGTACTTTCAGTTTATATCTTTGAATTACCTTATACTTTTAATGGTGGTTTGTGGCTGGTTGGCATCGTGTGCGGGGCAGTAGGTATTACCCTAGCAGGCATTTTAGGCACACGCAAAGTATTAGAGACACCGCCTTTATGGACAATTCGACAAACCGCATAAAGGTTTATATGTAGGGTGGAATAGCGAAGCGTATTCCACCGTTTTGTCTGAACCTTAATTCACTTAGTTCTCATAATTAACATATAGCAAACGCACTTTAACTGGAGTGCAATAGCTTCAGCTATTGCC
>CAZKST010000269.1:0-4336 GCA_964555395.1 uncultured Thiotrichaceae bacterium | reverse complement strand
AGTGGGTTTTTCGCTTTAGTCCAATAATTGAGTTAGATTTTAGATTGAATGTAAATCTAAATTAAAGGTAATGCAAACGTTTTAGTCAGTATTTGGATTAAATAAAGCAAAATAAAGTGCGCTATATCATACAAAACAAAGACCTGCTAGGTTTCTAAAACCTAGCAGGTCTGTTTGAATGGTTTCAAAAAGCAAGGAAATTATTCAATAATCACTTTTTGAATAACTTCTTTTTCTTGTAAGAAAGTTAGTAATTGTTCAACGCATTCTTCAACAGAATATTTATCAGTTTGCAATACTAAATCAGGTTGTTCTGGTGCTTCATAAGGTGAGGAAATCCCTGTAAAAGATGGAATTTCGCCTGCGCGGGCGCGTTTGTATAAGCCTTTTACGTCGCGATTTTCACATTCTTCTAATGCGCATTGACAATAAACTTCATAGAAATCAACATTGCCGACCAATTCCCGTGCGCGGTTGCGGTCATTTGAAAAGGGTGAAATAAAGGCAGTTAATACTAAAACGCCTGCTTCTAAAAATAATTTAGCCACTTCACTCACGCGGCGAATATTTTCAACGCGGGCTTGTTCAGAAAAGCCTAAATCGGCACATAAACCATGGCGCACGTTGTCGCCGTCTAATACAAAGGTTCTAAAACCGCGTTGAAATAATTGTTGTTCAAGCGCGTGAGCAAGGGTCGATTTGCCTGCGCCTGATAAACCCGTAAACCATAGCACTTTGCTAGGATGTTGGTTTAAATGTTCGCGGTCTTTGCGTTGAATAATTGCCTGATGCCACACGACATTTGGGCTGGCTTGAATATTTGAAGTTGTTTGAGCCATCTTTTTAACTCGCTAAAAAAAGAGAATACTATTGCAGTTATGGTAGCGCACTTTAAGCAAGCCTCCAATGTGATTATCTACTTTAGATGGCTATATTTTTGTATATGTTGATATTCTAATGAATTGTGGTGGTTGTAGGGTGGAATAGGCGCAAGCTGTATTCCACCGTGCGAGTTATCCTCTGTTTTTACTCAGTTTTTGTGGCGTTTCGTGGTGGAATACGCTTTGCTATTCCACCCTACATTCTTAATTTAATGGCTTTGGGGTTTAGCATGTCTTTATTTCGTAAAAAAATTATTGAAAAAAATCTTACCTTGCACCCTCTTCCCGCCGCGCATTTTGCTATTTTGAGCAATTGGAAAAATTTGATTGAAACGAAGGCTTTAGAAAAAGAAACGGAAATTGCTTTGCAGGGCATTTTTATGCAAAACATTATGATTGATGTTTTGGGTTATGTTCCGTTTGGAAAAGGGCAAACTTTTAATATTGCAAGAGAATATTCTATTGCTCGCGGGAAAGTGGATTTAGCTTTGGGTGTATTTAGTCAGGATAAAAAACAAGAGCAATTGCAAGCAGTTTTTGAGTTAAAAGGGGCAAAAACTAAGAATTTAGACGGCATTATGAGCGGGCGGCATATTTCCCCCGTGCAGCAGGCGTGGAATTATGCGCGGGATGCGCGGGGCTGTCAGTGGGTTTTGGTGTCGAATTATTTGGAAATTCGTTTGTATGCGGTCGGGGAAACGTCGCTGGTTTATGCGCATTTTGATTTGGCAAAATTAACTGAACCTGTTGAATATGCGCGTTTTATGTTGTGTTTGCAGGCGACAAATTTATTGGGCGGCAAAACTTTGGCGTTGCTTGAGCAAAGTCGACAGGCAGATAAGGATATTACAACGCAATTGTATAATGATTATCGGGGGTTGCGCGAGAATTTGCTGGCGCAGTTGATTGAGGATAATCCTAGTTATTCGCCGCTGGAGTTGGTCGCGCCTGCGCAGAAGTTGTTAGACCGTATTTTGTTTATCGCTTTTGCGGAGGATAACGCGCTGTTACCTGCGAATAGTTTGGAGCAAGCTTTTAAATATCAAGATATTTATAATCCGCGTCCGATTTTTGATAATTTTAAAGGGTTGTTTAATGCGATTAATAAAGGTAATGAGACTTTAAAGATTTTTGCGTATAACGGCGGTTTGTTTGCGAGTGATAAGCTTATCGATAAATTGCAGGTTGCTGATAAATTATGTGAGCAATTTTGCGAGCTTGCGAAGTATGATTTTAATTCTGAAGTGCCTGTGACGATTTTAGGGCATATCTTTGAACAATCAATTACTGACCTTGAGGAAATTCATCGGCAAATTGCCAGCGGCGCGCCGTTTAGTGTGCCGAGTAGAATGTCGGCGGTGAGTGGTAAACGTAAGCAGCATGGTATTGTTTATACGCCTGATAATATTACGGCTTTTATTGTTGAGCAGACTTTGGGCGATTATTTGCAGGCGCGGTTTATGGCGTGTTTGGCGGAGTTTGGGACGTTAAAAGCGGATGGGGTGATTGAGTGGTATCAAAGTAAACAAAAAGGAAAAAGTAAGGAGAAACAAGCAGAAAAAACGGAGTTGAAATTTTGGTATGCGTGGCAGGCGGTTTTGAAAGAGATTAAGATTGTTGACCCCGCTTGTGGTTCGGGGGCGTTTTTAATTGCGGCGTTTGATTTTTTACATGCAGAGTATTCAAGAATTAATCATAAAATCAGTGAATTAACTGATAGTCCTATCAGTGATTTGTTTGATTTGGATAAGGAGATTTTGCAGAATAATTTAAACGGGGTTGATTTAAATCCTGAGTCGATTGAAATTAGTAAGTTGTCGTTGTGGTTGAAAACTGCGAAGAAAAATAAGAAGTTGACAACGATTAATCAGCAGTTGCAGGTGGGGAATAGTTTGGGGGTGGATGCGCCTGCGCCGAATTCTGGTTTTTGTTGGGTGCAGAATTTTTCTAAAATTATGGAAAATGGCGGTTTTGATGTGGTGTTGGGTAATCCGCCGTATGTGCGGCAGGAATTATTGGGGGATTTAAAACCGTATTTTGAGGAAAAATATCAGGTTTATCATGGTGTCGTTGATTTATACGCTTATTTTTTTGAATTGGGTTTTAAGTTGTTAAAACCGCATGGAATGCTTGGTTTTATTTGTTCGTCGACGTTTTTTAAAACGAGTTCTGGGAAGCCGTTACGCGAGTTTTTGCAGAAAACGGCGACTTTGTGCAAGGTGGTGGATTTTGGCGATTTGCAAGTCTTTGAAGGTGTTACAACTTATCCCGCGATTTTGATTTTTAAATATTCATCTGCGACGGCGGAGAGTCTGATTAAAACCTTGGTTTTAAAAGATAATTTGCCTGAAAATTTGAAAGAGGCGTTTAATACGCAGCATGGCGTGATGGCGCACGGGCAGTTGAGCGCGGACAGTTGGCAGCTTGAGGATGCGCGTTTAAATCGGTTGCGGGTGAAATTAACGGAGGGTTATCCGACACTTAAGGCGGTTTATGGTTCGCCGTTGTATGGGATTAAAACGGGTTTAAATGAGGCGTTTGTGATTGACCGCGCTACGCGGGACGCTTTGATACAGCAGGATGCGCAGTCGGCGGCGTTGTTAAAACCGTTTTTAGAAGGTAAGGATTTGAAGAAGTGGCACGCCCAGCCGCGTGATTTGTGGTTGATTTATATTCCAAAAAATCGGATATGTATTGATGATTATCCTGCAATTCGGGATTATTTATTGCCATTTAAGGAAAATTTAGAGAAACGAGCAACTCAACAAGAATGGTTTGAATTACAACAAGCGCAAGAAGCTTATAAACCTTATTTTGAGAAACCGAAGATTGTTTATCCAGATTTATCACAAGGCTCAAAATTTTTCCTTGATAAAGAAACTTATTTTTTTCCTAATACAGCTTATTTCATACAAAGCGATTCTAAATTTTTGTTAGCTTTATTAAATGCTAAAGTAATTTGGTTTTTTCTAAAGGGCATTTCAGATGCAATGAGAGGTGGAGAATGGAGAATAAGATTATTTGCTCAAAATATTGAACGAATCCCAATTCCCCCCGCGACTGACGAGCAAAAAAAACAGATTGGACAACTTGCTGAGCAATGCCAACAATTAGCCGAGCAACGCTATCGTTTAGAAACAAAACTCTACCGCCGTTTTATTGATTTAGGCATTCACAAACCTAATCAAAAACTAGAGCAATGGTGGTTACTAGACTTTCAACAATTTCAAGCAGAATTAAAGAAAAGCTATAAAACCGAGCTCAATTTAAAGCAACGCGACGACTGGGAAAGTTACTTAGACGACGCACGCCAACAACACAACAACTTTAATGAACAGATAAAGCAATTAGAGCAACAAATTAATCAAATTGTTTATGGCTTGTTTAAATTGAGCAGAGAAGAAATTGAATTGATAGAGGGGTGAAATATTAAACTTATTGTCTGAACCTTAATT
>CAZKST010000268.1:0-4349 GCA_964555395.1 uncultured Thiotrichaceae bacterium | reverse complement strand
TAGCACATGGGAGTAATTTTTGAGTAATCAAGTTGCTCAAGTTAAATTACCACCAAAAATATAGGAGATATAGAACGTGAATGCCCCAACTAAATTACAAAATTTAGAAAGCTTATGGCTTAAATTTCAAAATAATCCAACTGAATTAAGTGGTTATGAATATAGTGCTATCATAGATACTGCTCAACATTTATATAGCACAGGAACTTACTCACGAGAACAGGCTGCATCCATGATTAATCCTGTTATGGACGCACTCACTTTACTTGCTTCGCAAAGACATCTTGTTGAAAAATATTCAGATTAACTAAATAACGCGAATTCATCGAATAAAATTTCAAACAAATTATAGACACGTTCAATTTGTTTTAGTTTAAATATCTCGCCGAATTCGCGTTAAACAAACGCACAATAAAACTATGCTTTTATTTATCGTTAGGATAAAGGCACAGTGGAAATAATCGTCGCTAATAAACGTTTTTCTAAATCTATCCAATCTACTTGCTTATTTTCTTCAGCAATCAACTCAATTCTACTTTCAGTTTGAAAGTTCATTAAACGCATTTCTAATTTTCCAGTTGCACGATTAAAAGCTTGCCATTCATCTTTTTCTGTTTTAAAAATTCCTTTCGCTCGCTCAATCGCAAATTGATTAAGTTGATTAAAGAAATTAAATAATTTTTCTTCAGAAAATTGATAACTTTCTGGAAAAATCCAACCAAAAGAACTGCGCCCCAAACCTGTTTGTGGAAAACGCTGAATTTCCATAATTGGTGCAGCAGCAGTTTCAGCAGATAACCATTGCACAGTATTACTTGCAGAAGTATGAATATGCTGATGTTCTACAGGAATTACTGCTATTTCACGCTTAATATGTGAGAAATTTAACCACGCTAACTCGAGTTTGCCATAAGTTGTTTGCGTAATGAGTTGCTTAATCGGTAAAGTCGCTAAAAATTGTAAAACCGCTTCAATTTGTTCTGAATTTGCTAAATCACATTTATTTAAAACAATTACATCCGCTTGCAAAACTTGGTCACAATAAACTAAAGAACGTTCAACTAAATCTAAACTGAATTGTTGCGGGTCAATTAAACACAACATTGTTTTGATTTCTAAAAAAGGCACTAACCATTGATTTTGTAAAACATCTAAAATCCCCGCAGGATGCGCTACCCCCGTCGGCTCGATTAAAATGCGGTCGGGTTTTACCTCGCGCAGCAAGCGCGTTAAAGTAACTTGCATTGTCATTCCTACTGAGCAACAAATACAGCCACCCGCCACTTCTTTGACTACTAATTGCGGCGATTGCGCAGTAGAACCTTGAATTAACGCGCCATCAATGCCCACCTCGCCAAATTCATTGACGACCACCGCCCATTTTTCACCTGTTTGCTGTTGAGCTAACAAGTTGATAATTGCAGTTGTTTTACCTGTACCGAGAAAACCCGTAATTAAATTAACGGGAATACGTTTTTGTATCATTTCTAAACTCATTCATTTCTTAAAAAAAGTTTCTTTAAAAAAGAGCTTTCTAAACCTGTGATTTGCTCAATTGTTTCTAAATTCATTCCTTCAGCTTGCATGTTATATTCATCCTTTTAAAGTTTTTTATAAAGTAACGAATGAAAGTTGATTAATCAAGTTTGATTAGTTTGCTTATTATCAAAAATAAAAGATTGCAAAGCGATAAATAAGGTTAAATAATTAGCAAATTTTGTACTTTTGTATGTTATACGATAAAATTAACCAATTTTGAGTATTTTTAATTAAATTTATGACTTGGAACACTTCATTATGATTCGTAGTGCTGCTGAAATTCGCAAAGCATTTTTAGATTATTTCGCCTCCAAAGGACACAATATTGTCCCGAGCAGTCCATTAGTCCCCGCCAATGACCCCACTTTATTATTTACTAATGCGGGGATGGTGCAATTTAAAGAAACGTTTCTAGGTTTAGAAAAGCGTCCCTATCAACGGGCAACGACTTCGCAACGTTGCGTGCGGGCGGGCGGTAAGCATAATGATTTAGATAATGTTGGTTATACCGCTCGTCATCATACCTTCTTTGAAATGTTAGGAAATTTTAGTTTTGGCGATTATTTTAAACGTGATGCGATTCAGTTTGCATGGGAATTTTTAACTGAAGTTTTAAAACTGCCCGCTGAGAAATTATGGGTTACGGTTTATGAAGAAGATGATGAAGCCGCCGCGATTTGGTTAAATGAATTAAAAGTCAGTCCCGAGCGTTTTTCCCGTTGTGGTATGAAATCTAATTTTTGGATGATGGGCGATACAGGTCCTTGCGGTCCCTGCTCTGAAATTTTTTATGACCACGGCGCAGAAATTTGGGGCGGTCCTCCCGGCAGTCCAGAGGAAGATGGCGACCGTTATATTGAAATTTGGAACTTGGTTTTCATGCAATATAACCGCGATGCAAGCGGCACATTAACTCCCTTGCCTAAACCTTCTGTCGATACAGGGATGGGATTAGAGCGGTTAACCGCTGTATTGCAACATGTGCATAACAACTATGAAATTGATTTATTTGCGAGTTTAATCAAAACCATCGCTGCCTTAGCAAAACATGAGGATTTAAGCAACAGCTCCTTGCGGGTGATTGCTGACCATATCCGCGCCTGCGCCTTTTTGGTAGTGGATGGCGTTGTGCCTTCTAACGAGGGACGCGGTTATGTATTACGGCGGATTATTCGCCGCGCCATTCGGCACGGACATAAATTAGGCTTGCGTGAACCCTTTTTCTATACCTTAGTCGATGCACTGGATAAAGAAATGGGCGACGCTTACCCCGAATTGCGCAAATCTAAAGGCGTAGCAGAACACGTTTTAAAACAAGAAGAAGAACGTTTTGCAGAAACTTTAGACCAAGGGATGAAAGTTTTTGAGCAAGCGGTTAATGAAATGCAAAGCACTGAAATTGCAGGTGAAACAGTTTTTAAATTATACGACACTTACGGTTTCCCAGTGGATTTAACGGCTGATATTGCACGGGAACGCAATTTAAGCTTAGACATGGCAGGTTTTGAGGCGCAAATGGACGCACAACGCGCCCGCGCCCGCGCCGCCAGCCAGTTCTCTGTAACATGGACAGAAGGGCAAACCATTGAAGGTAAAAGTGAATTTACTGGCTACACTGAAAACAGTGGTGCAAGTACAGTTACTGCCTTATTTGTAGATGGAAAAGCCGTTGATAGCCTTCAAGCAGGGCAAACTGCGCAATTAGTGTTAGCCAGCACGCCATTTTATGCAGAATCAGGCGGACAATGTGGCGATGTAGGGATTTTAAGCGCGGCGGACGTACAATTTACCGTAACGGATACCCAAAAAGTGGGCAAAGTGCATGTGCATATTGGCACATTAGACACTGGCACACTCAAAATCGGGGATACTTTAACCGCGACAGTACACAGTTCAGCGCGTCAAGCGATTGCGCGTAACCATTCCGCAACGCATTTATTACATGCGGCATTGCGTCACGTTTTAGGCGAGCATGTCAAGCAAAAAGGCTCATTAGTTTCAGCCGAGCGTTTGCGTTTTGACTTTTCCCATTTTGAGCCTGTTAAATCTGAGCAACTGATTGAAATTGAACGGCGCGTTAATCAGCAAATTTTACACAACATCGCCGTTGAAACGGATTTAATGGATTTAGAAGAAGCGATGAAAAGCGGCGCGATGGCGTTATTTGGTGAAAAATATGAAGAAAAAGTGCGCGTGTTGCGCATGGGCGAATTTTCCACTGAATTATGCGGCGGTACACACGTCCAACGTTTGGGCGATATTGGCTTGTTCAAAATTTTATCTGAAGGCGGAGTCGCGGCGGGTGTGCGGCGGATTGAAGCGGTGACGGGTGAAAATGCCTTAAATTGGATTAGCGGCGTAGAAACAACTTTAAACAATGTTGTGGGCATGTTAAAAACCAATGTTGATGCTTTAGAAGAACGTGTTAAACAAGTGCTTGACCAATCAAAACAAAATGAAAAAATCATCGAGCAATTGCAAGGCAAGTTAGCCAGCAGTCAAGGTGATGGTTTAGCGGATAAAGCGATTTTTGTAAAAGGGGTTAAGGTTTTATCGGCGCAGATTGAGAATGTAGAAGTGAAGCAATTGCGTGAAACCGTTGACCAATTGAAGAATAAATTAGGCACAGCGGCGGTTGTGTTAGCGACGGTTCAAAATGGCAAAGTGTCTTTAGTCGCAGGAGTAACGGCGGATGTCACTGACCGCGTGAAAGCGGGGGATTTGGTGAATTTCGTCGCGCAGCAATGCGGCGGTAAAGGCGGCGGTCGTGCTGATATGGCGCAGGCGGGCGGCACGGATGCAACGCAGTT
>CAZKST010000267.1:0-4386 GCA_964555395.1 uncultured Thiotrichaceae bacterium | reverse complement strand
TTTGTAATTTGTAGGGTGGAATAGCACAGCGTATTCCACCAAAAAACGCTACAAAGTTGTCCGAACCCTGTCACATAATTTCCTTAATTTTTTCATTATGTTAATCATGCAAATTATGTGAATTAAGGTTCAGACAAAACGGTGGAATACGCTTCGCTATTCCACCCTACAAACTTCTTTAATGGCAGTGACGCAGGCATGTAGGAACGAGATAAAATGCTCTAGTATGGTTTTTGTCCCATATAATTGCCTGGGGGCGCGTAATTACAAATCCACACTTCAGCATTGCCACAACTGGCTTTACCACAACCCACTTCTGTTGTTGTTCCCCAAACTACTTGCGTATAGTGTCCACAAGTATTCCCTGTGCAAGTATTTGTACTGTAGCGATAATTTTGTCCCTCAGCAGCCCACATGCCGACAACGCTTTGCGGCGTTAAACGCATACCCCCTCCCCATGCAGCATTTTCCCCATAAAAGCCGCGATTTGGATTGTGTTCTAAAGGACACCCCCGCATTTTTAAAGTATCCGCCCATGCTTGTGCTACTTGCGCCGCTTCCGTTGACCAGCGCAAAGGCTGAACGCCTACTTGTTGGCGAACTGCATTATGTGCGGCAATCATCCCTTTAAATTCAGCGGGTTCATTTGGGTCATCTTGCGATACGGATGTCGGTGAAGAATTGACAACTGGCGTTTCTACAACAGGAGTGGGTGCGGGTGTTACTGTTTCTGTTACAGGTTGCGTTACTACAGGGGACGGCGTAGGCTCGGTAACGGGGGCAGGTGTAACGGTGGTTACAGGTGGCGAAGTTTTTACAGGGGAATGAGTCGCTTTACGATTCTCTTGATGACATGCCGTTAAACTTAATACGCCTAAAGTTGCAATGACCGCTAAATGCAATACTTTATGCAAATGAATTAACATATTACCTCCTCTAGTTTAGATTAATCCCTACAAACTTCTTTATTTGTCTAATTTATTGTTACTTCTTAAGGAATTTTCAACCATGCCTTTTATTAATGCTAATGAAATTCAACTTTATTATGAAATCCAAGGGCAAGGACAACCTTTAATTCTTATTTCAGGTGTAGGGCAAGGCGCATTATTTTGGCAACATTGCGTCCCTTGGTTAGCACAATATTATCAAGTGATTTGTTTTGATAACCGTGGCATTGGTCAATCTTCAATGCCTGATGACAATTACACAGTAGAACATTTTGCACAAGATACTTTAGCGTTAATTAAGGCATTAGCTTTGCAACGTCCTCATATTATTGGGCACTCTTTAGGAGCAGCCGTTGCGTGTGAATTGGGCAGACGTTATGCAGAGGAAATTCAAAAAATCATCATGATTTCAGCTTTATATCCAGGTCCTCAAGTTATAAAACCTTCAGAACGGGCGTTAAATGTGTTAACACACCGCGAAGGTGAACCTTTAGAATTAATGCAACGCGGAATTCGGATTGCAACACATCCAAAATTTGAACAACAACACCCTGCCCGTTTTAATGCTTTAGTTCACATGAATTTAACTCGCAATCAACCCGCTGAGTTTTACTTAAAACAAGTTTATGCGGGTTTACAATATTTAGCTGAAGATAAATTGGAACTCATGCCGATTCAGTCACCTTTATGCTTAATTTGCGGTGAACAAGATGAAGTTACCCCCCCTGAAAACAGCTTGTTAATTCAAAAAAATACACCCCAAGCACAATTACATGTACTCAAAGAAACGGGACATAATCCCCCTTGGGAATGTCCCGAGCAGTTGTTACCTTTAATTAGACATTTTCTTGCTTAAAGAAATACTGTTAAAAATTACAGTGTTTTTCCTCAAATTCATTAAAGAAACTTAGAGAAATACTGTAAAAAAACACAGTAAAAATACTGTAAAGAAACTTAAACAATGAGTAATAGAGAGTTTTTATATAATCCACTTCAATTAAGGAGTATTTTTTGTTTTAATTAGCTTAGGATTATCAAACAATAATTCAATTTCCTTAAAAGATTATTGAGAAATAAATTTTAATAGTTTGTTTTTATACGAATAAGTGATGTATGTCAAAATTCACTAAGAAAAAAACTGCAAACCGTAGTACGCCAGTTATCCCGCGCGGTATTTCATTTGCCAACAGCTTCTCTGGTGGTTTTAGACTACGTTGGTTAATTTTAATTGCTGTAATTACCCCCATTTACCTTTATCTAAGCACCTTAGATAAACAAATTCAGAAGCAATTTGAAGGTAAACGCTGGGCAATTCCTGCGCGTGTTTATGCACGTCCCATGGAATTATATGCTGGGATGCGATTAACACCGGAACAACTTTCAAACGAATTAAATGCAATTGGCTATCAAAACAAAGTTGAAATTGCAGAAGCGGGGCAATATCAAACCCAACGAAATATTTTAACGATAAAAACGCGTGAGTTTCGTTATGGTGAAGAACAATTTGCCCCCCAATTAATTAAAATTCGCTTTGAAGGTGAACAAGTCGCCTCCGTATCTGACGCGGATAGCCGCAAAATGGCATTAGTCCGCTTAGAGCCTAAATTAATTGGCAAAATTTACCCCACCCATAATGAAGACCGCATTCTCATTAAATTGGAGAATATCAGTCCTTTATTGGTAAAAGCCCTCGTTGCTGTAGAAGACCGTCAATTCATGGAGCATAACGGCATCAGCGTGCGCGGGATGCTACGCGCATCTGTAGTCAACATGCGCGCTGGGGAATTTGTACAAGGGGGAAGTACAATCACCCAGCAGTTAATCAAAAACTTATATTTGACTTCAGAGCGGACATTAGAACGGAAAATCAGCGAAGTTTTAATGGCGGTTTTGCTAGAAGTTCACTATAGCAAAGAAGAAATTTTAGAAGCCTATTTAAACGAAGTTTATTTAGGACAAGATGGCAGCCGCGCTATTCATGGCTTAGGTACAGCCTCATGGTTCTATTTTAATAAACCCGTTTCACAACTCAAATTACATGAAACTGCCCTACTTGTTGGTTTAATCCGAGCTGCTTCTTATTACAATCCACGCAAACATCCTGAACGCGCCAAAGAGCGGCGGGATTTAGTGTTAGATTTAATGGTTAGTCAAAAAATGATTAGCGAAGGAGATGCAGAATTAGCCAAACAAGAGCCACTTGGCGTTTCTGATGATGTTCGTGATAGTGAATCTCCTTATCCTGCTTTCTTAGAGCTGGTGCGGCGGCAATTACAACAAGACTACCATGAAGAAGATTTACGCTCTGAAGGCTTACAAATTTTTACAACCTTAGACCCCCTTGTCCAAACTTCAGCCGAACGGGCGTTATTGCAAGGAATTCAAGATTTAGAAAAAACGGGACGCGCTCGTAAATTAGAAGGCGCAATGGTTGTAACCCGCAGTGAAGACGGCGAAGTCTTGGCAATGGTCAATGGACGCAATCCGCGCTATGAAGGCTTTAACCGCCCTTTAGATGCGATGCGGCAAATTGGCTCATTAGTCAAACCTTCTATTTATTTGACAGCCTTAGAAAATACCCGTGCATACTCCCTCAGTACACAACTTTCTGATACGCCTTACGAATGGCTAGATAAAGCCTCCGGACGCATTTGGCGACCCAAAAACTACGACTTACGCGCCCATGGTGAAGTTGCGTTACATTACGCCTTAGCAAATTCCTTTAACCTTGCAACTGTACGTTTAGGAATGGAATTAGGCGTACAAAAAGTGTTAGATACTATCAAACGGCTGGGAATTAACCGCAAATTACCGAGTAATCCAGCGATTTTACTTGGAAGTTTAGAGTTAACGCCTTTTGAAGTGGTACAAATGTATCAAACCATTGCCAGCGGCGGTTTCCGTGTTCCACCGCGCACCATTCGCAACATAGTGAATCAAGAAGGGAAAGTTTTAAATCGTTACTCCCTTTCTATTGAACAACGTTTTGATTCAGTGCCTGTTTTCCTACTCAATTATGCAATGCAACTAGCCGTGCGTGAAGGAACAGGCAGACGTGTTTCCAGTCAATTCCCTAAAGAACTGATTTTTGCAGGCAAAACGGGAACAAGTAACGATTTACGCGATAGCTGGTTTGCAGGTTTTGACAGCGAATTGCTGACAGTGACATGGTTAGGACGGGATGATAACGAACCCATCAATTTAAGCGGCGGCGCGGGCGCAATGTATGTTTGGGGGGAATTTATGAAATCCATTCAACCTCAAGCCTTACCGCCCGTAACCCCTGTTCGCGTACAATGGCGATGGGTAGATTTTCGCACTGGACAAAGCAGCCGTGAAGGGGCAAAAGGCGCGATTCTCGCTCCCTTCATCACAGACCACACTACAAACTCTGTAGCAAGCAGTCATATCGTGACCAGTGAATAAATGCTTTTCTACC
>CAZKST010000266.1:2031-4393 GCA_964555395.1 uncultured Thiotrichaceae bacterium | reverse complement strand
AATTTACATAGGTTTTTTGTCGTCTATCACTAGAAACAGGGGTTTCACTTTTAATATTTTCAAAAGATTGCAAGCCCATCTGATCCATTTGGTCGGCGGGCATAAACGCTAATTGATTGCGTCCTAATGGCGAAGTGGCACAGCTGTTTAAAACTAAAAAACCTAATAATACACAAAGGTTTTTTTCATTCATGATATTCATGTCCTCGTCGTTTATCTAAACGTATCTCTACATTTTTGGTTTAGCTTGCCTGCAGTGGATGAAAGAAAAATGTAGGATGGGCTGCCCCAAGAAAACCCATCAAAGCAAAGCTTTATTATAAACATTATACGATAATTTGAATTTACGAAAATTAATAACTGTAGAAGTTATGCTGTTCAGATAAAAGTAGGATGGGCTTCCTTACGTCATCACTGCCATCAAGTTAAGGAGTTTGTAGGGTGGAATAGCAAAGCGTATTCCACCATGAAATACCACAAAATCTAAAAAACTTAGTACCAATGATAATTTGTTTTTACCCAGCTTTTGCGGAACGTCGTGGTGGAATACGCTACGCTATTCCACCCTACCAATTTATTTTAATCACGCTTTTTGATTAAACAAAGCAACATAACGCTTACCGATATTTTTCCAATCCATTTGTTCAACGACTTGTCGCCCTGCTTGTCCAATTTTTTGGCGTAATGCTTTATCTTCAATCAACAAAATAATCGCATCGACTAAATCGTCTATCTCATCCCGAATTAAAATATCACGTTCTCTTTCTAAAACAATCCCTTCTGCACCTTTAGCGGTTGCAATCACCGGCACCGCCGCCGCGAAATATTCTAAAATTTTCATCCGCGTACCGCCGCCATCTTGCAAAGGCACAACCGCAATATCCGCCGCTTTCACATACGGCGCGACGCTATCCACCACCCCTGTGTAAGTTAAATCAGGATGATTGCTACTTGGTGGCGGATATTTGCCCACCGCCAAACATTTGGGATAATAACCGCGTGCATTTAATTTGGGTAAAATTGTATGTCCAATAATTTCAACGGCTTCTGCATTTGGGCGATAGCTATAAATGCCATGAAACATTAATAAAATCTGCTCAGGCTGCACGCCATACCGCTCGCGAATGGTCGGGTCAGCGGGCATATTATCAAAAGCTTCTAAATCTACGCCGTGCGGAATCATGGTAATTTTTTCGGCTTTAACGCCCGCTTCAATTAACAAGCGTTTATCATCATGCGACACCGCAATCACAAAATCAGCGGCATTACATTGCCGTACTTCTTCCGCTTTTAAAAATTGCTCGGCTTCAGCGCGGATGCCGTAAGTGTTGGCGACCCGTCGATATTCGACATTATGTTCAACCACGCAGGTTTTTCCGCCGAACAAATTCAAAGCCCATTTACAACAATCTAAATAAGAAGGAAATTCTGCTTGATAAACTTGAATGCCATATAACCACGCAAGATACAACACCCGCAATTTAAAATTGGCATCATACGCAGAGAAAAATAAGAAAGATTCCCCCTCTGGCACGCCTTTAACTGTTAAAGAATCGCGCAAAGTTTCATAACTGGGATACCATTTCTCACGCAAACGACGCGGATAAAGTGCTTCGCTCATTTGCCCATTTTCAAAAATAAAATACTTTTCTCTATCGCCTGTAATTAAAAACACTTTCTTATAATCAAAAGAAAGGACGCGGGCAGTATGATAAATTTTTGCTGCCGCGCCGTGGTCAACGGGGAAAATATCATGACGAGTCACGACAGCTAAATTATTTTTTCCCCAACGGGTAAATAACGGTTTAAGGAAATTTTTAAACAATAAACGATAAGTTGCACTTTCTGCTTTTAAAGTAAGTTCACAATGCAAGAAATCTTTAATTTTCTTTAAACGGGTTTTTAAACGGCGTTGCTCAGCAATGTTTTCCCATATTTTCCATTGTTGATAAACCCAATCATGACGTTGTTGTAAATCTTCTATACTAGCTTGTAAGTCATTATGTTTTTGCAATGCAGTTTCATATTGCTGAGTTAATTCTGTTCTTTGCTGAATTAAATCATCAATGGCTTTATCTTTCTCAGCATAATTATGGGTTTTCTCATCCACAATTAAATTAATAATACGGGTTTTCTCATTGGCAATATCTTCCCATTGTTGCCGTTCACTTAACAAACCATAGATACGATTTTCAAAATGCGAAATAGTATTTCTACTTATTTCTAAATCTTGTAACAGCGCATCAATGATTTGATTTTTCTCTGCCATAACTGTTTGTAAAGTAGTTTCTTTAGCAGAGAGTTGTTGTTCTTTTTCAGCAATAACTTGTTGTAACATTGCATCTTTAGCAAATAGCAATTC
>CAZKST010000266.1:0-1931 GCA_964555395.1 uncultured Thiotrichaceae bacterium | reverse complement strand
AAAACATCACGTTCTTGCAATATCTGCTGAATTTGCGCTTCTTTAGTCGCACCATGCGCATCTTTCTCAGCTAATAAACGGTCACGTTCTTGAATAAAAGCTTCTAACATTTGCTGCTTTTGCTCAAGATTTTCGCGCAAGGTTGCAACACTATGTTGTAAAGCTTGAATATTAACTTTCTCAGGAAGTTGCTTAATTAACGCATTCACAATGCCTTCATTTTTGCTTAACAACTGCGGATTTTCACAAAAATCAAGTAAAGGCTGAATTGTTTTTAAACAATTGAAATGCTCGTTAACTAAACGCTGTGCATTTAAGCTTTTTTGCTGTAAATTTTCTTTACCTGCTAAAATAGACTGAATTAAATCCGTAAACGCTGTAGGTTGATTGACATCAATTGTCCAACCTGCATCATATTCACGAATTAACGGCGCGATTTCTAAGAAATCATTACAAATAATTGGCAAACCACAACGCAAATAATCTAATAAACGAAATGAGAAACTTAATTCACGCTCACTATTAAAATGACTTAATTCAATGCCAATATCCCCTTGCAAATAGCAGGCTTCCATTTGCTCATACGGCATAAAGTCTGAAATTTTTAAAACGGCTTTATGCTCTGTGTTTGCAGTGGTGAGTTGCTCAAAGCGTGCATTTTTTTCTAAAGGATAATGCCCTGTAATTAAATGCAATTGTCCTTTACCCGCTTCAGACAATGAAGTTAATAAAGGGTCAATCCATACAGAAGGGTCGCGCCATGCCCAATTCACGCCGCCATAAATAAAGGTAGGAGATTCATTACAAATGGGAGCACGCTTTAAAGTTTCGGCTTGTGCAGAAATTGGAATCACTTGTAAAGCATTGTCTTGACAATGTACGCCACTCAT
The DNA here is from genome assembly GCA_964555395.1 of uncultured Thiotrichaceae bacterium. GTDB lineage: Bacteria > Pseudomonadota > Gammaproteobacteria > Beggiatoales > Beggiatoaceae > CAZKST01. The sequence continues at coordinate 1,041 of CAZKST010000266.1, read as the reverse complement.
CATTAACCAAGCCAAATGAAATGCTTTTTGTCGTTGTGTGCAACACAAAAAGAAATCTGCTTGTTGTAATGCTTTAAGATAATTTAAACTTTCTATACTTATTTCAAATCCGCCTTGCATTTCCATTTCTACTAAACGGGGTGCAAGTAAATCTAAAACCACTGGAATTTTAGAGTGGAATGTAGGCAATAAAGACATTAATTCCCAATATCCCACAATAATAATTTGGGGTTGATATTGCTCTATCATTTGAGCAATTTCTGTTTTATCGTGATAAGGAACTAATTGTAATGGAAGCTCTGCATTTAAAGGATGAATTGTTGCAGGCAAGGTTTCTACCGCAGTGGAATAAACAATAGAATAACCATGCTCAACAAGCCCCATTGCTAAGTTCCAAGCGCGAATGCCGTTGCCTGTCACGCTATAGCCAGTTTGGGGATACATGCCATGTGTAAGAATTAAAATTGTGCGGGTTGTCATAAAAAATCTAACAGAGTGAAAAATGGGATTAGGTTTTTATTTTTTTTGTAAAACAATTTCTAAACTTGAGCAACTAAAATCAATGGTATAACCATATTTTTGTTGTAGTTGAGCAAGCATTGCAGGTTCTACAGGAATATCCCATACTTTTTTAAAAGTAATCACTTTAAACAGTGAGTTCATAACAATACGTCGATAATCAGCATAGGTGTAACGATTAATATGCGGATGTTCATAAATCTCATACACGAATTTATTCACAGAGCTTTCAGCATAACGCGGTAAAAGTTTTTGTTTTAGTTGTTCTGGTGTATAAAGTAAATGCTCATGACGTTTAAGTAAAGTTGCATAAGAATTTTCTTCTGAAAACTTGAGGAAATTTCCTTCAATTTCACACCATAAATGATGTCCAACCGCGCCAGACCAAATAGGCCCAAAATTAGAATAGACAAAACCATTTGGTTTAAGGAGACGATACATTTCTTGTAATGCAACAGCTAAATCATGAATATGCTCAAAAGTAGCAATACTAAAAATTAAATCAAAACTTTGGTCTTGAAT
>CAZKST010000265.1:0-4403 GCA_964555395.1 uncultured Thiotrichaceae bacterium | reverse complement strand
ACTATAACTGGAGTGCAATAGCTTCAGCTATTGCCTGTGTCGTAACAGGTAAAATACCGTTCAATCAAATGGTTAAAAAGCAATAGCTAAAGCTATTGCACTCCAATTTATGCAATTTAAGGTGCGTTTACTATAAATAAATCTTTATATAGCAAACGTACTATAAAAAGAATTATATTATTGTCTGAACCTTAATTCACATGTAACACAACTTCCTTAATTTTCAAGGTTTTTATTATGTTAATTATGAAAATCAAGTGAATTGTGGTTCAGACAATTTTGTAGAGCTTCTTGGTGGAATACGCTGCGCTATTCCACCCTACACTTATTTTTTACTACGTTGTGCTTTCTTCACAGCAATTGCGGTCATGTTTAATAAACCGCGCACCGTAACAGACGGTGTAACTACATGTACCGATTTATCAACACCGACAATTAAAGGTCCAATAGAAACCACACCATCTACAATCACTTTTACTAAATTATAAGCAATATTCGCCGCGTCTAAATTGGGCATGACTAATAAATTTGCCCGTCCTTTTAAACGTGAATTGGGGAAACGTGCCACCCGAATGGTTTCTGATAACGCAGAATCCGCGTGCATTTCGCCTTCTACTTCTAAATCAGGTGCGCGCGCTAAAATCAATTCTAAAGCTTCTTGCATTTTGATAGAAGAATCTAAAGTGCGTGAACCAAAATTAGAATGTGATAACAATGCAACTTTAGGCGTAATCCCAAATTGACGAATTTCTTCTGCACATAATAACGTTAATTGTGCAATTTCTTCCGAGGTAGGCTCTAAATTTACTTGCGTATCACAGAAAAACAGCGTGCCAGCGGGTAAAATTAAACAGTTCATACAGGCAATTAAGCCTTTATGATGTTGCGTAATATTCAAAATTTGTTGCAAATGGCGGTGAAAACGTCCTGTTGTACCACAAATCATTGCTTCAGCATCGCCTAACTCTACCATCATAGTCGCAATCGCAGTGGTATCAGTGCGGATGGTTGTACGCGCTTCTGAAGGTGAAACCCCGCGCCGCTCAGTTAAAGAATGGTATTGTTGCCAATAGTTTGGATAGCGTTTGTCATCATGCAAATCTACAACTTCAAAATCTATACCTGCTTTTATTTTTAAGCCAAGCGCATTTAAACGACGTTGAATAACTTCGGGACGACCTAATAAAATTGGGCGGGCAATGTGCTCTACAATGGCTTGATGCGCCGCTTGCAATACCCGTTCTTCTTCGCCTTCAGCATAAACTACCCGCAGCGGATTTTTACGCGCACTTTCAAATACAGGTTTCATCATTAAGCCAGAACGGAAAACGAACTGCTCTAATTTTTCGTGATATTCGTCAAAATCTGTAATTGGACGGGTTGCTACACCCGTATCCATTGCTGCTTTAGCCACAGCGGGCGCAATTGAAGTAATTAAACGCGGGTCAAACGGTTTTGGAATTAAATATTCACGACCAAATGCTAACGACTGATTACCATACGCCGCAATCACCACATCAGAAGTTTCAGCTTGGGCTAAATCGGCAATGGCATAAACACAAGCCCGTTTCATATCTTCATTAATTTCCGTTGCACCCACATCTAATGCACCACGGAACAGGAAGGGGAAACACAGCACGTTATTGACTTGATTAGGATAATCAGAACGCCCAGTCGCCATGACTGCATCAGAACGCACTGCCCGTACTTCTTCAGGCATAATTTCAGGGGTAGGATTGGCTAACGCAAACACTAAAGGATTGGCTGCCATTTTTTTTACCATTTCGGCTTTTAATACGCCTGCCGCAGATAATCCTAAGAAAATATCTGCTCCTTCAATCACTTCACCCAAATGCCGCGCCGTCGTTTCTTGTGCATAACGGGCTTTGTAATCGTCCATTAATTCGGTGCGACCTTTATAAACCACGCCGATAATGTCACAAACCGTAATATTTTCAATCGGTAGCCCTAAAGACACTAACATATTTAAACACGCTAATGCCGCCGAACCTGCCCCTGCTGCCACAACTTTGACAGATTTAATATCTTTATTAACCACCCGTAAACCATTAACCACCGCCGCACCCACGACAATTGCTGTACCATGTTGGTCATCGTGGAACACGGGAATTTTCATCCGCTCGCGCAAACGGCGTTCAACTTCAAAGCATTCAGGAGCTTTGATGTCTTCTAAATTAATCCCGCCGAAAGTAGGCTCTAAACGAGCAATGGTATCAACTAAGGCATCAACATCATTTTCATTGACTTCAATGTCAAAAACGTCAATCCCTGCAAATTTTTTAAATAAAACGGCTTTCCCTTCCATCACAGGTTTTGCCGCTAAACTGCCAATTGAACCTAAGCCAAGTACCGCAGTACCGTTGGTAATAATGCCAACCAAATTTCCCCGTGCTGTATATTTAGCAGCATCGAGCGGGTCGTTTACGATTTCTTGGCACGCATAAGCAACCCCTGGCGAATACGCTAAAGCTAAATCGCGTTGCGTTGCTAGCGGTTTAGTCGGCGTAATAGTTAATTTGCCGGGTTGAGGATAACTGTGATATTGCAATGCGCTTTTGCGTAGTTCATCAGACATTATTGAGAGACTCCTTAAAAATTCTTTATGCTATTGCTTAAAATTATTTTCAAAAAGCTAGCATAAACGATTTACATGAGACATTGAAACGATATTCAATAGTTTAAAATAAATCATAGTTAATATTTTGGTTTTTCTATTAATTCTAATTTAAGGCGTATCTTTATGATAAAACAAGTCAGTGTATTAATTTTAGGCTATTTTATTTATTCATCTGTAGCTTATGCCGATGAAAATACAGAAAGTTCTCTTGTTAATCGTTACGCAATTTTAAAAGGACATGAAGACGGGGTTACACAAGCAAATTTTAGTCATAACGGAAAATTAATTGTAACCACAGGTGTAGATAATGCGAAAACTTGGGAAGTAGAGACAGGGAAATTGCTACAAACTTTTAGCGGGCATAGCGATTTAGTTTGGGACGCGAATTTTTCTCCCGATGATAAATATTTAGTGACTGCCTCACAAGATAAATCAGCGCGTGTATGGAAAGTTGATTCTGGAAAAGAATTAGGAATATTTCGCGGACATACAGATTGGGTGATTCATGCAGAAGTGAGTCCTAACGGAAGCTATTTATTAACGGGTTCGCGGGATAAATCAGCACGTTTATGGCGTTTGCAAGATGCCAAACCTTTAGCTTTATTGAGCAGTGAAGAACGCGGCATGGTGTACAGCGCATTTAGTGCGACGGGGCAAGACGTAGTGACAGTTGCCACTTATAGCGCGATGCGCTGGCACAGCGACAATTGGCAAGCAACGGAATTTGTTTCCCCCGTTGTGTATAAAGGACATTCCCATTTTGTCTATACCGCTGCTTTAACTCCCAATAGTGCATGGTTAGCGACAGGTTCAGAAGATAAGACAATTAAACTATGGAAAGCAGAAACAGCGACAGTAGTCAACACACTACAAGCTCATCAAGACCGTGTGTATCATTTGCAATTTAGTAATGACAATCAATGGTTAGCGAGTGCGAGTTATGACCGCACTGCTAAAATTTGGCAAGTCCCCGCGCCTGACAGCAAAGAGCCGCAATTAAAATTAGTGCATACTTTAAGCGGACACACGGACGCGGTGCGTCAAGTGGCTTTTAGCCCAGACAATCAATGGTTATTAACGGCTTCCGTAGATAACACTGCGCGCCTGTGGTCAATGGCAACGGGGAAATGTGTGGCGACGTTAAGCGGACATCAAGATTGGATAACTGATATTGCATTCAGTGCTGACGCTAAAGTGATTGCGCTGGCATCAGCGGATAATTCAGTCAGTTTATGGCGATTTACAAGTAATAAACCTGCTGATTTATAAAAGATGATTAACATCAGGATTTTCAGCGTTTTTTTAAAAGTTGATTGGAAATCCTGATTTAAAAAATCAATCAATAAGTCTTTATTGGTATCTTCATTTTATTTAATTCATCAGCAGATAAACCTGTAATTTGCATGATTTTTTCTAATGATTCACCTTGTTGTTTCAATAACAGCGCAATTGCCAATTTAGCTTTTAACTCCCCTTCGGCTAAACCTTTCGCCAATCCAATCTCTTCGCCTTTTGCTAAACCTATAGCTTCCCCCTCAACTAATCCTTCTTCCTTCCCCTCACGATGTGCGGTTTCAACCACTGCAAAATTTGACCAGTAATTCATCAAACTTTGTTGATATTGCTTTGCTTGACGGGGTTTTAATTTCGCGACTTCTGCTGATTCAAAGGCTTTTTGAAAAACAGGTTCGTTTAAAATTTCGGGAATTACTTCTAAATTCGCTAAATTTTTTAAGAAATACACCCATTTCTCAAATTTATCAGT
>CAZKST010000264.1:0-4430 GCA_964555395.1 uncultured Thiotrichaceae bacterium | reverse complement strand
GGTGGAATACGCTTCGCTATTCCACCCTACAATGATAATGCTTTGCAATTTAACTAACCAAACTCTTGCTGTAACAAATCAACATCATGTGCATCCATCGCTTTGATTAACTTCAAATGCCCCTCAATTTGCGCCGCCGCTACACCGAAATGCCGCAAAACTGCCTCCGCAATTTCATAGCCCGTTCGCTCTACATCAATCATAATATTGACATTCAACTCTTTTAATTGTGTCAAAGCATCTGCTTGATTTGTATGTACAAATAAAGGAATGTGCCCATGTTGTTGTTTTAACCAATGCAAAATATGTTTGGCACGTTCACAACTCACTTTCCCGCCCAATGCCACAACAATCGCAGATGCCCGTTCCGCTCCCGCCGAAGTCAATACGCGGGGATGCGTTGGGTCTGCAAACGCAATATCATAGCCCTCACTCCGCGCCCATGCGACTTGATTTTTATCCTGCTCTAAAGCTAAATAAGGAATCGATTCAGCCGTTAACGCTCGCGCAACCACAGAACCCGCCTGTCCAAACCCCGCAATTAATACCCGTCCCTGACACGATACACAACTTTCTAATTGACAAGGGTCTGAGCGTCCCGTGGCTTCCAAATAGCGGGCAATTTTATCACTCATCGCGACTAAAAACGGTGTTAATACAAAACTAATCCCCACCGTTGCCATTAATAACTGCTCTTGCTCATGACTTAATAAACCGCCCGCACTGGCTTGCGCAAACATCACAAAAGCAAATTCGCCGCCTTGCCCCAATAAAAACGCTAAACGGGTAGAAAATCCTAAATTAGTTTTTAAAAACACACGGGTAACTAATAGCAAGCTACCAATTTTCAGGCTAAATAACACAACCACTGCGGCAATAATGCTAAACAAATGATTTAGCACAAATAACATGTCGAGTTTCATGCCAACCGTAATAAAAAATAAACCTAATAATAAATTTCTAAAAGGTTGAATTTCTGCTTGCACCTGATAACGGAATTCTGTTTCTGCAATAATTAAACCTGCTAAAAATGCGCCTAAAGGTAATGATAAACCGAGCGAACCCGTCACCGCGGCGGTACTTAACACGACTAATAAAATAGCCGCCGTGAAAATTTCTAAACTATGAAAATGACTAATCCAGCGCAATAAAGGTTTTAAAACATAATGACCTAACAAAAATACCAAACCGAGCGCAAAAATTGCTTTTATAATTGCGGTGCTCATCGCGACAAAAAAATTACTGTGGGGGTCACTTAAAACACCCACTAAAATTAATAAAATTACCACCATCAAGTCTTGAAAAATGAGAATAACCGTGGCAATTCTTCCTACAGGATTCATTGTTTCTTCGCGTTCGTGTAATAATTGCAACACAATGGCAGTAGAAGAAAGCGATAATGCACTTGCAATTACAAATGCAGTTGCAATGGGAAAATTTAAACTCCATAAAACCAGAAATAACAATAAACTTGCAGACAGCATTTGTGCTGTGCCAAACGTTAAAAACTGCTGCCTGCCTGCCCAAAGTCGCGCAACGGATAGATGCAAACCAATATCAAACATTAAAAAGACAACGCCAATATCGGCTAATAATTCAGTGACATGTGAATCATCAACCCAATGCAAAGCATGTTCACCAATCACAACACCGGCAAAGAAATAACCCAAAATGGGCGTTAAAGATAATTTTTGCATCAATAACACCCCTGCAATGCCTGCACTAAATAAGACAATCGCGGGAGTTAATAATTGTACAGGGGTTTCCATTCCACTTTTCCTTGTCAATTCTACTTAAAGCTGTTTATGAAACAGTATGATATTAATCTGTTGATTTTGTTGCAATCCCATTAACAAATTTGTTGTTACTGATTTGGCTCGCCAAAAGAATTAAGGCTTCATTATGAAATATTTTAGCTTTCAAAATCTTTTCTCTTTGCGCCGTTTTTCGTTGCGCACTGGATTAATTGCACCGTTAGTTATTCAAGTCATTGTTACCGTTGCATTAGTGGGATATTTATCATTTAAAAATGGGCAAGAAGCAGTTAACGACATTGTGCAACAATTGCGCACAGAAATTGCCGTGCGGGTGACAGAAAAATTACGCACCTTTACCAGCACCCCTTTTGTGTTTAACGAAGTGAATGCGGGGGCATTAGAAAACTTTAGTTTTCCTTTACAAGTCAACGAAGGAGAACGTTTAAGTTATAAATTCTGGCAACAAATTCGTGCCTTTCCTACCATTGCGTTTGGCTATTTTGCCAATGCTCAAGATGGGCGATTTTATGGCGCGTCACGGTTACATCACGAAACCAGTTTAACCACAGTTATCGCTAACCCGCATCAAATGGGTGAATATAGCATTTATAAAACCAGTGAGCAGGGCAAATTAGAGGAAAATCTGCGCACGGTCAGCCAATATGAACCGCGCCAACGGGGCTGGTATAAAGCCGCAGCTGAGAAAAAACGCCCGACGTGGAGTTCGGTTTATGTTAGTTTCTCTACTAGAAGTCTAATGATTACTGCTGCTTATCCCATTTACGATGCTACACAACAATTGCTCGGTGTTTTGGGTGCAGATATTACTTTAGCGGATGTCAGTCGTTTCTTAAATTCTTTAAAAATTGGAGTTCACGGACAATCTTTTATCATTGACCGCGAAGGTTTATTAATTGCCACTTCTTCTAAATTGCCGCCATTTGATATTGAAAATAAAAGAATTGCAGCAGTAGATTTTGCCGAACCCACTATTAAAAAAGCAGCGGAATATTTAAGAGACAATGTAGATTTGAGACATTTAGACCAACCTTTTTATTGGCGGTTTCAATTAAATGGCGAAAGCCAATTTTTACATCTGACTCCTTTCAAAGATGATCACGGTTTAGATTGGTTATTTGTAATTACTGTGCCTGAAAATGATTTCATGCAACAAATTAATGCCAATACTCATACAACTATTGCTTTTTGTATTTTAGCAATTTTGCTTTCCTCTGGCTTTGGTTTAATTTCAACAAATTTGATTAATGCCCCCATTCGCAAACTCAGCCAAGCGGCGCAATCCATTGCTGAAGGCAAAATAGAACAACATGTTGACTCTAGCAAAATTATTGAATTAGGTTCTTTAACCAGTTCTTTTAATCAAATGTCAGAGCAACTTAAAATTTCTTTCTCTACTTTAGAAAGCAGTAACCTTGAATTGCAAAAAGCCCGTGATGAACTTGCCGCAACCTACTCACAACTAGAAGCGGTATTAAACGCAATGCCGGGTGCAATTTCTTGGTTTGATACCAAAACACAAACTTATCGCGGTGTAAACCGCTACTTAGCGGCTTTGTGTAATTTGCATCCAGAAGATTTTACGGGGCGTTCTTTGGGCTTTATGCACCGTACTTCAGGCTTTACTGAATTTGTCAGCACTTTCTTACAAAGCGAAGATTTAGCGATTTCAGGCGAATTACCGATTCACTTAATCAATAATGTGCCGCGTCATTACCTTATTGTGGCGCAGAAATATCAAAATAATAAAGCTGCTGTGTTTGTCAGCATGGACATCACCGAGCGCAAACAGGCGGAAGAAGAGCGTCAACGTTTTACTGAACAACTTGCGGCGTTAAATAAAGCCTATGAGCGGTTTGTGCCCAATGAATTTTTAAGCTATTTGAATAAGAAAAGCGTGGTAGATGTACGTTTAGGCGACCAAATCGAACGCAAAATGACCGTGCTATTTTCGGATATTCGCGATTTCACGACGATTTCTGAGCAAATGACCCCGCAAGAAAACATTAATTTTATCAATGCCTATTTACGCGAAGTAAGTCCCGTAATTCGTGAATATCATGGTTTTATTGATAAATATGTCGGTGATGCGATTATGGCGTTATTCCCCACCAACGCCGACGATGCAGTGATGGCGGCGATTGGCATGTTAAAACGCCTTTCAAAATTTAATCAACGCCGTAAACTCGCAGGCTTTGCACCATTGCGCATTGGGATTGGATTAAATACAGGGATTTTGATGTTAGGCACAATCGGCGAAGAAAATCGCATGGATGGCACAGTGATTTCAGACGCGGTAAATTTAACTTCACGTTTGGAAAGCATGACTAAACGCTATGGCGCGGGCTTGTTGATTTCAGAACATACCTATCGCCATTTACAAGAAACTGGACGTTATCACATCCGTTTAATTGACCAAGATGTTAAAGCCAAAGGCAAAAATGAACCCTTAACCATTTACGAAGTATTTGATGGTGATGAGCCTGAAGTAATTGCTTTAAAACAACAAACTTTATACACCTTTGAACAAGGTTTGCGTTTTTATCAGCAACAACTTTTCACCCGCGCTTTGCAATGTTTTGGACAAGTATTAGAAAGTAATCCCGAAGATTTAGCAGCAAAATTATATTCAGAACGCTGTTTAAGTCGTCAACA
>CAZKST010000263.1:0-4434 GCA_964555395.1 uncultured Thiotrichaceae bacterium | reverse complement strand
GCTATTCCACCCTACAAATAAAGAATTTTGCAATATAAAAACCAAAGCAACAATAAAGAAACCTATCACAAAAACTACAAGGAAATTTTATGCAAGTTTTAAAAATGACCGATTTAGAATTAAAAGGAAAACGGGTTTTAGTGCGTGAAGATTTTAACGTTCCTGTCAAAGATGGCAAAGTCACTAGCGATATTCGCATTCAAGCCGCTTTACCTAATATTCGCCATGCTTTGCAAGCGGGCGCAAAATTAATGTTAATGTCGCATTTAGGCAGACCGACCGAAGGCGAATATAACGAAGAATTTTCTATGAAACCCGTTGCCGACCATTTAGCAGGTTTATTAGGTCAGCCCGTGCGTTTAATCAAAGACTGGTTAGATGGCGTAGAAGTTGCTGAAGGTGAAGTCGTTTTATTTGAAAATGTGCGCTTTAACAAAGGCGAAAAGAAAAATAATGATGAATTAGCCCAAAAAATGGCGGCATTGTGTGATGTGTATGTCATGGACGCATTCGGAACAGCGCACCGCGCCGAAGCTTCTACGCATGGCGTAGCAAAATTTGCCCCCGTCGCGTGTGCGGGTATTTTGTTATCTGATGAATTAGAAGCTTTAGGTAAAGCCTTGCAAAATCCTACTCGTCCGCTTGTTGCCATCGTCGGCGGTTCTAAAGTTTCGACTAAACTCACAATTTTAGACGCTTTATCTAAAGTGGTTGACCAGTTAATTGTTGGTGGCGGCATTGCCAATACTTTCATTGCGGCACAAGGTCATGCAATTGGTAAATCTTTAGCAGAAGCGGATTTAATTCCTGAAGCAAAACGTTTATTTGAAGCCGCACAAGCGCGTGGTGCTGATATTCCTGTCCCTAGCGATGTGATGACGGCAACCAGTTTTTCTGAAGAAAGTGCGGCAACTTTACGCGCAGTTAATGCCGTCGGTGCTGACGAATCGATTTTAGACATTGGTCCTGATACAGCGCAAAAATTGGCAGAAATTATTAGCAATGCGGGCACTGTGGTTTGGAATGGTCCTGTGGGCGTGTTTGAATTTCCTAACTTCCGCGCAGGCACAGAAGCCATTGCCAATGCAATCGCGAATAGCAAAGCCTTTTCTTTAGCGGGCGGCGGGGACACTTTAGCGGCAATTGATACGTTTGGAATTGCGGACAAAATTTCTTACATTTCCACCGGCGGCGGGGCATTTTTAGAGTTTTTAGAAGGTAAAAAATTACCTGCCGTTGAAATTTTAGAACAACGCGCGAAAGGCTAATTTTGCGCATTCCTGACGGCGGTTTGCCGTCAGGGCAAGTCTGAGAAGGTAACAATGACAAAAAGACATTATTTCGGCACGGATGGCATTCGTGGCACAGTAGGGATTGAGCCGATAACGCCTGAATTTGTATTAAAACTGGGCTGGGCAGTCGGGCGAGTTTTAGCCAATAATAACAGCAATAAAGTCTTGATTGGTAAAGATACACGCATTTCTGGTTATATGTTGGAATCTGCGTTAGAAGCGGGATTGATTGCGGCGGGGATGAATATTCGCCTATTGGGTCCAATGCCTACCCCTGCGATTGCCTATTTAACCCGCACGTTTCATGCGTGCGCGGGGATTGTTATCAGTGCCTCACATAATCCTTATCCTGATAATGGGATTAAGATTTTTTCCAGTGACGGCATGAAGTTAGCGGACGAATTAGAATTAGAAATTGAAGCTGAATTAAATAAAACTTTAACCACAGTTACGCCTGAAAAATTGGGTAAAGCCGAGCGCATTAGTGACGCGGCGGGGCGATATATTGAATTTTGTAAAAGTACAATTCCGCATGAAATCAATTTAAAAAATCTAAAAATTGTGGTCGATTGTGCTAATGGAGCAACTTACCATGTTGCGCCGAGCGTGTTTAAAGAGTTAGGCGCGCAAGTCATTGCCATTGCCAATCAACCCGATGGATTTAATATCAATGCCAATTGTGGCGCGACTTCGCCTAAAACCTTGCAAGCGGCGGTTTTACAACATCAAGCTGATTTAGGCATTGCGCTCGACGGTGATGGCGACCGTGTAGTCATGGTGGATAAACACGGCGAAATTTTAGACGGTGACGAATTGTTATTTATCATCGCCGAAAATCGCCAACAACGCGGCAAGTTACAAGGCGCGGTAGTTGGGACGGTGATGAGCAATTTAGGCTTAGAATTAGCCTTAAAAGCGCGGGGCATTAGTTTTGAGCGGGCAGCAGTGGGCGACCGTTATGTACTTGAAAAATTGGTACAAATGGGCGGCACTTTGGGCGGCGAATCTTCAGGGCATGTCATTTGTTTAGACCGCACCACAACGGGCGACGGCATTGTGACGGCTTTACAGATTTTAGCGATTAGTGTCACGACAGGCAAAGCTTTACACGAGTTAAAAGCGGGAATGCACAAATGCCCGCAAAAAATGATTAATGTCCCGATTAAGCAGAAGTTTAATTTAAATGATTTGCCACAAGTACAAACAGCGATTCATGCCGCTGAACAACGTCTTGCCCAGCGTGGGCGCGTCTTGCTGCGTCCTTCGGGGACTGAACCCTTAGTGCGGGTGATGGTGGAAGGCGAAGACATTCAACAAGTTGAAACCTTGGTAGAAGAATTAGCGGATGTAGTGAGAAAAGCGACGGCTTAAGTTTAAAAAAGCATTTAAAGTGTGGTTACTATAGCTAAAACAGTAAAATAGCCTCTATTACGATTATAAGAAATCCCATGAGGGAGTTACGCACTGAGGCTAAAACATGTCATAATACAGGGGATTCTCTTTATGTCGCGTTGATAGAAAAAGAACTTTTCTATTTACAAATAATTAGAATCTTTGGTTGCGATGAATAAACGAGTTTGTTAGATTCTATGCAACAGAAAAAGTAATCTCTGTAAAAAATTTTAACCAATTTAATCGATTAAGTGACCTTATAAAGTTATTTTGAGGGGACGTGAAGTGAGTCAAAAACAAGATTTTCTTGATGAATTTTCAGGCATCATTGTGGTTGCAGTTGCGGTATTAATTTTATTATTTCTCGCCTTACAATTTGTGGGAGGAGGCGCGGCACAACCATTAAGCAGTTTACAAGTACAACAAACCGCTGAACGTATAAAACCTGTTGGACAAGTGGCTACTAAATCCGCAGACGCTAAAGCTTCTGTTGCGGTTGAGAAAAAACCATTAACAGGAGAAGAAGTTTATAATACTGTGTGTACTGCATGTCATGGTTTAGGCGTAGCAGGTGCACCTAAATTTGGTGATAAAGCAGCATGGGAAGCTCGAATTGCTCAAGGTGCTGACACGTTAGTTAAACATGCCATTGAAGGTTATCAAGGGAAAGCAGGTGTAATGCCTGCTAAAGGCGGCAATGCAGATTTGTCTGATGCAGAAGTAAAAGCTGCTGTTGAACACATGGTAGCAGCTATTAACGGCACTGCCGCTGCTGCACCAGCCGCCGCTGCGCCTGCTGCTGAAGCTGCTCCAGCCCCTGCGCCTACACCAGCACCAGAAGCTGCTGCTCCTGCTCAAGCACCCGCTGCTGAAGCCGCACCAAGCGCAGCCGAACACAAATAATTTAAGTAAGTTCGACGTAAGAAATACGATTGTTTAGCTTAAATATTTCTTACGTCGTTCTTTAAGGAAAACTATCTTTTTCCTTACAAAATTATTATAATTAAGCACATTTAGTTTCTTAATAAACAACACTTACTAATAACGTCATCTCGGAGAACAGCTATGTTTAGAGCTTGTGCTTTTGCACTATTCATGTTTCCTTTTGCTTCATTTGCTCAAAATACAATTCCAGAACATCCTCCTGCATTTATTCCGCCTTACGCATTTAATCAACAAATCCCTGCTAATCCAAACACCTCTGCGCCCGTAGCTAACACAACGGCTTCTACTAATAATGCAGTTGCTGCAAACAGCTTAAAAATCAATATTAACACCGCAGATGCCATGACTTTAGATGCAGTTTTAACGGGGATTGGCGCAAAAAAAGCACAAGCGATTGTGCAGTATCGCCAAGAATTTGGTGCATTTAAATCCCCTTATGATTTAACGAAAGTGAGCGGTATTGGTTTAAAAACAGTAGAAAATAATTTAAGTAAAATCATTGTCAGTGATGAACTTCCTGTTAAAGAAAATAACGATAAAACAACTGAAGTTTCCAATGTTGTAAAACGTTAATTCTTTAAAGAAACCTGCTAAGTTTTTTAAACCTAGCAGGTTTCTATAGCCATTGCAAACTACTCATTTTTCTTTATCGCCGCGCACAACACCATACCCCCACTTTTTTCACTCCCGCAAGTTTCAATTGCGATGCAATTTCATTGACCGTCGCGCCTGTTGTCACTACATCATCAACGATAATAATCTGTGAATAGTGCTGTAATATCGGACGCACTGCAAACACGCCTTG
>CAZKST010000262.1:0-4441 GCA_964555395.1 uncultured Thiotrichaceae bacterium | reverse complement strand
TGGAATACGCTTTGCTATTCCACCCTACAATAATAAAGTTACAACAAACTATTTTGCACTGGACACAAGCCCGCTAATAATTTTACAACAGGCGCGGCGAGACCAAAATTTGCAATCGCTTGGGGCAAATGCCAGCGCATATTAGCAGCGAGATGTACATTTTTTGCAGAAATTTGGCAATAAACGGGCGTAATTTCTAAATGAAAATGGGTGAAAGTATGGCGCAAAACTTCGCCAACGCCCGTTAATTCTGACGAGCATTTTAAATGCTGCAAACTCCATGTTTTCGCACATTCAAGATTTTCCACTTCGGGAAAACTCCATAAACCGCCCCAAATACCTCGCGTTGGACGTTGTTGTAATAAAATTTCACCGTCAGCATTTTGTAAAATTACAAATAGCGTTTGTTTAACCGCTAAAACTTTTGTTGGACGTGCGACAGGAAAATGGGCAGTTCGTTGTGTTAGAAAAGCGCGACAATCAGTTTGCAATGGGCAACGGGCGCAATTTGGCTTGCTGCGTGTGCACACCGTCGCGCCTAAATCCATCATCGCTTGCGTATAATCTGCGACTTGCGTCGCGGGTGTCAGTTGGCGCGCATACTCCCACAATTGTTGCTCAATTGCGGGCAAACCTGCCCAGTGTTCAATGGCATAGTAGCGACAAAGCACCCGTTTAACATTGCCGTCTAAAATAGGATGTTGTTCACCGCGTGACAACGCCAAAATCGCGCCAGCAGTTGAGCGTCCAATGCCTGCCAATTGCGTAACTTCGGCTAAACTCACGGGAAAATCGCCGCCATACTCTGTGCAAAGTTGTTGCGCGGTGCGGTGCAAATTGCGGGCGCGGGCGTAGTACCCTAATCCCGTCCACAGTTGCAAAACTTCATCTAATGGCGCAGCGGCAAGGGTTTCTACTGTCGGGAAACGCTGCATAAAACGTTCAAAATAAGGAATGACCGTGTTCACTTGAGTTTGTTGCAGCATAATTTCTGAAATCCACACCCGATAAGGTGTCGGGTTTTGTTGCCACGGTAAATTTTTACGTCCATATTGCGCAAACCATACAAGCACACGCTGACTAAAACTGTGCATCAAAGCCGTTCCTCATACGCTAGAATCCTTGATTAATCCTATTTTAGCCATGACAACATGATAAAATAGGATAGATAATCCATAAAAATAAAGGAGCTCATCATGAACCCCGCCCAATTTCCTGCCAAAAAGAGTTTTGAACCCTTTCTTGATGAAGTTTATCGTGAAAGTATGGCGGGTAATGCCACCAAAGCAGGTTTATTATTGCTCAATTATATGCAAGGGGAAGATGATAATTTTGAGTTATATCAATCATTTTTCAATCGCATGAAATTATGGGAATATAATTTTGCGATTACTAAAATCAGTCCGCGTTATATTACGTTATTGCTCGCCAAAAAAGACCGCCACCGCGCTTTTGAAGTGTATCGTTATTGCCAAGCGAAAACGCCGCGCTTTATGCCTGAAGAACCTGAACAATTTTTACCTTTAATTTATCAAGCAATTGATGAACAATTATTTCCATTAGCGGTACAAATGACCCGTTATTTTGAGCAACGTTATCCAACACATAATAATTTGATAGTGGTGCAATTTTTACGTTTATTTATCTGGGTAGAAAAGATGAATGATTTAGTGCATGGCAGACGATTATTAACGGTACTGTTAAAATATAAAAATCATCCACTACATTCTAAAATCAAACATTACATCCCGTTATTGTTCAAATAGTTTTTTAAAACAGGAGTATTTTATGAATAAAACTGTTGTTACAGTGGCTTTTTTGCTATTAAACGGTTTAACGCTCAGCAGTCATGCACAAGGCATTAAATGCTGGATAAATGCAAATGGCGACCAAGAATGCGGCAATTCTGTGCCTGAAGAATATTCACAAAAAGGCTATCGCGAATTAAATCAAAAAGCGATTGAAGTTGGTAAAACGCCCCCCGCAAAAACAGAGGCGGAAATTGCTGAATTAAAACGCCAAGAAGCGCAAAAACAAGAAGAAGAGCGGCAAAGAAAAATTAAAGAAGAAGAAGACCGTAAATTGCTAGATTTGTTTAGCAGCGAAGATGATATTCGTACCGCATTAGATGCGCGTTTGCGAAATATTGCCTTGTCTAGTGAGCGGATTCAGACCTTTATTCAACAAGCTGAGAAAAATCAGAAGGATATGGAAAACAGCTTGACCGCCGAAGGTAGCCACCGTTTAACAGCGGACGAAAAAGAAAAAATCAAAGCTAACATTGTAAATTCCAAAAAACAAATTGCGGATAATCGCAAAGCGTTAGAGCAAAATCGGGATGAAGAAAGCAAAGTCCGCACGGAATTTGAAGCGTATTTAAGCCGTTTCCAACGCATTGAAAAAGAACGGGTTGAGAAAGTAGAAAAAGAACGCGTTGCGAAAGAAAAGGAAGCAGAGGCTTCTTTGTTAAATGGTACAAGTAAGCCTAGCAAAGTTGAAAAAATTGAGGGTAAATAACCTAAAAGGTGTTTGTAGGGTGGAATAGGCGCAAAAGCCGTATTCCACCCCACAACAATGATTTAATAAATCAATGATGGCGGGTATATGACACTCAACACCCCACCGACTTTACATGCAATTCAAGGTTGTTTAATTGGGACAGCCATTGGCGACGCTTTGGGTTTGGCGTATGAAGGTTTGCCCCCAAAACGGGCGGCGCGGTTGTTTGCGGATTACTCACGTTATCATTTGCTATTTGGGCGTGGCATGGTTTCGGATGATACCGAGCAGCATTGTATGGTGGCGCAAGCAATCACGGCAGCAAATGGCGATATTACGCTTTTTAAACAAAAACTTGCATGGCAATTGCGCATTTGGTTGTTGTTATTACCTGCGGGCGTAGGGTTAGCAACGGCGCGGGCAGTTTTAAAATTATGGCTGGGCTTTTCCGCAGATAAAAGTGGTGTATGGTCGGCGGGCAATGGCGCGGCGATGCGTAGCGCGATTTTAGGCGTATGTTATGGACATGATGCAGAAAAATTGCAAATGTGGATTCGCGCCAATACACGCATTACGCATACAGACCCATTAGCCGAGCAAGGCGCGTGGCTGATTGCGCAAGCGGCGTTTATGGCAAGTCGGGGACAAACAGCGGATTTTTTACCATTGGTAACTGCCCATTTTGCGCAAATGTCGCCATCGCCCGCCCAGCAACAGTGGTTACACGCTTTAGATAAGCTGAAAAATAGCGTGCAACAACAGCAAAGTACGCCAGAATTTGCGCAACAATGGCTCGGTAATGAACGCGGTGTAACGGGTTATGTATTGCATACTGTGCCTGTTTGTTTGCAGGCGTGGCTCAGTTATCCCACTGATTTTGCTAAAGCAGTGCAAAGTGTTATTGCCTGTGGGGGGGATGCGGATACAACTGCCGCAATTGTTGGGGCTTTAGTCGGTGCGCAAGTAGGAGAAGAAGGGATTCCAGCGGCATGGTTAGCGGGCATTTGGGAATATCCGCGCTCATTAAATTGGATTCGGCGTGTAAGTGAGCAATTACATTACAGTTTAATTAAATCTGCTTTACCAAATGAAAAATTATCTTCTCTTAATCCTTTATTGCTAATATGTCGTAATCTTATTTTTCTTTGCGTTGTCTTATTTCACGGTGTGCGCCGTTTATTGCCGCCGTATTAAATCGCAAAGTTAAATCATTCAATTAAAAACGTCGTTTCTTTATTTAAACAACTGCTTAAAATTTTCAATGACTTCCTCTTTGCTCATTTCAGACGCTCCTCTTTCAGAATCAGAAATTCATTCTCAAATCAAAACCAGTTTAATTTTATTATTGTTTTCTTTAGTGCTATTTGAAAGTTCTGGTTTAGATATTTTAGTGCAAAATTGGTTTTACAGTCGCGAATGGCAAATGTGGATATTAAGCGAACATGCAGAGCCGAGCCGTTTTTTCTTTTATTCTGGTGTTAAGAAACTTTTTATTTTATTTACGGTGATTGTTGCACTTGTTTTGCTATTTTTTAAGAAAAAAATTTGGATGCAAACTTATAGACAAGGTTTGTGGATTGTCCTTTTTTCTTTAATTCTTGTGCCGTTGTTAATTAATGGTTTAAAAGGTTTGACGAATATTCCTTGTCCGCGTGATATTTGGTATTACAACGGCGATTATCCTTATGCAACAGTATTTCACGGTTATCCTAAGTGTTTTCAACAACCTGAGCGAATGCGTTGCTATCCTGCGGGACACGCGAGCGGCGGCTTTGCGTTATTGTCTTTATTTTTCTTTTTTCGCCAGCGTAAAAATCGCCAACGCGCCATTGTTGGGGCGTTAACTATGGCTTGGATGTTGGGAATTTATAAAATGACCATTGGCGACCATTTTTTAAGCCACACTATCACCGCGATGTTATTGTCTTGGGTGATTATTTTG
>CAZKST010000261.1:4163-4477 GCA_964555395.1 uncultured Thiotrichaceae bacterium | reverse complement strand
ATTTTCTAGTAGGTTTTGCCGCGACTTTCTCGCTGCAAATGATAGCGTTGGCTATCAGATTCGCAAGAATGATAATCAACGAAACTTAACTTTAATTTTGTGAGGATAAATCATGATTAAAAAATCTCAACAAATCGCGGCGGCGGTTGTCGCATCCATCTCTTTATCTATTGCAGCATCACCAGTGCTTGCAGATGATTCTGCTGTTAAACAGATTATGGACACGGTTACTTTTCCAGATTTGGAAACATCTATTGTTACCGTTGCAACTGCTGTAATCGCGGACAAGTTCAAGACGTGCTTTGTGTCGGGGG
>CAZKST010000261.1:0-4153 GCA_964555395.1 uncultured Thiotrichaceae bacterium | reverse complement strand
CTCTATTAAACAGATTTTAGACAAGGTCACTTTCCCAGACTTGGAATCGTCAGTCATTCTTGTGGCGGGTGCTGCAATTGCCTTTTATTTGGCTATGAAAGGTATTGGCGTTGCAAAACGTTTAATTAGCAGTCTCTAGGAAAATCTTGCTCTCAAGGTTAGCTTGCTAATCTTGAGATAAGGGGGGAATTGTGGAAGGTCTCGAATATTTGTTTCTATTATGCGGAATGTTTTCCGCTTCACTGTTTTTATTCATCGCGTTTTCATAATGTGGCTACTTCTCCTCTTTTTTTTCCTCTTCCCCAATGCTTTATACGCAATCGACACTTTAGTTGATTGCGTTAATCAGCGTTCTGCACTTAACACTCAATATCCTACTCAAAAGGGCGTGCTTTCTTGTAAACAAGAGTTAAATTATTGCACTCCCTTAGTTATCAATGTTTGTGACCCTGATTCCCCTGATTGTGAATCCATGGGATATTGCTACAGAGCAATATTACAGACAACTTGCCCCAACATGCCTGCGACTTTACAGAGTGGCGGGGTCTCTCCCGTAACTTACTATGCTTGCGACTGTACGGGAGATATACGCGCTACGACTAAAGTTTCGCCTACTAACTATTCTCTTTGGGTTTCTAATTGCACGACTCCTAAAACTACCGATTCTTTATCTGGTGTAACTCCTGTGACTATTAATCCTCTTGAGGGGTTAAATTCAAATACTACTTGGACTCCTACCGCAGCTGGTCAATGGTCTGCTGTTCACACGCCTAACAGTATCAACTCAACAACTTACTACGACGAACAACTTGCTGCTTTGCCTAATGGTATGGAATATTTAGAGACTAACGCACGACCTTGTGCAACGGGTTATGCACGCAATAGAGCAACGGGATGTACTGCTATTACCAATTGCAAAACAGACCAAACGCTTTACAAAGATTCTAACGGCAATGTTGGTTATAAATGTTATTTACAGACTCAAAACAGATTAGAAGCGCAAAAAGCTATTGATGCTGCTCAATCTCAAGGTTGGCAAATGCCTGCTCAGACTTCTGCGATGACGGGTCCTTCTCCAGCTACTTTATCCAACAAAACTCCCGAACAGACTTTCTCTGATGCTGTTGAAAAGTTCGGCGAAATAATTGGCGGTTTAATAAACAGTGCCAATAAAGACACTAAGCCCTGCGGCAATCCTGTTGCTGTTCCCACAAAGCAATGCCGCTCTGCGCTTGAAAAATGTCAGTCTTGGTTAAGCTCTTCTGAACCCTGCCCTAAGCAGATTATGAATGAAGACAAAACTGCTTATTGTGGTGTTTATAAAGGGACTTCTATTGGTGCAATTTCTAATGTTATGCGCTGGGGTGAAACCCCGTCACCTATTCCTGTTCACTGCGGACAATATTGGTGGAAAGTTGGCGACAATGACGTTTGCACCGCTGAAGAGCAAAAAAAGTGGGATGACTACAAAATTGGAAGTAAAGCCCAAACTGCTTGCAATGGCGATTCTGACAAATCAGAAGCTACAAAGAACAGCAAAAAATGCCTTCATGATATTCGGGATTACATGCCGGGCGGTTGTGAAAGCCCTCAAGGTTCTGACACTCAATTGTCTAAAGATTTAGATTCTGCTTATGGTCGCGACATTGTCACCAGTACGGATGGCACTGGTACTGGCACTGGTACTGGCACTGGTACTGGTACTGGTACTGATTCGGGCGAAGGTGATTGCAAAGAAGGTGAGGATTGTGGTGATGATAATGACAACAATAATGCTGTGTTTGATAGTGATTCCCGCTTGTCTTCTGGTAACGCTGGTTCTTTTGACTCCATGCTTATTACTATGCGCCCTGCTAGTTCTTTCAAAGAACTTGCTGTGTCCTTTGGCGATAAAATCTCAGGTGCTCGTACTGGGCTATTCGGATTTTTTAACGAATTTAAAGATGCCTTTGTTCTCCCTGCCACTGGTTCTTGCCCAGAAATTAAACTGCCTCAGTTTAAAATGGGAGTATTTTCTACTCCTTCCGATTTTTCCATAAAATTTCCGTGTGAATATCTGCCGCTTATTAAGCCAATTATTACATTTTTTGCTTTAATTGCTGCTTTCGGCATTATCTTTGGACGTAGATAACTATGTTAGATGCACTGCTTGCATATTGGACGGGGTTTAAAGATTACGTTTGGTCACTTTTAGTGATGCTGTGGTCGTACATAGAACCCTTCTTTGTCTTTTTAACAAAGTGGATTCTCGGACTCTTGATTGACATCTTATTTTATATTGCCGAGTTCTTCGGCGGGATTGTCATTGAAATGTTTAATGAGGGGTTTGTTACCAGTTACCTATCACAGTTTCCCCAAGTTCAAACTGTCGTTTCTGCTTTGCCACCATCACTACTTTATGTTCTCAATGCCGTTGGTGTTACCGCTGCGGTAAAAATCATTTTAGGCGCAATTTTATTGCGCATGATGATAAACGTTATTGAAACTGTCCTCTTAATTAGGTTCTTAAGCAGATGAGTATAGGATTAGGTACAGGCATTCCGGGAAGTGGTAAGTCCTACTCATCCGTTGCCGACTATGCTTTGCCATGTGTCAAAAGCGGCAGACCATTGGTAACTAACTTACCTCTAGTTCCTGCACCTTGGCGTGGAATGTTTCCACAAGTTGAAATTTACGAAGAAATGAAACTTGAAAGGATTCCCGCGACTACTGAAGACTCAGGGGAAAAATACAAGTTTTACAACAACGACGTGACCTTTATTCTTGAGAAGCGGCTTGTACCGTTGCGCGACTTCTACCGCTTTCACTTGTTAGAAGCGGCTGACTATCAAAAGTTTAAGTTTGAAAATGTTATCTACCACGTTTCAGACAAACTTAAATTTGACGTTCTTGACAGTTGGTTAATGCTTACAACCTTTTTTAATGAGCAAACTAACCTAGGATGCTATTTCATTCTTGACGAATGCCATGAGCACTTGCCTAAAAGACCCGGACAAGCTTCTAGCATTGAAAGCTATCCGATTATAGCCGTTGAAATGTTTATATCACGTCATCGTCACCACGGCTTAGACGTTCTATTGCTAACTCAGAATGTGAGCAAGTTAAACAATGCCATATCCAAGGATATAGAATTTAACAATCGCTATCGCAAGCTTGCATTCTTAGGACTCTTAAATAAGTACATTATTGTTAAATGTGCAGGCGTGGATAAGTCCGCGCCTAAAGTTGCTCGTGAAGTGAAAAGCTATGACTCTCGTTACTTTGCACTGTACAAGTCATATACGGGCGTTGGCGTTATCGTAAATGAACAGAAGGTAGTTACTAAAGCATGGTACAAACATTGGATTTTCGTTATGTTTGTAATTGTATTCAGCTTCTTTGTTTTTAAATATATTGAGAATGGCGGCTTCAAACTCGTACCTACCAGCAAACCAGTTGAGACTAAAGACAACACAGTTGTTAATAAAGATTCGCCTGCGGTAAAAAAATCACCAGCTCCTGAACCTAAATCTAAATCGTCTGCACAATCTTCTCACCCTTTGATGGGGCGTACTCTTTCCTACCTTGGTTACTCTTCTATAGCAGATAAAACTAAGGTCTATATCTCTGTGGATGGTAACCAACTACAACCGCATGAGTTATTACCACTGGGCTATTCAGTCTTATCAATTACCCGCTTTGCTGTCGTCATGCAATATGACGATACCAAAGAAAAGGTTTACTTTTTTAAACCCTCGTCCTCTTTAGTGGCTGTTCCTGCAACTGCTTCTCCACCGCCTTCTCCTCGCTCTCCCACTAGAACAAACTAGACAATACGCCAAGTATCCCAGCATTACACACAAACGGGATTCGGTAAAAAATCGCTACTAAAAAAAATGCGCTTGCGCTCCAAATAAAGATTTACGGAGCACATAAGCCCGTTTTCCTTTCTTTTTTATCGTTCCGGTCTTTCGGATTGGATTTGACATCGCTACGTCTCACCAATAAGGGCGGGAAAATTCAAAAAAAAACCAAAGTCAAATTTTATTTATTTGTTTGCAGCCTTCCATGTGTTTGCATTCCATTGTGCAGCGCAAAATATTACTAACACTCCTTTATTCTTTAGTATTTCGTTTTTTGCCTTCTGTTCGGCAAAAAATGAAATACCGGATGA
>CAZKST010000260.1:0-4488 GCA_964555395.1 uncultured Thiotrichaceae bacterium | reverse complement strand
GCTTTTGCGGTGTTTCTTGGTGGAATACGCTTCGCTATTCCACCCTACAATTATCTGAACTGCATAATTTCTAAAAATTGTTTTAAATCAAATTTTTAAAAGCAATGAATAAAGCTATCGTATTTCGCTATTCTACTTGAAAAAACGTTAAAAATGTGGGGTTTGTTCAATTTTGGGTTTATCCCATCCACCTGTAACAATATAGCTAAAACTTGCCGCGTTTTCTAAATGGTTTTGCAGCAATTTTTGCACAATTAACGTCACCGCCCCAGCGGTAATTCCGCCCGCAATGACACCCGCAACAGGGAGCGGATTGGTAAAATGTGGGGTGATTTTAACCAGTTGATTATAACTACGATTAACTAAACCCGTTTCGCCTGTAATTTCAATTCTTGCCACAGGAGCTTGAATCACTAAATTATCAGTAACGGCATTGCCATCTAATAATTTGAAATCCCCCGCTAAAATATTGAATCCTAAACCTTGATTAAATACATCGCTAAAATCCATCATCAAACGACGCGGTAAAGTATGCAAATCAAATAGCCCAATTAATCGCCCTACCGTCCCTGGTTCAACTTCTACAATGTGCCCATCTTGCAGCAGCAAACTTAGCGTGCCAACCAGTTTTTCTTTATTAAAATCTAATAAACTATCTTCCCATACAGCATCTAATAACACTTGTAAACTGCCACCTTCTAAGGGAGAAGGCTGATAGCCCGCCGTGTGCATAAATTCGCTGACTTGATGCGTTTGTAAAATTGCGCTTAACGTTGTGTGTTGTTGGGTTAAATTTTTTGCTTGCCAATGGGCTTTTGCAGTTAAATCAAACGTAGCTTGCTTAATTTTTGCTTGTTGAATTTCCCAGCCGTTATTGGTGGGGGCAGCGGTCATTGACACTTCGCCCAAGTTAAAATTGCCAATCTGACAACTCGCACAAAATGCTTGCACCGCAGGTAATTGGCGCGGGTCGCGTTTGGGTTTAGCAGGTTCGGCGGTTTTAGGTTTAGCAACTTCTGCACTGGGTGTAGGCGTGGTGGGCGTAGGATTTAATTCAGCTAATAGCAATTTTTCAAAATCAACGGTAATTAAGCCATTGGCAGAACCAGAAGGGGGCGGATAAATTCGCACTTCGCCTTGTGCATTGTCACTGTTAAGTTTAAAAACACCGCGCCGCGCCGCCGCTTCATATTCTGCGTTAAAAACCAAATTCGGCAAGTAGTAATCACTTAATATCAAACGTTTAATTCGTGTTGATACAAATAGCGGCGGCATCGTGTTTGTTTCGGCACGGTTTAAATCTTTCGTTGAAACTGTGCTATTAGTCGTTTTTGCCGTGTCATTTAAAACAAAAGCTAAAACTTCTTTCCACGCCAGCGGGTTAAATTGGTTCAATTCGCCACTAATTAAAAAGTGTGCTTCATTCGGTAATTCTGCTTGTTCAGTGTTAAACGCCACTTGCCCGCGTTCTAAATACGCGCCAATAAAGCGCAATGCGGCACTGTTTTTGTCGTTATAATGAATCAATAAATCTTTAACGCATTGATTATTTTCAGTTGGTTTTATATCTACCACCAATTGAAACGGCGTAGATTTTTCAGCATTGGCTTTATGTAACGGCGCGGGAAAATCAATTGTCATCCCTTTAAAATCGCTAGTGATTTCTAAATGCGTCGTGCCGTTCTTGTCTGGGGGTAAAGTCAAACTCGCTTGCCATGGCGTTTGCCCTTGAAAACGTGGATAAAACGTAGCAGCGGCGAAAAATTCAGATAATGGCGATAATTGCTGTTGTAAAAAATCGGCATCGGCTAAGCCGCGCAGTTGTACTTGAGTCGCTTTGGGCGTTTTGCCGTGATAAGCAGTAAAATCTACACTGGCGGGCTGATTTAATAATGTTCCTTGTAAATTTTGCGCGGTAACAGTTTCATCATCAAAACGCACTTTACCAACCATTTTTTGCAAAGTCAGCCCTAGCTTTTTATCAGTCATTGTCGCTTGTTGAAAATCGATAACACCTGCGACTTTACCGTGTGAATGGTCAAGCGGAATGAGCAAATCTAACTCTAAATTCATCGGTCCCGCTAATTCGGGCAAATCTTCTTCTACATTTAAATCTTTACTCAGTGGACTTTGTGCTAAAAACGCAATCCCCTCTCGCGCATCCGCTTGAACTTTGCCTTGAATGGTTAAATTAGCGGCATCGCTTCGCACATCGTCAATAATAGCTTCCACTTGAGTCGCTTTAGCCTTTTTCATTAATAACGCAGATTTTGCGCGAATCGCTAATTGTCCGCCACTTTGTTGTAATTGCGCTTCTACTTCCCGAATTTCAGGATAGCCTTCGCTATAATGCAATGTGCCTTTGCGCACATTTGCTGTTACATTAAATCCTGCATTTTGTTTATTAAATAATTGACTGGGCACGCCTTTAAAGGTGGCAACGGTATTGTTTAATGTGCCTTTTTGCAACGCCATTTCTAACCAATGGTGTAAACGGGGCAATAATTGTTCAGGTATTAGCGGCGCGACGGCGGTCACGGGAATATCTGCAATTTTCAAAGCTAAATCGAGTCTTGGTTCGCTTTGCGTGCTTTTTTTCTGAATTGAGCCACTGAGTGATAACGGCACTTTGCGTAAAACTGTACTGAGTTTGGGAATTTTTAAATTCCAATCGCCTTGCTCGGTGGCGCGCCATTCCAGTTTAGCTTGTAAATTTTCTAAGCGAAATAATTGCTCATATAACTTGGGCAATTTCCAGACAAGCGTCGTCGGCTGTAATTCTATTTGGGCAATTTTAGAAGTTAACAAAACAGACGCATTTAACGGCGTATTTTGAAAGCGAGAATTTACTGCTTGTAACTGATTCAAAGTAAAGCGAGTTTGCCAATTGGCTAATAACGCATCATATTCAAAAATAAAATGGTCTAATGTACCGTGTAATTTTCCCGCCAATAATTCACTAAATACTTGATTGGTTGTAACAATATTGGAAGAGTTAAATAGCTGATTGACTAACCAGTGTCCCCCTTTGGTTAAGTCCACTAAAGCCAATTGCGGAATATGCACGCGATAAAGCGGCGAAGGCTGTAAACTAATCTCGACTTGTGCATCGTATTGCGTGCGGCGTGGCGGTTCAAAATCCATCACGGGCACAGGCTCTGTGCTCCATAATTCCAACGCGGTCGCGGAACGGCTTTTATAATGCCAATTGTTAAATGCAATTTGCCAAGCATTTAAATTTTCTTTGGCTTGTACGACAAATTCACCCAACACTTCCGTCTGTCGAGGAATCCCTGTATTTACATTGTTCAAAGTTAATGCGGTCAGTTGTACTTTGCTAATTGCTTGTTGCTTGACTAAATCTAATTCCACCTCAATTTGTAATTGCCCGCCATTGGTCCATGCGGTATCTGGCAATTGCGCGGTAAATTGGATTTGATGACAAGGATTAATTTCAGCTTCTAAATGGAGGTCGCTAGTAGAAGGCGATGCTGTATTATCATGCGGGATAAATTCAGACAACCCGCTACTGTTCGTCGTCGGCTCGACGGATACATGAATAGAACGGTTTAAAGCAAATTCAACATTTTGAAAAACAACGGGTTCAGGTAAACCATTAAGCGGGGCTAAAGGACTTAAACTCAACTGGTCAGCATGAAGTTTTATTTGAGGTTGACTTAATAACCATTGAATAAATGCCATTGCTTCTTGTTTGGGGGGAATTGTTTGGCTTGCGGGATTTTCAGCGGGTTTATGGCTTGCGTCGTCAGCCGTCGCGGCGGTGGCACTTTGGGTAAAGCCGTTAATTGTCCATGAATGGTCGGCTTGTTGGGTTAAATGCACTTGTGAACCCGTTAACTCAATTGCCGCAGTGACAAATTGCCCAGAATTTAAAGACGACCAGCCATCCAACGCGACATTGAGTTGTTTGATTTCTAATTGCGTGGCTTGTTTATCTGGCGAGCGAATTTGCACCCCTTGCAAAGATAAAGCAGGCTGCCAACCTTTCCAAGTGATTGCAATATCGCTGAAATGAACAGGTTGTTTTAATTGTGCAGAAAGCCAAGTTTCAATATCTGCCCTATAACTTGGCAACAAGGGCAAAAGCACAAAACTGATAATCAACACCAAAGTGATGATTAAGCCAACCGAAACAAGACATAAGCCGCTAAAGTAACGCCACAATTTGTGCATGAGTTCGTGTTTCATCTTCAAAAACTAAGCGGGTTATTAAACACAGCTGTTAAGTTAAGCGAGCATGAGCGTTGTAGGGTGGAATAGCGCAGCGTATTCCACCATAAAACCCTACAAAATCTAAAAAAACTGGGAAAAAACAAAATGTAAGGGCGAATAAGCATTTGCCCATACATTACATGGTGGAATACGCTTTGCTATTCCACCCTACAAATTAAAATCCGTTTGCTATAAAATGTTTAAGTCATTAATACAATATCGTATTGCTCCTGCGGATAAGAACTTTCCGCTTGG
>CAZKST010000259.1:0-4497 GCA_964555395.1 uncultured Thiotrichaceae bacterium | reverse complement strand
TACGGCAGTTTACTCGAAGGAACAATTCAAGCTACTTCAAGCACTTTAGTGGCGCGTCAATTGATGGAAAATCAATTGATTCCTATCGAAATTTCTAAAATTAAACAAGTTGATTTTTCGGATTATTTTTACACATTATTCATGGGGCGTTTGCCCAATTTAAGCGAAATGATTTTGCTGTGTCATCAATTATATAGCTTAACTAAAGCAGGTATTCCTTTAATTAAAGCTTTGCAAGGTTTAGCCAGTCAACAACGCAATCCGCGTTTAGTGCGCGTATTAAATAATGTGATAGAAGATTTAAATGCAGGCTATGAATTCAGTGCGGCGTTAAGTCGTCACCCTAAATTATTTTCCAGTTTATTTATCAATACCATACAAGTCGGCGAAAGTAGCGGGAAATTAGAATATGCTTTTGCGCAACTCGCGGAATATTTAACCAAAGATAAAGAATTGCGTGAACGGATTAAAGCGGCAATTCGTTATCCGCTGATTGTGATTTTTGCTATGTGCATCGCGGTGGCAGTTATCAATGTGTTAGTCATTCCTGCTTTTAGTAAAGTCTTTCAATCTGCCCATTTAAACTTGCCTTGGCAAACACAGTTGATTGTGCAATTTTCTAATTTTACGTTGCATTATTGGGTGTGGATATTGGTTGGCTTATTCGGCGGATTACTGGGCATTCATTGGCTGTTGCAAACGCCGAGCGGCAGTTATTGGTGGGATAGATTTAAACTGAGTTTACCTATTTTTGGTAACATTATTCGGCGGGCTACTTTGGCGCGGTTTGCACGCGCCCTTGCTATGGCATTAAGTGCGGGGATTCCAATCACGCAAGCTTTAAGATTAGTTGCGCAAGCCGTGGATAACCGTTATTTAGAACAACGGATTTTAATGATGTGCATCGGCTTAGAGCGGGGCGATAGTTTAATCCAAACCGCCCGTGCTACACATATTTTTACGCCCATTGTGTTACAAATGATGGAAGTTGGCGATGAAAGCGGGTCAATTGAACACTTGCTTACTGAAGTTGCAGAATTTTATGAACGTGAAGTGGATTATGATATTAAAAATTTAAGTAGTCTCATTGAACCAATATTGCTGGTCTTTATTGGTATAATGGTACTTATCCTCGCATTGGGTGTTTTTTTGCCCATGTGGGATTTAATGAATATTTATCGGCGTTAAGCTTAATACTATGAGCAGAGTGCAATCGCTTGAGTATTGCAAGAACTGTCTCAAAGTTAGAGTATTTAAATCAATAGATTAAAAAAAACGCAATGGCTAAAGCGATTGCACGCCAGTCTAATCAATATAACAATTTTGTTTAAAATCGCCATACTTGATTAATATCCACGCAAGCATCTAATTTTATATCAAAAGGCTGAATGTCGGCGATTTTAGGCACAGGGGGAAAGGCTGAAACCCCAATTTTTTGCGTGGTAGGCAAACATTCACTTAAAAAACGGTCATAAAATCCTTTACCATATCCCACCCGATAGCCTGCATAATCAAAACATAATAAAGGTACAATAATACATTCAATTTCTTTGGCAGAGATGGGCGTTAATGCTTGATGTTCAAGTGGTTCTGGAATTCCCCACGCATTTTCACTGAGCTGCATCTGCGGCGACCAGCGATAATGATGCAGCGTGTTAGTTGCCCATTCTGATTTAGAGATAACTAAACTAATATGGGGGTCTGCATGGTTCAAACGATGGATTAAATGCCAAGTGTTGATTTCGCCTAAACGTTGAATCGGTAAAAAACAATGTATCGTTTTAAAATGTTGATAAGCAATTTCTGTTAAAAAGCGTTGTGCAATTGCCTGACTATGTTGTTCGCGTTGCAAGGATGAGCATTGTTGGCGTAACTGACGAAAATAAGAACGTAATTCTTGTTTTGTAGGGGGATGACTGTCAGCGAACGGAAGTAAGGGAGTTAGCATAAATCGTCATAACCTCTTTAAAAAAACAGTGATGGAAATCATGATGAACAAAGAAATTATTCGTTTAATTCAGCAAAATGCCGCTGAACAGGAAAAACATTTAGATTTATCAGGGCAACATTTAACCCATGTTCCCTTAGAAGTTTGTCATTTAACGCATTTAGAAGCGTTATTTTTAGATATGAATGAGTTAACGAGCCTACCTTCTGAAATTAAACGTTTAAAAAAATTAAAAGTGCTAGATGTAGGTTGTAATGGCTTTGTTACTATTCCAAGTGTGGTATATGAATTAACACAATTACAAGAATTAAGAATATATGAAAATGCGCTGACTTTTATTTCTCCTGAAATTAAAACGTTACAGTTGCTAACCCATTTAAACTTGGCAAATAACCAATTATCACATTTACCTGAAGAGTTGTTTCAACTCACTAGCTTGAAACAGTTAGATTTAAGTTATAACACGATTAGCAGTTTATCGGAAAATATACGAAATTTGGGAAAACTGCGTAAATTAAGTTTAACAGGCAATAATCTGACGCAACTCCCAGCGGAGATTATTCATTTAAACCGTTTACATGGCTTGTATTTGGGCGATAACACATTAGTGAGTATTCCCCGCGAAATTTTTCAATTATCACGGTTGCGCGAATTAGAACTTGCTAATAATTTACTACACGAATTACCCATAGAAATTGGACAATTAACCAATTTAGATATGTTAGATTTGCGCGATAATCAGTTGGCGTTTGTGCCTACCCAAATCTTGTTAACTTTGCCTGATTTAGAGTTATTAATGTTAAATGGCAATCCCTTGCACATTGACGAGGAGCTGTTGAACCAAATTCATGAGCCTGAAGTTATTTTAAAATATTTATCCTAATCACTAAAAATAGAAGTTAAGCGCGTAAATGTTGTAGGGTGGAATAGCGTAGCGTATTCCACCATGCCATGGGATTTATAATCAAATAAATGTAGGGTGGAATAGGCGCAAGCTGTATTTCACCGTTTGGTTTATAAACGGTTGTTGCTCAACCTTAGCAGAGCGTCGTGGTGGAATACGCTTCGCTATTCCACCCTACAAATTGTAACTTCTATAAAATTTATCACAGTTAACGACAATAAAAATCGTTAGCTTCGTCAACTTAAAGCAAATACCTCAGCGAGGTTATTTCTTTTATTTAGGAAAAGGTATGATGTCGCCCGAGGACGCAAAACGGCATGTTTTTAATTACTGGCAATATTTAATTCATTTAGCACATAAACGCTTTGCTAATAATCCTCAATTAGCAGAAGAAGCCATGGATTATTTACTCGATAAGTTACAACAAAATGATTGGCAACGTATTCGGGACTATCGCGGACAAGGATTTACTGCTTTTTTAACCGTTGTTGCTAATCGCTTGTTAATTGATTTTGCACGGAAAGTTGGGGAAATTGCTTTTGTGCCTGAATGGGTTGAAGCCCGTGGGCATTTGTGGGTACGCGCTTATGGCTTATTGCAAAAAAAGTTGTCCAAACAAGAAACTTTAGAAATTTTATGGGTGGAAGGACAACAGTTAGGCTATGAAAAACAGGCAATTGATGAAATTGTCCATACTTTAACTAAGCAACATGTTTGGAAATTGCGCGCAACGACAATTAATGTAGAAAGTGAAGAACTAGAACAAGCGGAAGATGACAGTTTAACGCCGATGGAGCAAACAGTTCAGCAGCAACAACAAGCGTTATTTGCGATAGTGGCGCAATTATTAGCCTGTTTGTATCAACCGACAACAGCCGTTGCGACCCATGAATTTGCAGAAGCGGAAACCTTGCAACGCTGGTTACAAGTGTTACGCGGCAAAATTAGTTTAGAAAGTGAAGAATTTTTGTTATTACAATTAGTGTATAGAGATGGTTTAACCGTTAGTGAAGCAGGACGACGTTTGCAATTAAATGCAAATCAAGTGGCAGGAAAACATCGACGGTTATTGCAACGATTACGAGAGACATTTGAGCAATGTGGCATTGCAGAAGAATTACGCGCTTTACTGTAACTTGCTTAGCCACTTAACATTTAGGAATAAAGAGATCATGTCAGACAAACTCCACGCCTCATCTTTACCGCCATCTGTGAGCGAAGACCGTGTACACGCATTACTCTCTTTAGCTCCTCAAGATGTCGCAACGTTAAATACGGCTTGTCCCGATGATGCCACGCTTGCCGCTTTTGTGGAGGGTAAGCTAACGGGAATTCAGCGGGAGCGGGTATTGCAACATGTGCAACATTGCCCAAGCTGTTATGAAGTTTGGCAATTATCCGCTGAAGCCTTGCCCGCGGCATCGCGTTATGTGAAATGGTATGAACGCTGGGTGGATATAAAAATCCATCTACAAACTTACTGGTTCAGTTTAAGTGCGGGCGCGGTCGCGGCGGCTTTGGCGATTAGCGTCTGTGTGCCATTATTATTACCTTTGACTGTTTCTCAACAAGGGATGCAATTAAGTCAAGCGGTGGACAGCTTATATGTTAAAAATGCTTCACAAAATGCTGACCGCATGACAAT
>CAZKST010000258.1:0-4512 GCA_964555395.1 uncultured Thiotrichaceae bacterium | reverse complement strand
GCTTTAAGGAATTAAATAAATTATAGCTCAAATTATTTTAAAAAGATTATTTTAAATTTTTATTTAAAAAAGTTTTTCAACGCATAAATTTAAAATAGCTAAATTTTTTTTAGCTTTTAAATGACTTGTTAATTTATGAGATATTTTCTATATTTACTAATAATATTTCATGCTTTTAGCAAGGGCTTTAAAAAAATGAAACTTTTAAAATTTTCTATCAATCTGTTGTTTTGTATAGGGTTAATAGTGCTTTTACCTAGTGTAAGCAAGGCAGATAACCTTATTGATTTTAATGAAGGGCGTGGTGTTGGTGTTGGGCAAGATACATTTCAAATTAATAATGTAAAAATTAATGCAACAATTCCTGATGCCAGTAGCTCTACAGGAACACGCATTATTCCAGTGTATTACGACATTACTTTCCGTTTTGATGCGTCAACTTTGCAACTTGTTCCCATTATTTCGACTCTGCGCGAACAAAGTCGTAATTGTTCTATTGTAGAATTATCTGTACTTAATCAAGAGAATAATCAACCTATTTCTGGGGTTAATGTCACAATTGACCAAATGACATTAGTAACAGATGCCAAGGGATTTGTGCGTTTTACCGATGTTTCTTCTGGCTGGGTAATTCTTAATTTAAGTAAAGATGGCTTTCTTGCAAATACCCAATCTTTAAATTTGAGTTGCACAAAAGTGAATGCTGTTGAAATGCGTTTGCAAGCACGGACAACAACCCCAGATAACACAACAACGCCAAATAGCAATAACAACTCAAACAATAATTCAAGCGGCAGTAGTTCTACAACAGCAATCCCTTCGCCTGATAATATTCCAAAACAATCAATGGTGATGTCATTAGATTGGGGTGATAATCCACGCGATTTAGATTTGCATGTTACAGGACCATCTCCCAATACGCCAAGCACCTACAAAAATAAAGAAAACCGTTTTCACGTCTATTTCAGCAACACCAAATCGCCTGACAGTTCTGTGGTGTTAAATGTTGATTTATTCAGTGCGATTAAGCCAGAAGTGACAAATATTAACTTGCCATCAGGCAGGAGTTTGTTGAATGCGGGTGTTTATCGGGTTTCAGTTCAACATTTTGCGGGAAATGGCAGCATTGCCAATGCCAATGCCAAAGTAACGCTAAAAATTGGGGATGGTGTAGAACAAACTTTTATCCCTGTACCCAATGCGGGCGGATTGGAAGGGAAAACAGGCGATTTATGGGTGGTTTGTGAAATTACAGTAGATGATAATGGGCGAATGAATGTAACCCCCATCAATCAATATCGCTCAAATATTAATCCTAGTGATGTAGAATAACGTCATTTATCCCTGTCTAATTACACTCCCTTTTCTTTTTCTATTGCACAGCTCTTTAATGAGCTGTGTCTAAGGAGTTTGTCTATTTTATGCAGCAACGTTTATCTTGGTCTTCTTTTTATTTAACGTGGTTTCCTTATCTATTAATTCTTTTCGGTATTTTTTTACGATTTCAACAATTTTGGTTTGACCGTTCTTTATGGTTAGATGAAGCTTTTTTAGCCGTGCCATTAGGCTGGGGAAGTTGGGGCGATTTATTTCATCAACCGTTAGAATATAGCCACTTTGTGCCGCTCGGTTTCTTACTGCTAACGAAATTAGCTTTAAGCATTTTTGGCAATAATGATTTAATCCTACGTCTAATTCCTTTCTTAGCCAGTTGTTTTGCATTAGTCTTTTTTTTCTTATTAGCTAAAAAAACAATTTCTGCAAAAGCCATTCCTATTGCATTATTTTTGTTAGTTGTTTCTGACGTTAATATTTATTACAGCACAGAATTAAAACCTTATATCAGTGATATGAGCATTGCTTTATTGATTTGGTTGTTAGCATTGCATTTATATCAAACAGTAGAAAGCCGTAATACATGGATAATAGTCACAATTATCGGTGTTATTGCCGTTTGGAGTGCTTATCCTGCTATTTTTATGTTAGCTGCAATGGGCTGTTGTTTCTTTGCGATTTTCTTATGGAAAAAACAATGGCAATATTTAAGCTACATTTCTATTGCAGGCATTATTTGGGTTGCAAGTTTTGGACTCATGTATTGGCTATTAATGCAGGGTGACATTAAACAAGCCTCACCAATTAGCCAATGGTTGTTTACTTTTTGGTCAACAGAACACAACGCTTTTATGCCATCATTAACCAATAAAGAAAGTATTATTTGGTTAATGAATACTTACGCAGAATTCTTAAAATATCCAGCCAGTTTAAGTAGCTTTGCTTTAGCGGGTGCATTAGGTATTTTAGGGGCAATTATTTTATTAATTGAAAAGCGCACTATTTTCTTTTTCTTAATTATGCCAGTGGTAATTACATTATTTGCTTCATATTTACAGAAATATCCTTTTGCAGTGCGTATGGTGCTTTTCTTAGTACCCGTTTTATATTTATTCATTGCTGAAGGGATAAGCCGTTTACAATTTAATATTGAATTGCAATCTACGGCTTTAAATCAAAGTTTAAATAACTTGCTTATATTAGCTTTAGTCATTGCTATCAGTTGGCATACGATTTATTTATCATTACGCTATATTCAAACGCCCCGTACAGTGCAAGAAACTAAAGATGTGCTGGCTTACTTCAAAAAACATCGGCAAAGCAATGATAAAATATACACCTATTTTTGGGCTGAGCCTGCCTTACGTTACTACGCGCCATTTTTTGGAATTGATAGCAAACAATGCGTTTTATTAACTCAAGCTAATACGAATATAATCAAAGAAGTAGATTATGCACGCAGCGTACGCAAACAGGCTGTTTTAGCAGCAAACTCAACGCAATTACCAGAATGTTTACTTGGACAAGGGGAAACGCCCGCTCAAGTACAAGCCGATTTACAACAGTTGCAACAAATTCCTGCTATAAAAGGACAGCGAATTTGGTTTATGATGACGCATATTAAAGAAGATGACCATCAAGCGATTTTGCAAAACTTGGATAAAGTCGCGCAACCATTAGAACGGTTTGAAGCGCATAATGCGTTTATTTATTTGTATCAATTTAATTAATTTATTCATTTAAACTTTAAAAAAGCATAAAGTAAGTTTTAAACTTTATGCTTTTTTTGCTTAAACAAACTCAAAGTTTAATCTTAAATTTCAATTGAGTTCTTTCTTTTATTTACCAAATAACCTGTTAAACCATGACTTTTGTGACCAACACTGAGAAACCCGCAAGCATTGCCGTTATTATTCCTTGCTATAACGAAGGCTTAGCCATTGCCCATGTTGTTAAGGCGTTTAAACAATATTTACCCACTGCGACCATTTATGTCTATGATAATAATTCAAAAGACGATACCAAATTGCAAGCACAACAAGCGGGCGCAATGGTTAGAAGCGAAAATCGCCAAGGTAAAGGACATGTTATTCGGCGTGCTTTTGCTGATGTAGAAGCAGATATTTATGTAATGGTGGATGGCGATGGCACTTATGATGCAGCGTCCGCGCCCGCAATGGTGGAAAAATTGCTATCAAAACAATTAGATATGCTGGTTGGGACACGTTCTTCTGAGTTAGAAGCTAAAACTTATAGACGTGGACATCGTTTTGGAAATCGCTTACTAACTCAAAGTATTGCTTTATTATTTGGTTCGCAATTTACAGATGTTTTATCTGGCTACCGCGTTTTTTCCCGCCGTTTTGTTAAATCTTTTCCTGCATTAGCCAAAGGCTTTGAAATTGAAGCGATGTTAACCATTCATGCCTTAGAATTACGCTTGCCTTGTTCAGAGCATATCACGCCATATTACGAGCGTATTGAAGGAACACAAAGTAAATTAAAGACTTATCAAGATGGCTTTAAAATTTTATTTACAATTTTA
Source organism: uncultured Thiotrichaceae bacterium (assembly GCA_964555395.1). Classification (GTDB taxonomy): domain Bacteria; phylum Pseudomonadota; class Gammaproteobacteria; order Beggiatoales; family Beggiatoaceae; genus CAZKST01. The sequence continues at coordinate 632 of CAZKST010000258.1, read as the reverse complement.
AGCTTATTTAAAGATATTCGCCCTTTTGCTTTTTTTGGGGGATTAGCCGCATTTTTAGCCGTGAGCGCGTTAATTTTGATGTTCCCCGTATTGCAAGAGTTTTTTGATACAGGTTTAGTGCGTCGTTTTCCGACAGCTATTGCGGCAATGGGGATGATAACTATTGCAGGGATTTTTTTAACCAGCGGATTGATTTTAGATAATGTCAGTCGTAACCGTTTGGAGCAAAAACGTTTAGTTTATCTGCAATATCCGCTGTAATTTTCTCATTTTAATAGGCGGAAGCTTCATATTCATGCACCATTAATGCTTGCACTGCAATATCAGCTTTCGTCATTTCATAAAATTGTTGCCAAATCGCATGTTGTTCAGTTTCAATAGGATAAGGATTTACCGTTGTCACGGGATGATGGCGATAAGAAGAGCTTTCTACATCCCGCCGCGCCGCATCTCGTGCCGCTAAAATAATAGTTCGTTTTTCTGTCATTTCAATTTTCATTTTATACTAATCATTCCTTAAATTGCGTAAATTGGAGTGCAATAGCTTTAGCTATTGCTTTTTTAACTGTTTGATTTGACAGTTTTTAGTTGTTACGACACTGGCAATAGCTGAAGCTATTGCACTCCAGTTA
>CAZKST010000257.1:0-4575 GCA_964555395.1 uncultured Thiotrichaceae bacterium | reverse complement strand
CGGCGGGTAAATCGGTTAAGTTGAAAAATACGCCTTTGCTCGTGCCACCGCGCATGTAAGTGGCTGGGATTTTAATTTGAGGGACGTTAGACATATTTGATGGTTTCCTTTGCAACGGGTGGTTGGAAATTGGTGTTTTAATATTTTTGCGGTGATTACTATTTAGCCAGTAGTTGCGGAGTTATCTCGTAAACTGCGTTGCCAAGTAATGGGGTCAGTAATTTCAGATAAAGCCTGTCTTTCTGCCATGCGTTGTAAAATGGCAGCAGCTTGTTGTCCCCGCTTTGGTTTAATACTTAATTCGGTTTCTTGCGCCAGTTGTGTCAATAAGCTTTGTATTAACCGAAATTTTTCATCATGTGACAAAGCAGAGGCTAAAGGTAATAATTCAGCTAAAGACATTTTTCTTGTCCCCTAGTCAGTAAATTATCAATTCACAAAGTGTTATTAACCTAACAACTTATTAGAAATCTCAATATCTTTTTTAATTAATGCGTTAATAATTTCACTTAGAGAAAACTGAGTGTGATTCGCTTTCATCTTTTTTAGAAAAAATGCTTTAACTTCTTCATCCAGATAAATAGGAATATCTAGCTCTTCTACAGGTCTATAGAATTTACCTTGCTCTGCCTTGCTGAAATCATATTCATCTTTCATTTTGGACACCTGCTTATATAGGTATTGCGTTCATTTTGGGTTGCTTTTCTAGCACTAATAATCCTAACTAATTCAATGCCATCAGCATCTCTAATCGTATGTACTACTACAAGTATAACTTCGTTTAAAGATTTTCCTAGCAATAGCCATCTGTCTTCTTCAGCAGAATGCGCTTCATCGTATTGGCTTAAGGAATAAGGGTCAGTAAAGACATAAGAAGCTTGCTCAAACGAAATACCATGTTTTTGAATATTAATTTTTTCCTTTTTGGTATCCCATTCAAATTTCATGATTTAGTTTGCCTAGTAAACGTAAAATGCGATAAAAGCGAGTGTTACCCCAAGGTAACACTCAACTTTCAATCAGCGCATTAAGCCGCTTTCGCTTCTAAAAAGTCCTTCGCAAAGCGTTGTAACACACCACCTGCTTCATAGATAGACACTTCTTCGGCGGTGTCTAAACGGCAAGTCACAGGCACGTTAACGGTTTCGCCGTTTTTACGATGAATCACAACGGTTAATTCAGCGCGTGGGGTTAATTCGCCGATTACGTCATAAGTTTCTGTGCCGTCGATGTTGTAAGTTTGACGGGTTTCGCCTGCTTTGAATTCCAGCGGTAACACGCCCATGCCGACTAAGTTGGTGCGGTGAATCCGCTCAAAACCTTCGGCAACAATCGCTTCAACCCCTGCTAAACGCACGCCTTTTGCTGCCCAGTCGCGAGAAGAACCTTGACCATAGTCCGCACCCGCGATGATGATTAACGGCTGTTTGCGTTCCATGTAAGTTTCAATCGCTTCCCACATCCGCGTTACTTGACCTTCTGGCTCAATCCGCGCTAAAGACCCTTTTTTCACGTTGCCGTTTTCGTCGCGGCACATTTCGTTTAACAATTGAGGGTTAGCGAAAGTAGCGCGTTGTGCGGTTAAATGGTCGCCGCGATGGGTTGCGTAAGAGTTAAAATCTTCTTCAGGTAAGCCCATTTTGGCTAAGTATTCGCCTGCGGCACTGCTTGCCAGAATCGCGTTAGAAGGTGACAAGTGGTCGGTGGTGATGTTGTCGCCTAATACGGCTAATGGACGCATCCCTTTTAAAGTACGCACGCCAGCTAATGCGCCTTCCCAGTAAGGCGGACGGCGGATATAGGTACTCATGGGTCGCCAGTCGTATAAGGGGCTTTCGGCTTCTTCTACCGCGCCTAAGTCAAACATCGGAATGTAAACTTTATTAAATTGTTCAGGTTTCACGAATTGTTTAACGATTGCGTCGATTTCTTCGTCAGACGGCCAAATGTCGTTTAAGGTAATCGCTTTGCCGTTTTTGTCCGTGCCTAACACATCTTTTTCAATGTCAAAACGCACTGTACCTGCAATCGCGTAAGCGATAACTAAAGGCGGAGAAGCTAAAAAGGCTTGTTTCGCATAAGGGTGAATCCGACCATCAAAGTTACGATTGCCAGATAATACCGCTGTTGCGTATAAATCGCGGTCAATGATTTCTTGTTGAATTTTAGGGTCTAACGCACCGCTCATGCCGTTACAGGTGGTGCAAGCAAAGGCGACGATGCCGAACCCTAATTTTTCTAATTCAGGTAATAAACCTGATTCAGTTAAATATAATTCGGCGACTTTAGAACCGGGTGCAAAAGAGGATTTCACCCAAGGTTTACGCACTAAGCCTAATTCGTTGGCTTTTTTCGCTAATAAGCCAGCAGCAACGACGTTGCGGGGGTTGGAGGTGTTGGTGCAAGAAGTAATCGCGGCGATGATGACTGCGCCATCGGGCATTTTGCCTTCTTTTTCTTCCGCTTGAGCTTTGTCTAAATTCACCGCAATGCCGCGTTCGGCTAAAGCGGAAGTCGGTAAACGACGGTGTGGGTTAGATGGTCCCGCCATGTTGCGCACAACGGTGGATAAATCAAATTCTATGACGCGCTCATATTCAGCATTAACTAAACTGTCTGCCCATAAGCCTGTGGTTTTGGCGTAGTTTTCTACTAAAGCGACTTGTGCAGCATCACGCCCCGTTAATTTTAAGTAGTCAATCGTTTGTTTATCAATGTAGAACATGCCCGCAGATGCGCCAAATTCTGGAGTCATGTTGGAAATGGTCGCACGGTCGCCAATGGTTAAATCGACTGCGCCATCGCCGAAGAATTCTAAATAAGCAGAGACGACGCGCTCTTTACGCAAGAATTCGGTTAAGGCTAAAACAACGTCGGTCGCTGTGATGCCCGCTTTACGTTTGCCCGTTAATTTTACGCCGATGATGTCGGGTAAGCGCATCATTGAAGCACGTCCTAACATAACCGTTTCCGCTTCTAAACCGCCGACTCCGATTGCAATTACGCCTAATGCGTCGACGTGGGGTGTGTGGCTATCAGTACCAACGCAAGTATCAGGGAACGCTACGCCGTCACGCACTTGGATGACGGGCGACATTTTTTCCAAGTTAATTTGGTGCATGATGCCGTTGCCTGCGGGAATCACGTCAACGTTTTTGAATGCGGTTTTAGTCCACTCGATGAAGTGAAAACGGTCTTCATTGCGGCGGTCTTCTACGTCGCGGTTTTTTTGGAATGCGTCGGGGTCAAAGCCACCGAATTCAACGGCTAAGGAGTGGTCAACGATTAATTGCGTGGGAACGACGGGGTTGACTTTTGCAGGGTCGCCGCCTTGCTCAGCGATGGCATCGCGTAAGCCTGCTAAGTCCACTAATGCGGTTTGACCTAAAATGTCATGGCAGACGACGCGGGCAGGATACCAAGGGAAATCTAAATCGCGTTTGCGCTCAATTAACTGTTTTAAAGAGTCGGTTAACATTGCGGGGTCGCAACGGCGCACTAATTGTTCTGCTAACACGCGGGAGGTGTAAGGTAATTTTTCATACGCCCCTGCTTGAATGTCTTCTACGGCGGCGCGGGTATCAAAAAAGTCTAAGTTTGTACCAGCTAACGGCTTGCGGTAATTTGTATTCATGCTACATCCTCGTTTGGCTATTGATATGATTCAGTAAGGTTTTTTGTGAATTTTGTTTGGTATATAAGATATGACGACGCATTAGCATTTCGGCTAATTCAGCGTCACGATTAGAAATGGCTTGCACAATATGGCGGTGTTCATCAAAGGCGGTGGTGACTCTGGGCCCTGCCATGCCTAATTGTACTCGATACATGCGGATGAGGTGATATAAGCTGTCCACCAGCATCGAGATGAGTTGTGTATTTTTGCTGCCTAAGATAATTCGGTAGTGGAAATCTAAATCGCCCGCTTCTTGGTAGTAGCTTTCGCCATTTTGTACGGTTTCAAAATGGGTGCTTAATAGGCTTTTTAAGTCGTTGATTTCTGCATCAGTCATGTGAATGGCAGCCAATCGCGCCGCCATGCCTTCCAAAGCTTCGCGCACTTGATAGAGTTCTTCTAATCCGTCTTGGGTGAGGGCGACGACGCGTGCGCCGATGTTGGCTTTACGTTCTACTAGGTGGCAGGATTCTAGGCGGTTGATGGCTTCGCGAATCACGGCGCGGCTGACGGCGTATTTTGTCGACAACTCGGTTTCGCTGAGTTTGCTGCTCGGACGGATAACGCCTTCGACAATATCTTGTCGTAGTTGGATAAAGGTTTTGTCGGTGGCGGTGACGGGTTGATTAGAGAGAAGTATCAAGGATACCATTGTGTTTGTCTCTATGGGTGATATTGTCGACAATATAGGCGTTTTTAGGGGGGGTGTCAATGGGAAAGTGGGGAGGTTGTCGACAATTTTTGGGGGAGTCATGCAATATATTTCTTCGCTATTATTTCTAAAATGTTATTTTTGAAATACAGAACAAAGACAAGTAAAATAGTAATTCACTCTACACATATATGTGGGAGTGGAACGCAAGCAATTACACACCAATTTTATTGCTCATTACGAAGAG
>CAZKST010000256.1:2055-4584 GCA_964555395.1 uncultured Thiotrichaceae bacterium | reverse complement strand
CCGCCGTACAACTCACAGGCAATCCCCAACAAGCCGCAGAGATTGCCCAAGCCGTGATTGATGTCGGCGAATGGTGGCGATAAAAAAAACTACGCCTTCAACCGCACCGTCCAAGCTGCCAAAGCCTTCATTTGCTCCGCAACCTGCGCCACAATCTTCTCATCAATCAAATTACCTTCCGCATCAAAACTGCCCGTAAACGCATTCACAAACACCTCAGGCTTATTCAACGGATGCAAATTGACATACACACACACCTGCCGCAAATGATACTGCGCCCGTGATGTGCCCATCCCACCGCCCGCGCCCAAAATCGCCACAGGCTTATCATTCAACAAAACATTATTCGGCTCACGCGATGCCCAATCCAAAATATTTTTTAACGCAGGCGCAATAGAAAAATTATACTCAGGACACGCCAACACCAAAGCATCCGCCCGCGCCAACTGCGCAAACACCTGCTGCACCGCAGGCGGCGGCGTGGGAGAATCAGAATTGAAAAAAGGAACGTCGTGTAAATTCGCAATTTCTAACGAAACATCCGCAGGCAACTGCTTTTGCGCTGCGCGTAATAAACCCGTATTACAAGAAGAACGCCGTAAACTGCCTGAAATGCCTAAAAAATTAAGAGCCATGTTGTTTTCTCTCCAGCGTGGATGGGCATTTGAAAAAAAAGAAAGTGCACTTTCAAAACCCTGAAAATGCACTGCAATCACTTTACTCTTTCACTGCTTCAATTTGAATGGCAATTTTCACATCATCGCCAACTGCTGGTAAATATTTGGTGATACCAAAATCAGAACGTTTAATCGTTGTAACGGCATTCGCGCCACAAGTCGGTTTTTTGGTAATTGGGTTGTCGCCACATTTGAAATGGTCAACCGTCAACACAACAGGTTTAGTCACACCGTGTAAGGTTAAATCGCCTTCAACACTGGTTAAAGTTTTGTCTTTAAATTTCACATGAGTAGATTTGAAAGTCATCGCAGGATATTGCGCCACATTAAAGAAATCTTCCCCTTTCAAATGCTCTTCCAACTTGTCTAAGCCTGTATCTAAAGAATTCGTATCAATGCTCACTTCTACAGTGCTTTTCGCGCCATCTAACACGATTTTGCCTGTAGTCGTGTTAAAACGACCCCGTTGCATTGAAAAACCTAAGTGGCTGATTTCAAAACTTGGGAAGGTGTGGCTGGATTCTACAACATAGTTATCAGCAGCAAAAACGTTGGCAGATAACACGGAAGCGATTAATAATGTTGCAATTTTCATGAGAATGTATCCTTATTGTGCTGAGGAGAGAGAAGAAACTTTAAATGTAAAACGAATTTTAACTTCGTCGGCGACAACATCGGTTGCAGCCCAACTACCTGAACCTAATCCAAATTGTGAGCGTTTCAGCTCAAAATGACCTTCTAACAGCGCGGCGGAGTCCACCGCTTTTAAACTAAACGGCGCGCTAACTTCTACCGTTTTGTCTTTAATCGTCATGTCACCTGTGACATTAAAATGTGTACTATCAATAGCTTTGACTTGTTTCGCCACAAATTTCACCGTAGGAAATTGCGCGACATTAAACCAGCCTTTGCCTTTCACTTCGTCCGTTGCTTCCGCGCTACCTGCATCTATGCTACTGACAGGAATCGTGATTTGTGCTTGTGCAGTTTCCGCATGGGCGGGGTCAAATTGCAATTGCACGTCAAATTGTTTAAACCGCCCTTCAACGGGCACGCCCATTTGCGTTGAAACAAAAACCAGTGAACTGTCTGCTGTTTGTACCTTATCAAAAACAGCCGCTTGCGAATTAAAACCGACTAAAGCTAAAGCGATAAAAAGCGTTGAGCGAAACATGTTAAGAATTCTCCCGCCGTAAAAAGGGCAACATGTGCGTTAAAACTTGGTCGCGGTTAATAAAATGATGTTTCAATGCCGCGCCAACGTGCATACAAACCAAAACCACTAATCCGACATTTAAAGCAAAATGTAAACTTTTAAAAACTTCTGTTAATTCAGGACTTTTTTCAATTAAATTCGGTAACGGTAACACGCCGAATAACACCACAGGAAACCCCGCCGCCGAACTCATTAACCAACCTGACAAGGGAATTGCGAACATTAAGACATACAAAACCCCATGCGTGAGGTGCGCCGCCCAGCGTTCCCATACTTTCATCGTCTCAGGCAAGGCGGGAACAGGATGCGTTAATCGCCACGCTAAACGGATGACTACAAAGGCAAAAATACAAACGCCGAGCCATTTATGCCATGAGTACATTTTTAATTTAAACGGGGATAATGGTAAATTGACCATCGTAATCCCCAGCGCAAGGGCGGCAAAAATCCCAAAAGCGATGAGCCAATGCAGCGCGATGGCAGTTTTTGTATAACTTTGTGTCATAAAACACCTCGTCAGTTAAAACTAATTAATACATTACTAATTAGTACAATTTACTTCAAAAAATAGGCGTGAATTACGCCCGTTTTTATAAAAATTTAAAGCTTATTCAGCAGTTGCAGTCGGAAACAAAC
>CAZKST010000256.1:0-1955 GCA_964555395.1 uncultured Thiotrichaceae bacterium | reverse complement strand
ACATCAAATTGCGGCACGGTTAAATCAAAGCTACGAATATGCGCAGCACTAAAATTAAAGAAGGCTTGATAAGTAAAAACAAGCTGTTGCATTAAGGGTAAAAACGCTTCTTGTGAAGCTTGACGTGACGTGTACATATTCTTTCATCCTGCGAACTATTTGAGTGAGTATAGTTCTAACAAAAACTAATTGCAAGCGTTTTTTGTTGTTCTGAATCTGGCTTTATTTAGTTTTCATATTCTGTCTGCATTTATCCGCCCGTTTTGTCATGCCTATTTTTTATAGTGTTCAATGGTTTGTTGAGAGTAATAGGGGGATTGGTGGGGGAGTTTTTGGGCAGTGTGGAGTTCGACGAAGGCTTCTAGGGTTTCGGCGATGCCTTCGTAACCCTCGAAACTTTCAAATTGTGTTTGTGCTTGTTCAAAATAACTTTGTACATTGGCATATTGCCTTTTTGTATTGCCATAACAGTCTGAGACTATTTTCTTGTCCAACAGATTCGCTAATCGCTTGATAAATGTGTTGCGCATTCAGAATGAATTGTTCAGACTGTTTATTTCTATCTGATAGTCTTTGTACTGAAGCCTGTATTCTTAAAAAGCCTTCAGTTTTAGCGGAATACAGTGGTACAGTTAGCTTTGGTAAAGATACCAAAACTAAATAAGGTATTGGAACGATAATATTACATATAAAAGCCATATCTAATCTGCGGAGTATCAGTATCTTTAAGATACTTCATAATTTCACCGACTTTTCTTGCACACCCAAGTGTCACTGGATATTTTCCATCAAACTGTGTGTTGTTCCAGTTCATTTTTGTCAATCCAAGAATTTCCTTTGCTATGTAATTTGGGGATTCTTCTGATCTAGCAATGCGCAGCTCGATGGGCTGTGGGATATATAATCCAGGGTAAGTTTTATAGTACCAAACTGAACCCCTTGAATAAAGAAGATTTCTAGTTTGGTCAAACTGAACAAATGTGCCTCGAAAGGGTGGGTAATTGCCATCTCGAAATAAACGCAGTTTTGAATCCATGACGGTTACAAAATCGACTGTATCTATTCGGAGATCACGAGTAGCAGAGGTTAGCCCCTCAATTTCATCTTCTGTAAAATTTGAGGTTTTATGAATAACAACTCGAGCAGGAAATGTACGCAACGCAATCCTATATTCATTTAATGCCACGGATAGAAGATCATAGGCTTGGTTCACTGACAATCTAGGTGTTCTATCATTTTTTGAAATTTCAACAGGTGTTCCCCTCAGAATTAAACCATTACCTAGCTCATCAAATATTTGAGCCAAACTGGTGTTTAGTGATTGCCTATCTCTGCTACGGTAAAAAGCAATTCCTATAGCACATGATGTTGCCTTGGAAGATTCTTGCTTTAATTTCCATGGAATAGTTGGACCTGACTTATAATATAATGCTGTACAAAAATTCCAAGCTTTGGTTGCCATATCTTGTTGACCACTTTTTGTTGAATCCAACGAAACTGCTCGAATTAGCTGAAGTGGTTTTCCTAATATCATAGACTTAGCTTTTAATGCTCTTCTGAAATTTAGCTCCTCATAACCTCCACCAACCTCAAGAGACTCCTCTTCGGCGTCAGTGTCAGTCGAAATAACTTTGTATAAATTTTCGGGGATTACACAAACAATAACGTCGACATGTCTATTTTGAGCGAGGAATTTAATGTTTTCAAAGTAAAGCGCAATTGCAGTTTCAATTCGTTTAGATATGTTTTTAATTTTTATTACGTCCTCAATATCAGTATTTTTTATTGACCGCAATAAATCCCTAGAGAAATGAAGCTCTGACCCATATCCGCTTTTAGAATTAAACCCACAAAATGGAAGCTTTAAATTAGTTTGTTTAGTGTCTTCAGGCGCATCAATTATAGAACGGCAACGTTCAAACCACTTATCAAGCAATTCAAGACAATTATTTGAA
>CAZKST010000255.1:2753-4601 GCA_964555395.1 uncultured Thiotrichaceae bacterium | reverse complement strand
AGTTAAATTGCAAAGCATTATCATTGTAGGGTGGAATAGCGAAGCGTATTCCACCGTGAAACACCACAAAAGCTAAGTAAAAAAGATGATAATCCGTGCAGTTAAATGGGTGGCATGGTGGAATACGCTTCGCTATTCCACCCTACAAAAATACTTCGCATGGTAGAAATAAATTTTAACGATTTAATCACTAAGTTTGATTAAACAAATGTCCGCGATGGACAAATGCAGGATATAGCTATGAATGTATGGACACTTGATAAAAGTGAAGAATTAAAAAAATTATTAATTATGCTAACCAGCCAATTAGGCAAAGAGGCTTTTGTCTTAAGTGAGCGTTGGCAAACAGATTTTACTGCTGTGGGTTTATGCAAACCAGATGAGCCTGAGTTAGTTGCCTACATTTATACGCATGGACAAGCCGCAGACCGTTATGGTGTACATTTGTTATTTCCAGAATTACCTGACGTTGACACACGCGGCATTATTGATGCGCGGGAAAATGTTAGTTATGAGGAATTACTGGATATTTTAATGATTCATTTAGAAATTGCCGGTGAAGTTTAAATTTGAGTAGTTAAAAAATGCCCTTCTTTTTTTGAAATGGGAATCGCAAGCCATGAATATAGAAAGCAATCAACACTCAACCAGCAAGTATTTAACCTTTCTACTTGCGACAGAAGAATATGCCGTCAATATTCTACGGGTGCAAGAAATTAAAGGATGGACAAAAATCACTGTTTTACCTAACACACCTGAATATATTCAAGGAGTTATTAATTTGCGTGGCACGATTGTGCCCATTATTGATTTACGCATTCGCTTCGGATTAGAGCAACAAAGTTATGGTACAACGACTGTTATTGTGGTAGTTAAAGTAATTTCCAGCCAAAAGCGTGAACGGATTATGGGCATTATTGTTGATGCTGTTTCTGATGTGTACGACATCAATGATACAGAAATTCAAGCCGCGCCTGATTTTGGTAGCGTGATTAGTATGGAATATATCAAAGGCTTAGCGACGGCGGGCGAAAAAATGGTCATTGTGTTAGATATAGACCATTTATTAAATTCGCATGAATTGGAAATTGTCGAACAAACAACGCATTAAAGAATGAGATTACTATTGATTAACAATACTTGTTTCTTTTAGTTTTGCTACAAGGTTACATTGATGAATTGTTTAGAATTTGCCGCTCGGCGTGAAGAATTAATGAGTTTAATGGGGAAAAATAGTATTGCGATTTTACCAACTGCGCCTGAATTGGTGCGTAATCGCGATGTTCATTTTCCCTATCGTCCAGACAGTAGTTTTCAGTATTTAACGGGTTTTGCTGAGCCTGAAGCGGTTTTAGTGCTTATCCCAGAGCGAGAGCAAGGGCAATTTTTATTATTCTGTCGTGAACGGGATAAAGAAAAAGAAACGTGGAACGGCAGACGCGCAGGATTAGAAGGGGCGCGGCGGTTGTATGGTGCAGACGATGCGTTTCCTATTACCGATATTGACGATATTGTACCGAATCTCATTGAAAAAGCTGACCGCTTATATTATCCAATGGGCTGTTATCCTGAGTTCGACACAAAAATAACAGCTTGGCTAAATCAATTACGTTTAGCTGCCCGCCGTGGGGTAGGTGTTCCTAACGAAATCGTAACATTAGACCATGTTATTGATGAAATGCGTTTATTTAAACGTGAGGCTGAAATTGCCATTATGCGCCAAGCAGCCAATATTTCAGTACAAGCGCACCATCGCGCCATGCAAGTCTGTCGGGCGGGCATGTATGAATATCAAGTTGAAGCTGAAATAAATCATGAATTTATGCGCTTAGGTAGTCGTGCTTCTGC
>CAZKST010000255.1:0-2653 GCA_964555395.1 uncultured Thiotrichaceae bacterium | reverse complement strand
CATTGGAATGAACCCCATGATATGGCTGTGCGGGTGCTGACAGAAGGCATGTTGGAATTAGGTTTATTAGAAGGTGATTTAGAACAGTTAATTCAAAACGAAAGCTATAAAAAGTTTTATATGCACCGCACAGGACATTGGTTAGGCATGGATGTGCATGATGTGGGCAGTTATAAACTGGAAAATGAATGGCGCGCATTTGAGGCTGGCATGGTCACTACAATTGAACCTGGTTTATATATTCCTGTTGGTACAGCGGGCATTAATAAAGCCTATTGGGGGATTGGAATACGCATTGAAGATGATGTATTGGTAACAGAAAACGGACATGAAGTTTTAACCGCTGCCTGCATTAAACAAGTTGACGAAATAGAGAACTGGATGGCACTTAGAAGGGAAGAAAAAGAGTAAATATATCTATGTTATTTTATAACAAAGTATTTATTAATTTTCCTTCAAAGAACTTGTTTCCCCCTTTTATCGTAAACTTAACGATTATTTAGCTGTGAAAGGTATAATTCTCAATTAATTATGGAGTTAACGTCGGTTGTTATCTATATCGAGCTTTTATGTACAGTAAACTTCTAAACTAATAGCAATCTACGGCATAAAACTTGCTACAAGTTATTATATTTTAAGAAATTTTTAGGAGACTTCGCTATGAAAAAGCTCATACTTTTGGGAGCTGCTTCCCTAGCTTTACAGATTTATACATTGCCTGCCTATAGTGCAGACGATGATTATCATAATATGACCGAAGAAGAAATCCTTCTTGCAGAGGAAGAGTATTATAACGAACCTGAACCAAGTGAAAGTGAAACAAATGAAACAGTTGCACCTAAACCCGAAGTAGTGCAACCTGATGATACTGAAGAGCCTGAAGATAATTCTTCTACAGCAAACACTTCAGGTTCTGGCTCTGGTTCACCTTCTACGCCAACGACTACACCAACAACGCCCACTACAACTACCCCTACAGAAACAACGGGTAATAGTGGTAATTCTGGTTCTGCAAATAGTGGCTCTAACGGTTCTAGTGGCTCAAGTGGTTCTTCAACTACCAATAGTGGGACAGAAACAGCAGGTAGCACAACCCCTTCTACATCAACGGGTTCTACAGGCACGACTACCCCCACAACGACTACCCCCACTACAACTACACCGACAACGGGAAATACGGGTAGTACGACAGATAGTGGTACAAATTCAACTAATAATGGTACAAATAATACTACTACCACATCCCCTGAAACTACCAAACCAACTACAACTGAAACCGAAACCGAAACCGAAACCGATAGTAAAACCGATGAAGAAACAAAAGACGACCCTGTCAATGGTACAGGCGGTGAATCTGTTTCTATTCCGTTATCAGATGACAAAGGTTCTACCTATAAAGTCACTTTATTAGCTCATCAAGATAATACTTGGACTTATAAAGTAGAAGGATTGGCAGGGCGCGATTTAAGCCACTGGACATTAGGGATTGAATCTTGTATTGGTCACTTTGACGCATACACCTCTGGTGCTGAAGTTGGAATTGATGCCAGCATTAAAACCCGTGAATTTACGGGGATTAAATGGAATACTGAAGGCGGCATTTTCTCTTTTACTTTAGATGCGGATTATCCAGCTAATACAATGCAAGTCTTAGTAAAAGCAGGCACTAATTATGCGATTAGCACAATTACTGCTCCTGATTGCAGTCAAAAACCTATTCAATGCAAAACTTCAAAAATCTATGCGGTTAATGACCGTGGGTTAAATGATTCCGAAATTATCAGCATTGATCCTAATGATAACTTTACTGTGCAACAACTTGGTAAACGTTTAGACAATTATGACATTGAAGCTTTAGATGCTCATCCGTTTACTCACGAGTTATATGGTGGTGCAGGAGATGATACTAATCGTCCTGGACATTTATATCACATTGATAAAAGCACAGGAATTGCCACTGACTTAGGGGCGACTGGTGTACGCGAAATCGACTCTTTATCATTCCATCCAAATGGTACACTATGGGGTTGGGCGCAAGACCAAGGTTTATTTATCATTGAAAACCCAAGTGTTTCCGTAAAAGCTAAAGTTGTATTACCCAGTGATGGTGAAATTGAAGTTGAAGAAATTAGCTGGAATACTAAAGGCACTATTTTATATGGTGTAGAAAGCTTACAAATCCCAAGTTCTGGAACAACGGAACAAGAAAAAGATGGCGGCGTTCGGATTTGGGCGTATGACGTTACCACTAATAAAATTAGTCCTTTATGTCATGAGCTAATGCTGTCTATCAATGAAATTGAAGCATTAGAAGTATTGCCAGATGAAACTTTGATGTTTGGTTTTGATGGACAAAGCCGTTTAGTTATTGGCGGCATTGACCCTGATATTTGCTCAATTGTGGCACAACAATACATTACAACGACTTATGATGATATTGAAGGGATTACTTGGGTCGGGTGTGATGATGATAATACCACTACAACAAAGACTAACAGCAATACAGTTGTTGAATCTGGAAGCACTTTAGAAAGCACAGATGCAACTGAGACTGAAGAAGAAGTTGTTGAAGAAACAGAAGAAACTGATACCACTAAGACCAATAATGGTAATAGTCAATCTGATAAAACAACAGGTTCAGATAAAACTGTAA
>CAZKST010000254.1:0-4615 GCA_964555395.1 uncultured Thiotrichaceae bacterium | reverse complement strand
ATTGCCCCGCCGTCGCAATCCCTAAACGCAAGCATTGATAACGCACACCTTCGGCTAAAGAAGTAGAAGTCGTTGTAAAATAAATTTCTTTACCGCGACTAATGCCGCCATCCGTCTCAATTAAACCTTGTAACATCGCTAAAGTTTGTGCTTTAGGCAAATGCGCAAAACGCCGTGCAATGCGTTTTTCGCCCTCAGCATTATATAAATCACTATAACTAAAAGGTAAATTTGGCACGCCTGCACCGACAAATTGCCCTGTTGTAGCATCACGCTGCACTGCTTGACTATTTGCCCAATGAATTTGCAGATAACGCTCATTACGCTGCGTTTCCCAAAAATGAATACCGTGCTGCGTTAAATAATCACGAACAAAAGCTAAATGACTGTCTTGGCTAGGATTACCCGAAACGCCCCATTCATGCGTTGCCTGCGTACAATGACCATCGCCTAATAAAATCCCATACAAACGCGCATCTTCTTCAGTAAAATCTGCCACGGGGATAACTTCTTGTGGAATTACCTGCGCGACATAATCGCCCACTTGCAATTGCCCAACTTCCACCCAATCCGCTTGCACTTTGCCCGCTTCTAAAGCCGCTAAAGTCTCTTGAATGCTTTGCCCTACTGGCACGCCTTGCAAACTGAAAAATGGATGCCCAGCGGAAACCGTCAGCGGTTTAATAGAATGCTTCACTTCTAACGTTAACATCGGGTCTTGTGAATGCAAATAAGCATAATTTTCCAAGACTTCCCGATATTGCCCGCGTTGCGCTAACACTAAATCGCCGCGTTTAATCTGCTGAATAGCTTTGACACCGTCAGCCGTAAAAACTAAAGTATCTGGAGCAAAACATTGATTAACCGACACTAAAGTATCATTCGCCACTTTCATAAACGGCACAACGCCCTGCGATTTACCATTCGTGCCGCGAATGCGTGAGCCCATGCCGCGTACGGGTGTCCAGTCGTTACCAATGCCGCCCGCCCATTTTTGCAATAATGCGTTATCTTTAATCGCGCCGAAAATGCCTTCTAAATCATCAGGAATTGTGCTTAAAAAACAACTGGATAATTGCGGGCGTAATGTACCCGAATTAAACAAAGTCGGCGTGCTGCACATAAAATCAAAACTAGACAGCAAACGATAAAACTCAATGGCGCGGGTCTCACGGTCAATTTCATTAATTGCCAAGCCCATCGCAACCCGCATAAAAAACGCTTGCGGCAATTCAAAACGCGCATCTTGCCAATGTAAAAAATAACGGTCGTATAAAGTCTGCAAGCCTAAATAAGTAAATTTAAAATCATTTTCCGCAATTAACGCATTGCCTAAACGCTCTAAATCAAACTCAGCCAATTTGGGGTCGATTAATTGGTACTGAATGCCGACATGAATATAACGGTGAAAATAATCAGGATAATGCAACGCCATTTCGCTGGCAGTCGCTTCTTCTAAACCAATATCAACAACCGTAAACGCTTCTTTGCGCAAAATATCCAACAACAAACGCGCCGCAACATACGAATAATCAGGCTCTTTTTCAATCAAAGCGCGGGTACTCATCACCAACGCATTGCTTAAATCGCGCTCAGAAATGCCGTCATATAAATTTTTCAAACTTTCATCGATAATCTTATCAATGCTCACCGTTGAAAAACCGCGACACGCTTCACTCACTAAGTGCTGCAAACGTTGTTCGTTTAAAGGTTTTAACATACCTTGATTATCCGTGATATTAATCAATGTTTTATGCGGTTGCACAGCCCGTTGTTGCGCATGTTTTTCACGATAAAGCACATACGCTCGCGCAACTTTATGTTCGCCCGCCCGCATTAATTCCAGCTCAACTTGGTCTTGAATATCTTCAATATGCACTTTGCCCGCATTATTCAGTTGCCGTTTTAAATTATTAACAACCCGTGTTGTTAAATCGATAACGGTATTTTTAATGCGTGTAGAACTGGTTGCGGAATAGCCTTCGACTTCTAAAAAAGCTTTAGTCATTGCAATGACAATTTTTTTAGCATCAAACGGCGTTAATTGCCCTGTGCGCCGAATCACATAATATTGACTTAAATCCATTGTCTCAAACGGCGTGACCATTTTATCGTTGGGATTACTCATCGTATCTTGAGCAGGCATTTCACTAAAAGAATCAGAGTGCAAAGCATCAACTTGCATTTAACAAGAACCTCGTTGTAACTGTTTTTTAAAAAACGTATTCAAACAAATTTTATAAAGAGTATATAGGGATTCTGACTTGAGAACACCCTGTAAAATATGCGGGATTTATGCAACAAACGGACTGGAACTTTATTTGCTTTACGCAAAACTGTTTGCAATTCTGGTAAAATGATTGGTATGCAATAAAAAATTCAATACATTTTATAATGTAAATTTATTATTTTTTTCTTTCACTTGCGCTGGTTGTCTCACACTATGTACTACACCCATTTTGGGCTAACATCTGCGCCGTTTGCTCTCACCTCTGACCCCCATTTTTTTTATTTTAGCCCTGCACACCGTGATGTATTGCAACAACTGCGGCAAAATGTGGGTAAAAATGGAGGGCTTATGCTATTAACAGCACCAGCGGGCACGGGCAAAACAACCTTATGTCATAGCCTTCTGCAACAACTGCCTGAAGAAACGGATGCTGCACTTGTCCCTTTAACGCATCTTTCGCCCTTATCTTTAATGACACAATTATTTGATGAATTACACATTCATCATGATTTAGCATTCACACTGAAAGATTTTAACGAACTATTTAATGCCTATTTGCTTAATATTCAAGCGATTGGACGCACTTGCTTGCTCGTTTTAGACGATGCGCACGACTGCGCACCCGAAGTTTTTGAACAAATCAAACAACTTGCCAGTTTAGAAAATAATCAACAACATTTACTACAAATTTTATTAGTGGGTCGTCCGCAATTACTCAAATCTTTGAAAAAAGAACCGCTTAAAACCCTCTGCAAACGTTTAACCGTACAAGTACAACTAGACGCACTGTCACAAACAGAAACCAAAGCCTATATTAATCATCGGCTTGCCATGAGCGGTGCAACTGAAGATTTATTTCCCGCCCGCGTGGTGCGCGCCATTTTTACCGAATCAAACGGCATTCCGCGCTTAATCAACTTGTTATGTGACCGCGCACTCTTAGCTTGCTACGTCAGCAATACAAAACCCGTCAATTTAGCCAACACTCACAAAGCTATCAGCGAAATTCGCCAAGAAAGCGGCATCCGCTATTTACTGCCTGATAATATTTTTATCCTGTTGATATTTATCTTAATTATTGGCATTGCTGTCAGCAGTTACCAGCTCTATTTGCGCCACACGCCCACAATTCAGGCATGGATAAGCCACCAATACAACAGCTTAACCAGTTTAACTCACCCCCCCGCGCCCGCGCCAAGTGTACCCACTGTACCCACGCCTTTATCGCCCGCGTATGCCACCCGCACGCCGCCGCCTGAACCTGTTGCTCCCGTTTCAACACCGCCTACACCGCCAGTAACGCCGCCCCCTGTTGCTGCTGCACCAGTGGCAGAGGTTACGCCCAACGTGCAACCGACACCGTTATTAACGCTGGCAAACTATTTAAACGAGCCGCAAAGCAATTACACAACGGAAACCGCATTTACGACCCTATTCAATTTATGGGGTTTAGACTATCGCACGCTTGTGGGTAAAACCGCCTGCGAACGCGCCGCAACACAAGGGCTTGCTTGCTTATACAAAGTCGGCAATTGGGCAGATTTACGCCGTTATAATCATCCAGCCGTGATAGAACTGGTCAATTCCAGCGGACAACAATCACATGTTGTGATTGTCAGTTTAGAAGGGGATGAAGCGACGCTTGATTTAAATGGCAAACGGTTGAAATTTGAGACAAAAATGGTGAATGAATTTTGGCTAGGACAATTATTAATGTTCTGGAAACCGTCTCGTTTACCCGTGCCCACTTTGAAAAAAGGCATGTCGGGCAACGACATGATTTGGCTACGCCAACGTTTAGCGATAATCAACGGTAAAAAGTTTGAAGAAAATCAAGCTTCTTTTACTTTTGACGAAGGTTTAAGCAATCAAGTCAAAGCGT
The DNA here is from genome assembly GCA_964555395.1 of uncultured Thiotrichaceae bacterium. Classification (GTDB taxonomy): domain Bacteria; phylum Pseudomonadota; class Gammaproteobacteria; order Beggiatoales; family Beggiatoaceae; genus CAZKST01. The sequence continues at coordinate 503 of CAZKST010000254.1, read as the reverse complement.
TCCAACGCAGCCAAAAATTAAAAGACGACGGCATCGCAGGCGAAGAAACGTTATTATTAATTGATGCCTTAGCGGGAACTAAACCGACGTTGAAGCCTTAGAATTTAGAAAAACATAAACCTGCTAGATTTTAAAAACCTAGCAGGTTTTTCATTAAGAAACTAAAGCAACTCACCTTGTCCTTCTTTTTTCAGTTTCCAACTTTCTTCAACTCGATAAGCAATATCTTCTAATACCGTGAGAATAGTTTGTTCTTCTGGTGTTATACCATTTTTGAGCAATGGCATAATATGTAGCACAATTTCATCAAAGCTTGTCTTCTTATTACTACGCTCCATTTGCCGTAAGTAAGAAATTAAGTAATAACGAATGCGTAATTCTAAAGGAATATGCGCAGTGAATTTTTTGTTTTTCTTAATGGTAAATAATTCTGTTGTTTCATCATAATCAAAAGATTCAAGCAATAATGGCGTTAAATCTGAATATTGTTTTGCTAACAAATC
>CAZKST010000253.1:0-4649 GCA_964555395.1 uncultured Thiotrichaceae bacterium | reverse complement strand
CAATTAAAACTCTTCCTTATTTAAATCAATAAAAATCCTTCCTCAAAAAATTAAAAATCGCAAAAAAATTTTGCCTCTATTGCCGTCTATAAACTTTAAAGAATCAAAGCTCACAAGACGACAGTGATTAACGAGGTAATATAAATGCAATTTTTGAAATATTTTTTAATTTTCTTCAGTTTACAAATTTCTATCAGTTATGCGGGGTTTAGTGATGCGGAAAATCCCCCGCCAACAGTTGATGATGGCATGATGCACATCTTGACTGAAAATACAGCCCCAGAACTGTCTATTCGCCAAAACGGCACACAAGTTACTTTGCAATGGACGGCAAATAAAGCGGCGGAAGGTTACCGTTTATATTACGCACCCTATCCTGAATTAAGTAACATTCAATGGCTAGATGTCGGTAATCAAACCGAATTAACCGTTAATTTACCAGAAAATGCACATTACTATGTTGCAGTTGCTTCTTATCCTGCCATAACCCTTTTTTCTAATGTAGAAATTGTTGCTATTGATAAAACACTGGATAAAGAAACGCAAAGCAATTTAGAGGAATTATTAAAGAAAATTTTAAAAGATAATCCTACAATTCCTGCAATTACCGCACAAATGACATTAGCCGATGGGCGTGTGTGGCGCGGCGCGCAAGGGATTGCTGATTTAAGTACAGATAAAACAGCCAGAGTACAAGATGCTTTTGAAATTGGTAGTATTACTAAAACCTTTACGGCAACTGTGATTTTACAATTAGTAGAAGAAGGGCATTTAAAATTAAATGACCCAATTACAAAATACTTTCCCGATTTGAATAAACTGGTTGTTATTAATGGACAAGATTACACTTCAAAAGTCACAATTCAATCTTTATTGCAACATGAAAGTGGAATTACTGACTATGTAAACGATGCAGAAGCCTTAGAATTATTAATTTCTTTTTATGCTGATGCCGAGGAATCTGACTTTTTCGATGGCAAACTAGAAACTACACCAGAAATCATTATAAAAACAGTACAACTACATGGTAAAGGTCAATTTATCCCTTTAAAAGAAGTCGGTTATTCAAACACAAACTACATTTTATTGGGAATGCTTATTGAGAAACTTTTACAACATCCTTTAGAAACCATATTTGAAGAACGTTTATTTCAACCTTTAAATTTACATTTCACTTATTTAAAATCTGTAGGTAAAGGTTGGGGATACACCATGCACAATTACATGGGAGAAATCGAGAGTTCAAACATTCATGGTTCTCTCTATGGTGCGGCAGGCGGAGTAATTAGTACACATGAAGAATTACAACGTTTCTTTAAAGCTGTTTTAACGGGTCAATTGTTTAAAAAAGCAGAAACGCTACAACGCGCTAAAACAGCAAGTACCGAATTTTTAACAACGGGCGGCTTTGCGGTTTTTCAAGATGAACAAGGCGAAGCACAAATCTATCTTTCTTCAGGTTCAACTTTAGGTCAAAATACCTTTGTCTTTTACTTTGCAAAACAACAAACCTTACTTTCTTTTACTTTAAATCAAGGTGAAATAGATAACGCTACCTTATCAGAAATAATGACGGCATTTCTTGAAATTGCAGCAGAATTATAATATTCCGAATTCTGCCAAGTAAATTTGACAGATTTTTGAATTTATTCCAACAAACCTGCTAGATTTCAGAAACCTAGCAGGTTTTTATCTTTTCAGATTCAAGTGATTAAAAAAGAGATTTAACTCAATTTCTCTTGACTAAAGACCATTTTCTCATCTTGCCAATCTACAATAATTCTATACCCCGTCATTAATTTACCCGCTAAAATTTGCTGCGCTAACGGATTTTCTACATACTGCTGAATTGCCCGTTTTAAAGGACGTGCACCATAAACAGGGTCAAATCCTGCTAACCCCAATTCATCTAAAGCCGCATCCGTGATGCTTAAATCCATTCCATTACTTTGCAAACGTTTTCTTAAAGAATTCATTTGAATATTGGCAATAGAACGAATTTGATTTTTCTCTAAAGAATGGAAAACAACAACATCATCAATCCGATTAATAAATTCAGGACGGAATGCTTGTTGTACAACTTCCATCACCGCCGTTTTCATCGCTTGATATTCTTGCTCTCCCACGCTTTCATCGTTGCGTGCTAATGTCCGCTCTTGAATGATGTGTGAACCCAAATTTGAAGTCATCACAATGACGGTATTACGAAAATCTACTGTGCGCCCCTGACCATCGGTTAAACGTCCATCATCAAGCACTTGCAATAAAATATTGAACACTTCAGGATGCGCTTTTTCCACCTCATCCAACAAAATCACGGAATAAGGCTTACGGCGCACGGCTTCCGTCAAATAGCCGCCTTCTTCATAACCCACATAACCGGGGGGCGCACCGATTAAACGCGCAACCGAATGTTTTTCCATGAATTCAGACATATCAATCCGAATCATTGCTTCATCCGTATCAAATAAAAACGTAGCTAACGCTTTGCACAATTCCGTTTTGCCTACCCCTGTAGGACCTAAAAACAAAAATGAACCATTTGGGCGATTGGGGTCAGAAATTCCCGCCCGCGCCCGCCGAATTGCATTTGCAACCGTTTTTACAGCTTCTGCTTGCCCAACAACCCGTTGATGCAGTTCATTTTCCATACGCAATAATTTTTCCCGCTCACCTTCCAACATTTTAGTAATCGGAATACCTGTCCAACGAGAAACTACCTCTGCAATTTCTTCTTCAGTCACTTTATTTTTGAGCAATTGCATATTGCGCTCAACTTGAGGAACATCATTTAAACGTTTCTCTAAAGCAGGAATAACGCCATATTGCAACTCTGCCATTTTATTTAAATCATTATTGCGGCGTGCCGTTTCAAAAGCGAGGCGAGCATGTTCTAATTCTTCTTTAATCTGCGTTGTACCTTGCAATGCTCCTTTCTCTGCTTGCCAGATTTCATTTAAATCAGCAAATTCTTTTTCTAATTCATTAATATCGCTTTCTAGTTTCTCTAAACGTTTCTTAGAGGCTTCATCTTTTTCTTTCTTAACGGCTTCCCGCTCAATTTTGAATTGAATTAACCGCCGCTCTAATCTGTCCATTCGCTCTGGTTTAGAATCGATTTCCATGCGAATCCGACTAGCCGCTTCATCAATTAAATCAATCGCTTTATCAGGCAATTGACGGTCAGCAATATAACGATGTGACAAAGTCGCCGCCGCCACAATCGCGGGGTCGGTAATATCTACCGCATGATGCACTTCATAACGCTCTTGCAAACCGCGTAAAATGGCGATAGTGTCTTCTACTGTTGGCTCATTTACCAAAACCTTTTGAAAACGCCGTTCTAATGCCGCATCCTTTTCAACATACTTACGATATTCATCTAAAGTTGTTGCGCCAATACAATGCAACTCACCGCGTGCTAAAGCAGGTTTCAACATATTACCCGCATCCATTGAACCTTCCGCTTTACCTGCACCGACCATTGTATGTAATTCATCAATGAATAAAATAATTTGCCCTTCTTGCTTAGACAAATCATTTAAAACGGCTTTTAAACGTTCCTCAAATTCCCCTCTAAATTTTGCACCCGCAATTAAAGCTCCCATGTCTAAAGAAAGTAAACGTTTTCCTTTTAAGCCTTCAGGCACTTCACCATTTAAAATACGTTGCGCTAAACCTTCCACAATCGCCGTTTTACCTACCCCCGGTTCACCAATCAACACAGGATTATTTTTTGTACGCCGTTGTAACACCTGAATAGTACGACGAATTTCCTCATCCCGCCCAATTACAGGGTCTAATTTACCTTGTGCCGCCCGCTGAGTTAAATCAATGGTATAACGCTCTAATGCTTGGCGACTATCTTCTGCGCTCGCATCTTTGACTTTTTCCCCACCGCGCATTTGTTCAATTGCTTTTTCTAAAGCAATTTTTTCAACTTTTGCTTCTTTTAATAAAGCACTTAATTCCCCTTTATCTTCTAATAAAGCTAAAAGAAAAAGCTCACTAGAAATAAATTGGTCACCGCGTTTTTGAGCTAATTTATCCATCAGGTTAAGCACCCGATTTAAATCATTAGACACATGGACTTCACCCGCATTTGCATTAGAACTAGCGATTCGTTCTAATGCCTGCTGTGTTCCTGCTCTAATATGTTGAATATTTGCGCCCACTTTAAGCAAAAGTGAATTAATAATACTATCATTTTGATTAAGCAAAGTGCTTAATAAATGTGCAGGTTCAATAAAACGATGGTCGCGTCCAACGGCTAAACTTTGCGCTTCTACTAATGCCTGTTGTAAACGCGTCGTTAATTTTTCCATATTCATAATGAAAACTCCAAAAAGTGAAAAATTTTAATTACTCCCTATGTAACACTCATTAAATTGACTTCAAGAGGCTAATTTATAATTTTTGCAGCAGCACAAATTAACATTTTGAGGTATAGGCATTTTTTTCTTTTTAGAGACCCTCCATTTACAAGTTTTGTAACAAGCTTATAGATACTCCTGTTAACTCTGCAACTTCTTCAATACTAAATCCTTTGCTTAGCATTTTCTTTGCCGTTTCTAAATTTGCCAATTGCACGCCTTGTTGCAAACCGTGCTGAATTCCTTGCTGAATTCCTTCTTCAAATCCTTCCTTCC
>CAZKST010000252.1:0-4660 GCA_964555395.1 uncultured Thiotrichaceae bacterium | reverse complement strand
AGGGTGGAATAGCGAAGCGTATTCCACCATGAAGCTCTACAAAATTGTCTGAACCTTAATTCACTTAATTTTCTTGATTAACCTAATGAAATAATTAAGAATATTATGATTCGGACAAAACGGTGGAATACGCTTCGCTATTCCACCCTACCTATTTGAAAATAAATAATATCTTACTAATTCGTTTCAGCTTGTTTTTCAATACGACTTAAAACCACTTTTAATGCCATGGGTGTAACGAAAGTAGTAACAATCACCATCAAAACGATGGCGGAAAATACACTTTCAGGTAATACCCCTAAACTTTTACCGATACTTGCGAAAATTAATCCCACTTCACCGCGTGGAATCATTCCTACACCAATCACCCAGCGATTTAAGGGGGCAGAAACAACAAAACCAGCAACCGCTTTACCGATTAACGCAACAATAATCAGTGACAAACTCAATAAAATTGCATCACTTTGGAAAAGTGTGGCTAAATTAACTTGCATTCCCATTAATACGAAGAAAATCGGCGCAAATACTTTTTCAAATGGTTCAAAACTTTCGCGTAATGATAAAGTATGTCCATGCGGAGAAGCAGGCACATGGGCAAAATGTTCTTCTTTTAACAATAAACCCGCCGCAAATGCACCTACAATTGCCGATAAACCAATTGCGCTAGCCAACCAAGACAATAAAAAGGCTAATAAAATAGGGTATAATAAACGGCTATGCTCTGGGTCATAACGTGATGTTTTTAATAAAATTGCATGAATGACTTTTTCACCAACCGTGAGCAAAATCCCTAGAAATGCTAAAGAAACAATGAAAATCTGAGTAATTGCGCCTATATTTAGCGAACCCGTTGTAACAATTCCAACTATAATCGCTAATACCACCAAACCCAAAATATCATCAATCACCGCCGCGCCTAAAATAATCCGCACTTCAGGACGATGAATTTGTCGCAAATCTTTGAATACACGAGCAGTAATGCCGACGCTGGTCGCTGTTAACGTGCTTGCAATAAATAAGTGTACAATCAAAGGAGAATCACTTAATAAAACTTCTGAAACCAATAAACCTAAACTAAATGGTGCAACAACCCCCACTAAAGCAACCAGCATAGATGTTTTGCCCACTTGCTTCATTTCTGTAACGCTGGATTCTAAACCCACCATAAATAGTAATAAAATGACCCCTAAGCTGGAAAATATCCAAATAGAAAGCTTAATGAGTAATAATTCAGAAGCTCCTTGCGATGCAAAAATGCGACTAAATGCTTGTCCTACTGAAGAGTTTAACTGTTCAGGTGTAAATAACTGTGCTAAGGCTTGTTGAACGTTTAGACCCTGCTCCCAAGTCAAAGTTAATACTTGATTAACAATGTCTAGGTGCATAATAAATAAAAACAAATCACTACCAAACCAGTATCCAATGTTTCCAATAATCATACCGATTAAGAGTTCACCTAATACAGAAGCTTGTTGATAACGGGTTGCTAACCAACGTCCAATAATTGCGGCGATAATGATGCAGGAAATTACAAATAAGATAGGAGCAAATGGGTCATGCTCCCCTCCTCCCGCATAAGCAGTTGAGCTGATTAGGCTTAAAAAACCCAGCAGCAAAAAATGAGCAGGCGTAAATTGCATTTTTTTATTCCTATGAATAAACGTGAGGAAAGTATTAAAATGTCAATTATACCGCAATAGACATAAAATGTCTTTATTTTGTGTCAAAATATGGCAAAAAACATAAACACTTTTACAAAGAAAAAGAAAGAAAAGGAGGATTTATGAAATATCAATTGTTTTTAAATAAAAATATTTTAAAAAGTATTTTCAAATTGTTATTAATAAAATATTTTTTCTCAAAAAAATTTTATATTTTATTTGTGATTATTCACAATTTTTAAAAAAGGTGCATTGTTTATGAATCGTGCTTTTTTCCTTCGTTATCGTTTCATTTTACTAAGCATTGCATTATTTATTGTAATTGATATTGGCGTGTTAATTCCCAATCTCATTATTTCTGGTTATTTAAAGCAAGATGCTGTCGCTATTAATTTGGCGGGGCGACAACGGATGTTATCGCAACGTTTAGTAAAAACTTTATTGCAATTAGAACTTGCTCAGCTTAAAAAGCAAAATACTCAAAGTATTTTAGAAGAAATGAAACTGGTATTTACATTATTTGACAGCACTTTAAATGCTTTTTGGCAAGGAGGAGAAGTACAAGATGCAGAAGGGAAAAAAATTTATTTAAATGCAATTAGTGATGAAGCTAGTACCGCTCGCAGTTATTTAGAAGTAACGCGGAGTTTATGGCTACCTTATCATAATTATTTACAGCCTCTTTTTAACAATCAAAATGCAATAACAGCGGAACAATTAAAGACACTGATTGAGTATGCAAATCAATATAATTTAGATATTTTAAAAATGATGAATCATTTAACCAATGCTTTAGAGCATATTGCTAATCAAAAAGCACAGAAAATTCAAATTATTCAAATAACAGGGATTATTCTAGTCACTTTAAATTTTATTTTTTTAATTTTTCATGTATTCAAACATATTTGGCGACAAGACCAAGTTTTATTAGAAACAAATGCTAAAAATTTAGAATTAAATCAACAATTGCAAATTGAAAACCAAACAATGCGTCATGAATTAGAAGAAACTTATCGTTTACAACAAACCTTATTAGTGGAACTAGGAGATGTTGAAAGTATTATTGAAGATTTTGACATTTTACAACAACAAAATTTTCAACAAATATTTATGTTATTACAAAAACAATGGCGTTCTTTAGCTTTAGCGTTACATAATAAGCAACAACACACCGCTTTATTAAATCAAACTTTAAGTTTATTGCTAACGGAAATTCAACAAGTCACTTCTGCGGCAGCACAAGGAGATTTTTCTAAACGTGTACAACAACAAGATAAAGCTACTGAATTTTTAACAATTGTACAACATTTAAACCAAACTTTAGAAAATAGCCACTCTTTATTACAAGAATTAGCCATTGTTTTTGCGGCAGTTGCAAATGGTAATTTAAAACAGGTTTTAATAAAAAATTATGTTGGTTTATTAGCTAATCTGAAAAAAGATGTTAATGGAAGTTTGGGTACTTTAGCGCGAGTAATTCAACAAGCTAAAAATAATATGGCAGAAATAAAAATAGAATATTATCAATTGGTAGAAATCAATAAAAACATTTTACAATTGAGTCAAGCTGAATTACTGGTATTAAATCAAATTCAAACTTCTATTAAAGAAATTACTTATCAATCAGAGCAAAATGTGCAGCATGTAGAAAATGTTTCTCAACTTATGCTGAACTTATCACAACAAACTGAGCAAACTGTACAATGTATGTCGCAAGCGCAAAGCGCGTTACAACAAATTTTAGACAGTCATACAATAATGAAAGAAATTGTAGATTTAATTAATACGATTGCATTTCAAACTAATTTAATTGCTTTAAATGCAGGTGTAGAAGCAGCACGGGCAGGAGAGAAAGGACGCGGATTTTCAGTCATTGCGGGGGAAATCCGTCAATTAGCAACGCGTAGTTCGCAAGCTGTAGGACAAATCCGTACTTTTTTGGTAAAGAATCAAGATACAATGAATCAGGGCGAACAACAACTACAACGAGCACGCGGGGCATTGCAAACGATGGTAAATTTAGTACAACAGACAGAGCAATGTCTTGAGCCTGTCAGTCTGGCGAGTGTCTTGCAAAGGAATGCTACACAGATAATTCAGCAAAATATTATAGAATTACATCAACATACATCAGAGGGAAACTACGCATTGCAAAAAGCAAATGAGAAAATTCAGCAATTATTAACCCAGACACAGCAACTACAGCAAGAAATGCAGTTTTTCCATTAAATTTATTTATATATTCTATACTTAATCTTCTGAGAATTAAAACTTAAAAAATTTTAGATGAATTATAAAAAGAAAACTACAAAAAAGACTTAAAAATAGTTTAATATTTATTTTTATATTACATCCATAACATCACCCGCTTTTTAAAATAAGTGCTTGTTTATTTTAAAAAGTACAGTAGGTAATTCTTGGGGAAATGAATGCTTTTATTGTCGCAATATACGCTGGTTGAAAAAATATCTGACTGTTTATATACCCAAATTTATCGCGGCTACCGCAATAGCGATAATTTGCCAGTTATTTGTAAATTTTTAAGCAATCCTCGCCCTTCTCCTAAAGAAATTGTGCAATTTCAGCGTGAATATTATCTTACCCAGCGTCTTAATGGGCAAGGTTTTGCTCAAGCCATAGATTTGCAAGCTTATAAAAATAGTTGGTTCATGATTTTAGAGGATATTAAAGGTCAACCGCTTTCATCTTTATTAGAGGTTTATTTAAATGATATTGAGAGTAGTTTAAAACTCGCAATTCGTTTAACGGAAATTATAGGTAATTTGCATCAACAGCAAATTATTCATAAAGATATTAATCCTGCTAATATTATTATCAATCTTGAAACCCAACAAATTCAATTAATTGATTTTGAAATTGCAACAGAATTATCGCGTGAAACCCAAGAGATTTGTAGCCCTGATACTTTAGAGGGCAATTTATCCTATATTTCACCTGAACAAACAGGGCGGATGAATCGTAGTATTGATTATCGTACA
>CAZKST010000251.1:0-4708 GCA_964555395.1 uncultured Thiotrichaceae bacterium | reverse complement strand
GCTTTTAAGCGTGCTTTGGCTTGTTGCATGGCTTGGTTACCTGTTAAAGCACCCAACGCATTGATGAAAGGTTCGGTATTAACATATTTCCATAATTTCTCTGCGCCTAATTTAGCCAGAGTATGTTCAACTTGCACAGAACCACGCAGACGCACAACATCAGCAGCGGAGTAAGGACGTGTTACGCCTTTCCAACGCGGATTTTCAGCCCAGTCTTTTTCGATTGCTTGGATTGCTGCTTCTTTGCTCATGAATATCTTCCTGTCTTATTAAAATAAATGTATCAAAATAGAGTTTTGTTGAAACTTTAAACTTGCTTAAACTTGATATTTTAAACAAGTTCAAAGTTTTTTACCGCTCTCGTACAAGCCGTATAGCTACGTCTTAGGGTAAATGATCGTAGCCGACGAGAGTTAAAAACTCGGCAAAGGGTGCGTCTGTGGTAATTTGCGTTAATAATTGAGCAGCTAAAGCATAATTCTCAGGCTTTTGGCTCTGATTACCTGCTTTAGCGACTAAATCTAATTCCTCCTGTATGAACTGCTTCACCATTTCAGGGCTAACACGACGACCGTCGTTTAACACCCCTTGCGGATAACGAACCCATTGCCATAATTGGGCGCGGGCGATTTCCGCAGTTGCTGCATCTTCCATCAAGTTATTAATTGGTACACATCCATTACCTGCCAACCAAGCAGCCATGTAGTGTAAAGAAGCCATAACGTTATTACGAACGCCCGCTTCTGTAATTTGTCCTTCAGCAGGCATTTGTGGCACTTTAATTAAGTCCGCTGCTGTTACGCTGACATCTTCGCGCATTTTATCTTTTTGGTTAGCTTGTGGCATGTATTTATCAAAAATCGCCATTGCTACAGGGACTAAACCAGGGTGCGCAACCCATGTACCATCATGTCCATCACTGGCTTCGCGTTCTTTATCAGCGCGTACTTTTGCCATCGCTGCTTCATTCGCTTCTGGATTATCTTTAATTGGAATTTGTGCTGCCATGCCGCCCATTGCGTGTGCGCCGCGACGGTGACAGGTTTTAATTAACAATAAAGAGTATGAGCGCAAGAAGTGAGAAGTCATGGTGACTTGTCCACGGTCAGGCAGCACAAACTCAGGATGTTTGCTAAATTTCTTAATAAAGCTGAAAATATAATCCCAGCGACCGCAGTTTAAACCTACGCAGTGGTCGCGTAATTCGTATAAAATTTCATCCATTTCATAGGAAGCAAGAATGGTTTCAATTAATACGGTGGCTTTAATTGTACCGCGGGGTAAACCTAAAGCATCTTGCGCAAAATTGAAAACATCATTCCATAAACGCGCTTCTAAATGGCTTTCTAACTTAGGCAAGTAGAAATAAGGGCCTGTGCCTTTTGCCAATAAATTTTTAGCATTATGGAAGAAATATAAAGCAAAATCCATTAAACCGCCAACAATCGGTTGACCGTCTAATAAAACATGTTTTTCTAACAAATGCCAACCACGAGGACGAACTAATAAAGTGGCAATTTTGTCGTTTAATTTATAAGCTTTACCTTCAGGGCTAACATATTCGATAGTCCGATTAACAGCATCGCGTAAGTTAATTTGACCTTCGATTAAACCGTCCCATGTTGGACTTTGTGCATCTTCACAGTCAGCCATGAAGACTTTCGCGCCAGAGTTAAGCGCGTTAATAATCATTTTACGGTCAATAGGTCCCGTAATTTCTACACGACGGTCTTGCAAATCGGCAGGAGTCGGCGCGACAGTCCAGTCGGATTCGCGAATATGACGAGTTTCTTCTAAAAAGTTAGGAAAAACGCCAGCGTCTAATTGTTGTTGCCGCTCTACCCGTTTCGCTAATAATTCGTTACGACGGGGTGTAAATTGCCGCAGAATATCTTCCACAAACACTAAAGCTTCTGGAGTGAGAACAGTGGCGTATTCTGGAGTCATTTTGCCGATAATTTGCAGCGATGACTGACGTGTAGTCATAAGCTTTACTTCCTTAAAGTCTTTGTTGGAGGTCAAACTCTCTTGCATAATTGGGAGAGTGTTATAAAGATTTTCGCGTTGCATTGCAACATTAGCAAGGAGTAATTATTTTAATGTATAGTATTAGTGATGTTAATAATATTACAGATGTTAATAACAACAATATTCCAATAAGCTAACACGGATGCACGCCATGTCAGAGCGTTTTTATTATAAACAGAATCGACTCAAACAGTTACGCGCTTTTTGTCACGCTGCGCAAACGGGCAGTATTTCTAAAGCGGCGGAGCGACTTTTTTTAAGTCAACCGTCCGTTTCCCTGCAAATCAAAGCACTTGAGCGCGAACTTGAAGTATCACTGTTTGAACGACGTGGTCCTTCTATCGAATTAACGCCCGAAGGCAAAATTCTTTATGAACTTGCCGTCCCTTTAATAGAAGGCATTGACGCATTGGCAGAAACTTTTGCGATGCGTCGCGGTAATTTAGAAAGTGGTGAACTTAATATTGCCGCAGGTGAATCCACTATTCTATACATTTTGCCCGAATATATGAAGCGTTTTACATCACTTTATCCTGGAATTCGTGTCCGCCTGCATAATGTGACAGGACGCGATGGGATGGCATTGTTACGCGCTAATGATATTGATTTTGCGGTGGGTTCATTTTTGGATGTGCCTGAAGATATTAGTTATCGTCCCATTTTTCATTATGACCCCGTATTAATTACCGCTTTAGATCATCCACTGTTAAAAAAACCTGATTTTACTTTAGAAGACATTAGCGAATATGGTTTTATTTTACCGCCGCGTCATTTAAGTACATGGCGCATGGTTAAAATGGTATTTCGTCAACATAATTTAGACTATAAAGTGACATTAGAAGCGGGCGGATGGGAGATTATTAAAAAATATGTGGCGATGGGTTTAGGCATTTCTGTTGTTACCAGTATTTGTTTAACTGGCAACGAAGCGTTAGGCGTATTACCGTTGAAAAAATATTTTCCGCAGCGTAATTATGGGATTGTTTTACGGCGGGGGAAATTTTTATCAGCAGGGGCTCACAAGTTTATTGAAATGATGGACCCTGAGTTTTTTAAACGCACAGAGCATGGAGCTGAAGAAAATTGATTTATGCACAATGCGCACAAATATAAAAAATGACTGAAATCGCAAAGTTGTTTTAATATTAGAAGTTATGCAGTTGAATAAAAAATAACGGTAGGATGGGCTGACGTAAGGAAGCTCATCAACTCTGTTTATTGGCACTTAATTCACAGAATAGTTTGAGTTAATGCCAGTTTATTATTGCACGTTAGTCTTGTTGATGAGCTTCCTTACCTCGGTTTATCCTACTTTTAAATCAAAAAATTTATAAAATGCGTTTGACAGAAGAAATCGCGATTATCAGCACGCTGTTATAATAATGACAGTTCGCAAATGGGAAAAAACTGAATTAATAAATGTAATCCCCATTTTTTTGCCACATTTTGCTGTTAGTTTGTCACAAACTCTTTTTATACTTTGTCCAAATCTTTGAGGATGCCTCATAAAGATTTAAGAGAAAAATTCCCATATAAAAAATGGCAACACTGTTGCATTATAAAGGAAAGAGAGAACTGATAACTTCTCTTTAGTTGATACCTGTTTTTAAAGAATGCAAGAAAATTGGAGTTCTGTATTCTTCAAAACTAAAAAATGTAAACGCATTCATAGGTTTTTATAAACAGTATCAACACTATTATTCTTGACCAATCCCCCTGCTTGCAATAAAGGATATTTTATGGATACTGTTAAAACATTAGATAAATCTTCCCCTTTCATGAGCTTATTAAATTTTATGGGCTTAGGTTTAATGGCGGGTATGAGCTCAGCCATTGTATTAGCGGGAATTGTTTTATTAATTGCAACAGTAAGTTAACCGCTCCTAACTATAGACGAGATTAAACGTTAATTTTTTTAATGTTATGATTAAAATTCATTGGCGTGGCGTATTATTTTTTACAGCACTCAGTATTGGGACATGGCATGGATTTGCGAACACCATTCCGATACAGCAGTGGATGACTGATGGTTTATTGCATACGGCTTGGGTACGCACTAAAGCCAATGGACATTCCATTCAACCGTTGCCATGGACGAGTACAAGCTTAATTGCGCGAGTTTCTATTCCACGTTTAAACATTGACCAAGTAGTTTTAGCAAATAGTAATGATAGCCTTGGACATTTTGCTTTACAGCATTTGAGTAATAGCACTTTACCTGGTGAACAAGGTAATAGTGTGATGACTGTTCCTCCTTCAGAGTTCTATAGTTTTCTGAGTGAGTTACGCGATGGTGATATGTTAATTGTAGAATCTTTGTGGAGCGGACGGACACATTATCAAGTTGCAGAAATTCGAATCGTTGGCAAAACAGATATTACTTCTCTACAACCAACTTCTAATCGTCGTTTGACACTGGTGAGTTGTTACCAATGTAATAACGACAGTAGTGAATGGCGATATGTAGTCATTGCTGAAGGCGTTGATAAAAGTTAATTCAATTTTATCAGCGGGTGTCTATAGCTAAAATAAAAGACTTGCTAATATAAAAATTTAGCAAGTCTTTTAAAATAAAAAATTTTATCCTAATCCAAAACTTAATAATAGGTAATCCTTTATTATAATGGTTGATAAAAAAGAAAATCACACCAATGTAATTAGTAAGTAATTTAGAAAAAGA
>CAZKST010000250.1:2377-4735 GCA_964555395.1 uncultured Thiotrichaceae bacterium | reverse complement strand
GAATCCAAACGCGCCAACAACAAATTCAAACGCTTAATTGCATTTGACCGCTCGAGCGCGTCGGTGCTTTGCGTTGCCAATGCCTGCAACTGCGCAATATCCTTACGCAATTGCACCTCCTCTGGCACACAGCCCGCATTTTTAAGAATTTTATACGCCATGCGCAACTCTTCAGGCACTTGACTTAAATCCTCCAATTCCAGCGGCTTCCCTGCGCCCGCTAAATTGGAAAATTGCCCCTTTTCAATGGCTTCTAAAATCCGCGCTTCGGCAATTCGCTCAAAGTCCAAGATGCACCTCCCGTTATAATTTCCGCATTATAACGACACATCCCCCGTCGGAGGCGTAGGCTGCTCCGCCTGTTGCGCCGCTTTTTTCGCCTTCGCTCGCGCAATTGCCGCCTCAATCGCTGCTTTCTTCGGGTCAATCGCTTCAGCAGTGGAACTAACAACAGGCGCAGCAGCAGCAACTTCAACGCTTGCAGACGCAACCGCAGGCGCGGCAGTGGGAGTCAACACTTCACGTTTTTGCTTGTGTTTCTCCGCTTTTTCCAACTTCTCCCGCTCAATTCGCATTTGTCTAAATTCATGTCGTTGCCGCGCTGCCTCTGCCTTTTGTTTGTCCCGCGCCGCCGAACGAATTTCCGTCTTGGCATAGTGAAAATAATCTACCAAAGGAATTTGACTCGGGCAGACATAGGCACAACAACCGCATTCAATACAATCAAACAAATGAAAATTTTCAATGCGTTTCATATCTTTAGCTTTAGCGTGCCAATACAATTGTTGCGGCAATAAACTTTCGGGACACGCATCGGCACACGCGCCGCAACGAATACAAGGCATTTGCGGCTGATTGATTGTGATTTCTTCAGGCTGAGACACAATCACACAGTTTGTCGTTTTAATGACAGGTAAATCATCATCTTGCAAAGGAAAACCCATCATTGAACCGCCCACGACAATGCGTTTAACGGTGTCTTTGCGTCCGCATTGGTTAATGATGTCGCGAATCGGTGTACCGATAAGCACTTCTAAATTCTGTGGTTTTTCAACGCCTGTGCCTGATACGGTAACAATCCGCGATAACAGCGGCTCACCATAGCGCACGGCGCGATAAATCGCATACACCGTGCCGACGTTATGCACCAATACGCCAATATCTGAACTGCGCCCATCAGCGGGAACTTCTTTGCCCGTCAAGACTTTAGTTAAATGCTGCGACGAACCCATTGGATATAAAGTCGGCACTTGCACAATTTCTATCGGGGTTTGCTGGGCGCGTTTTAATAACTCGTTGTGTACTTTAACCGCTTCAATCAACGCATAATAGGCTTCGGGTTTATTGTCTTCGACTGCAATCACACAGCGTTTAATGCCGCCTAAAATGTAGCGCAAAATATCAACGCCGCCGACGATGTCGAGCGCACGTTCGCGCATGAGGCGGTCATCACAAGTGATATAAGGTTCGCATTCTGCGCCGTTTAAAATCAGGGTTTCAATTTCAGCAGGTTTAATTTTTAAATGGGCAGGATAGCCTGCGCCGCCTAAGCCGACGATACCGGCACGGGCGATATGTTGATGTAATAGTTCAGGTTCTACGCTGGTGTAATCTAACAAGGGTGTGCGGGCTGTCCATTCTTCTAAGCCATCGGGTTGCAGGATAATGCAGGGTGCAGTTAGCCCAGAACGGTGCGGAACAGCATGATTTTCTAGCGCAATCACTGTACCAGAGGTGGGCGCGTGAATGGGCGCGCTGCGCGATTTTAGACATTGTCCCTCCTCGCCATCGTGATGTTGTCCGCCGCAATGGGCGACGATTTGCCCTTTTAACACGCGGTCGCCGACTTTGACAATCGGTTCAGCGGGGGAGCCGATATGTTGCAATAACGGTAAAATCAAACGGGCGGGCAATTGGGCTTTGACGATTGCCGCGCTGTTGGATAAATTT
Organism: uncultured Thiotrichaceae bacterium; assembly: GCA_964555395.1. GTDB lineage: Bacteria > Pseudomonadota > Gammaproteobacteria > Beggiatoales > Beggiatoaceae > CAZKST01. Next base: position 2,785 of record CAZKST010000250.1, on the reverse strand, counting down.
TTGTGTCCGTTTAATTTGAGTCCGCCGTGAAATGTCCACAGTTTATTGAGTAGGTTTATCATGATGTTGTTTTAAATTTGCTTAAAAAAATGGAGAGCGGTTTCTTAAAGAACGTGTATTTGTAAAGGTTCTACTTCATCAAGGTTAATACGTTGTCTATCTTGCCAAAGGCTGTATTGATTTTGCATGAGTAGCCAGCTTTCTGCTGAACGTCCCAGCGTTTTAGAAAGGCGTAAAGCCATTTCTGCACTGAGTTTGCTGCGTCCTTGTAATAAACGATTGACGGTAGAAGGGGAAACATGCAGCTTTGCCGCCATTTCGCGTGCGCTAATATTGAGCGGTTTTAAGTACATTTCGCGAATAAATTCACCAGGATGGGGGGGATTGTGCATTATCATTAGTGATAAT
>CAZKST010000250.1:0-2277 GCA_964555395.1 uncultured Thiotrichaceae bacterium | reverse complement strand
CGCTATTCCACCCTACAATTTAATCTTTCTTTAAATACACTAAATGGAAATTTTTCTTGCCGCGCCGCACTAGCCAATAACGTCCAAATAAAGCTTTTTCTAACGATAAAGTCGCGGTTAATTGCGTCATTTTTTCTTCGTTGACCACAACCGCGTTGCTGCTGACAAATTCCCGCGCTTGGGTTTTAGATTTAGCTAATCCCGTTAATGCAAGTAAATCAACAATGTTAATACTTAAATCGCTGATTTCAGTGCTGGGCATTCCATCTAATTGTAGTTGCGCTAAATCGTTGTCGCTTAAACTTAAAATGTCGCCACTAAATAGGGCTTCGCTAATGCGTGTTGCAGAAGTTAATCCTTCTTCGCCGTGAATGAAGCGGGTCATTTCGCGGGCTAAAATACCTTGCGCTTGTTTGCGTCCCGTCGCTTGCGCGTCTTGCGCTTCAATCTCTGCAATCTCTTCAACAGATAAAAATGTAAAATAGCGTAGGAATTTATACACATCGGCATCCGCGGCGTTAATCCAAAATTGATAAAACGCATAAGGCGATGTTTTATTGGCATCTAACCACACTGTACCCGTTTCAGTTTTGCCGAATTTTGTGCCGTCAGCTTTGGTGACTAAAGGCACAGTTACACCGTACACGGTGTTATGTTGCAAACGGCGCGTTAAATCAATGCCGCCCGTAATATTGCCCCATTGGTCACTGCCGCCGAGTTGCACAGAGCATTGATGCAAACGATTTAACATTGCAAAATCATAGGATTGCAAAATCATATAAGTAAATTCAGTGAAGGAAATCCCCGACCCTTCGCGCTCAATCCGCTGTTTAACAGATTCTTTTTGAATCATCGCGTTAATTGAAAAATGTTTACCAATATCGCGTAAAAAACTCAGGACATCAATCGAGGCTGTCCAGTCATAATTATTAACCATGACAGCAGACTGTGCGCCGCATTCAAAATCGATAAAACGGCATAATTGTTGTTTTAATTTTTCTACCCAACTGTCGACAATTTCTTTAGTATTTAATTGTCGCTCTGTTGCTTTAAAACTGGGGTCGCCGATTAAACCCGTCGCGCCGCCGACTAAAGCAATAGGGCGATGTCCTGCTAATTGAAAACGTCTTAACATGAGGACGGGAACTAAATGTCCAATGTGTAAACTGTCCGCTGTGGGGTCAAATCCTGCATAAACAGTGCGCGATTGGCTTAAATGTTCTGCTATTTCTGTTTCGCCTGCGATTTGGAAAATTAAGCCTCGTGCATCGAGGTCTTGTAATAACGCATTGTTGTAAGACTTCATCTGTATAAATATCCCTTGATTTTGAAACGCTTTTTTAGCGAATACCGTGAAGCAAAACAAAATTATGGCATAATATCGTTATCTTTGACTAATCACTATTACCTAATTTAAAAGGAAAGATTTTAAGTATGGAATTTTTACTAGACCCCAATATTTGGATTGCTTTAATAACCCTCACCGCTTTAGAAATTGTGTTAGGTGTGGATAACATTATTTTTATTTCTATTTTAGTCGGACGTTTACCGCCTGAACAACGTGACCGTGCGCGGTTTTTGGGATTAGCGTTGGCGATGGGTACGCGGATTTTATTATTGTTATCTTTAACTTGGGTCATGAGTTTAACTAAACCGTGGTTTAGTCTTTTTGGACATGGAATTTCTGGGCGTGATTTTATTCTGATTGGCGGCGGTCTGTTTTTATTAGCAAAAAGTACGCATGAAATTCACCACAGTTTGGAAGGGGAAGAGGAGCATGTGGATAATGCGGTAGCTAAGGCGAGTTTTGGCGGTGTTTTAATTCAAATTGCGATTATTGATATTGTATTTTCGTTGGATTCAGTCATCACGGCGGTAGGAATTGCAAGCCACGTTGAAATTATGATTGCTGCCATTTTAATTTCCGTAGGGGTTATGATGTTTGCGGCGAAAGCGATTGGCGATTTTGTCGACGAACATCCAACTTTTAAAATGTTAGCTTTAAGTTTCTTAATGCTGGTTGGCGTAACTTTGATAGGTGAAGGGTTTGGAGTGCACGTTCCCAAAGGCTATATTTATTTTGCGATGGCGTTCTCGGTGGCGGTCGAATTCTTAAATTTACGCTTACGCAAACGCGCCAAAGCGGTGAAATTGCATAAAGCGTTGGTTGAACAATAAAAGTAGAATGGGCTGACGCAAGGAAGCCCATCAATAAGATTGTGCAATTAGGTAGGGTGGAATAGCGAAGCGTATTCCACCATGAAATACTACAAAGTC
>CAZKST010000249.1:0-4772 GCA_964555395.1 uncultured Thiotrichaceae bacterium | reverse complement strand
TGGATAAAAAGCGAGCGTGGATATTGTAGGGTGGAATAGCAAAGCGTATTCCACCGTTTTGTCTGAACCCTAATTCGCATAATTAACACAATTTTCTTAATTTTTAAGATTTAAAGTTAGGTTAATTATGGAAATTAAGTGAATTATGGTTCAGACAATTTTATAGTGCGAGTGGTCATAAACAGTCGTGATGGGCTTCCTATCGTCAGCCCATCCTACAGTCGTTTTTCATTCAACTGCGTAACTTCTAGGACGGTAATGTTATAGCCGAATTGAGACATCGGTCAGTGCATCACGAATTTCACTAGGACGACTATGCGCGCCCAATGCACCGCTGACGATATGTAATGTTTGTCCTTTAAATTGTTGACGAACATGACAAGCTGTTTTAGCGGGACGGTGTTGGCTCAAGTTTGCACTGGTAGAAATGACTGCCCCCCCAAAAGCGCGACACAAAGCAGCAGCAATGGGATGGCGCGTTACCCGCACCGCGATTTGTGCGGAATTGCCTCGTACACACGCAGGCACTTCTGGACGGGCGGGAACTAGCCAAGTGACAACTTGCTGTTGCCAAGTTGTTTGTAATTTCGTTTCAATGCTGGAAGCCAAAGGCAAAATAAAAGGCTGTAAACTGGCAAAATCAGCGGCGATAATAATCAGCCCTTTGCGCCAATCACGTTGTTTTAATTGTAATAAACGTTCAACGGCTGTTTCATTCCATGGGTCGCAGCCTAAGCCATACACGGCTTCCGTAGGATAAGCAATTATCCCGCCTTGTTGCAAATAGTGGCGAATGTACCGTAGTTGATAAGATGTCAGCATAACTATTCAAAAAATAATAAGTTTAAAAGTTGATGTGAAAAAATTGCATTGCTTATGAAAAATAATCTCACTTAATTTGTTTTCAGACAAGAGAGCAATCTTTAAAAGTTACTCACTAGGTAATTGATTATGATAGGAATAATTATAGAAAAACTACGCGATTGGTCGATTAATAAAAAACTCAATGCTTTAGTTTTTATTATTTGCATTAGTATTGGGTTTTCTATGTCCTTAATTATGTCGCTTAATGAAACTTATACCCAAAAACGTGCACTCATCTATGAATTACATATTCTCGCCGACTTAGTCATTGCAAATACTAATGCCGCTATTTTATTCGGTGATGCAAAAACAGCTAAAGACAATATTGCGGCTTTTAAAACCAATCCTTATATCACGCAAGTACATGTTTTATTACCTGATAAAAAGCTTTTTGCCAGTTATATGCGTGATGTTCCCCTAGAGCAACCGATTATTTTAAATCAGACAGAAATAAATCATTTACAACAACGTCAAAGTGAATTAGTAAAATCTAAACTCAATTATTCATACGAATTGTATTGGGATAGAATTGATTTTGTAAAACAAATGGAGTTTCAAGATAAAATAATTGGCACTTTATTTATTCAATCTAATTTAAATTTATTAATTGAACGCATTACTTGGAATTTTGTGATTATTGTTATTTCTGTGTTTATTTCAATATGGCTTGCTTTAAAATTATCTTCGCGTTTACAAAAGATTTTATTACAGCCCATTTTCCAATTGCTCAATATTATGCAGCAAGTTTCTACGCGGGAAGACTATACTTTACGTTGTCAACCCAGTAGCAAAGATGAATTAGGGCAATTGATTAATGAATTTAACGCAATGCTAAAACAATTAGATATTCGCGATGAAAAATTGCAAAATTATCGCGAACATTTAGAAGAAATGGTAGAACAACGCACGGCTGAATTAGCCATTGCACGCGATGAAGCCTTAGCCGCGAATAAAGCCAAAAGTTTATTTTTAGCCAATATGTCGCACGAAATCCGCACACCGCTCAATGCGATTTTAGGCTATGCACAAATTTTAAAACGTGACGCAAAACTGATTGAAGAGCACAAAAAATTATTAGTCACTATTGAAAAAAGCGGCAATCATCTACTAGCTATTATCAATGATATTTTGGATATTTCCAAAATTGAAGCGGGCGCGGTTGAACTGCGTCCAACCACTTTTTATTTAAAAGAATTTGTAGAAAATATTGCGGCAATTTTTAAAATCCGTTGTGAACAAGTAAAATTAAGCTGGCAACTGAATTATCACGGCGAAACAGAAACTTTAATTGTTGCTGACCGCAATAAATTACAACAAGTTTTACTGAATTTATTGGGCAATGCCATCAAGTTTACTGAAAAAGGCAGTGTAGAATTACAAGTCATAATTTTGGGAAAACAAGGCTATCAATTTGAAATTATTGACAGTGGTTTAGGCATTGAAAGTAGTAAATTAGAAAGCATCTTTGAAGCCTTCCAACAAGAAAAAGCGGGGATATTAAAAGGGGGCTCAGGACTTGGGCTAGCAATTTGCAAGCGTTATATTGGCTTGATGCAAGGTTCGATTCAAGTACATTCAGAGCTCGGCAAAGGTAGCCGTTTTATCGTCACTTTACCTTATGTTGAACCACTGAATTTACCAGAACCCGCAAATTTAACCCTTGAAAACTACCAACTGAAAAGTCCAACCCAAATTACAGCTTTAGTAGTTGATGATATTGAAGACAGTTGTCAATTACTTCATGATATTTTAACTGAAATTGGGATTGAGGTACAAATCGCGCATAATGGCGCAGAAGCCCTGTTAAAATTACGTCAACAGTTGCCCAATATTGTTTTTATGGACATTCAAATGCCTGTTATGGATGGAGTTACCGCAATGCGGATGATTGAAAAAGAATTTTCAGCAAACCGTCCTGTATGTATTGCTGTGTCTGCTTCTTCCTTAGAACACCAAATTCGCGCCTTATTAGACAGCGGTTTTGACAACTTTATTGCTAAACCTTTTAAGTTTGAAACGATTTACCGCTGTTTAGAAAATCATCTCAATTTAATTTTAGAAAAGAAAACCCCAGACGAGCCGATTATCACCCCTGAAGTTGCGCCTGAAATTTTAACGGTAAATTTTGAGCATCAATTACCTGAAGCACTATATCAACGCTTATTAAATGCTTTAGAATTACACGATTTAACAGAATTACAGCAAGCGATTAACACGCTGATGCAAACGCATCCCCAATATCAAGCTTTAGCGCATCATTTAAAAGAACAACTTGCCAGTTATGATATTGAAGGAATGCAAGAAACCTTGGAGCACATCAAACATGCCTGACCTAGATTTAGACATTACCCACGCCAAAGTTTTAATGGTCGATGATACGCCTGCTAATATTGATGTTTTACACAAAGTATTAGAGCCCGAAGGTTACAAATTATTTTTTGCAAAAAGCGGCGAGCGTGCTTTACAAATTGCAGAAAAAGCCGTGCCTGATTTAATTTTGCTTGATGTGATGATGCCCAATGGGATTGATGGATTTGAAACATGTTCGCGTTTAAAACAAAATCCACTCACTCAAAGCATTCCCGTTATTTTTATTACCGCAAAAACTGAAACCGAAGATTTAGTAGAAGCCTTTAGAGTGGGGGCAGTGGATTACATCACTAAACCCTTTAGACAAGAAGAAGTGTGTTCACGGGTTAAAAACCATTTAAAAACACGTTTCTTAGGAAAACGTTATGAAGAATTAATTCAAAATTTAAAAACCAATGAAGAACGTTTTAGAATTTTAGCCAATTTATCACCCATTGGAATTTTTCAAACAGATTTAGAAGGTTTCTATATTTATACCAATCAACAATGGCAAACTTTATTTGGGTTATTTGATAAATCTAGCTATGGAACAACTTGGTTAACTTTGGTTGATAAACGCGACCAAGCCAATATAGAAGAAACATGGCACGCCTATTTAAAATCCCCTGAGAGTGTAGAAAAATTTAGTGCCACTTTTAGAATTTACAGCTCAACGGGTGAATTGCGTTGGGTGCAAAAATATGCAAAAGCCGTATTAGGGGAAGATAATCAAGTTGTTGGATTTATTGGGACAGTAGAAGATATTACCAATTTCAAACAACGTGAAGCCGAAATATTACATGCTAAAGAAACTGCCGAAGCGCGGGCAAAAGACAAAGCCGACTTTTTAGCAGGCATGGCGCATGAATTACGCACGCCGTTAAATGCGATTATTGGTTATAGTGAATTATTAACCGACAGTATTAGCAGCAGCGAAGAAAGTGAAGATGCTGAAAAAATTACTTCCGCAGGGCGTTATTTGCTCAATTTGATTAATAATTTATTGGATTTATCTAAATTAGAAGCCAATAAAATGAGCATTAGTGTGATTGAATTTAAACTTGCGCCGTTAATTAAAGAAGTTACACAAATGATTATGCCGTTAGTGCAAGGTAATCATAATCAATTAATCGTTGAAATGGACGAGACGATTGAAAGCATGATGGCAGATGATACAAAAATTCGGCAAATTTTATATAACCTATTAAGCAATGCGTGCAAATTTACTAAACAAGGAAAAATTCGGTTATGGGTTCATTCGCATGAACAATTTGAACCTTTAAGTGGTGAAAATAAACGGTTTATTAATTTCACCATTCAAGATAACGGTATTGGTATGAATGCGGAGCAATTAAGCAAATTGTTCACTAAATATTCTCAAGCCACTGAGGAAATCAGCCGTCATTATGGTGGAACGGGTTTAGGTTTAGTCTTAAGTCGTCAATTTTGCCGTTTAATGGGTGGCAATATTTCTGTAGAAAGTGAAGCAGGCAAAGGCAGCACCTTTACCGCAACCATTCCGCAATTTGTGACGGTGTTAAAGGCGATGTGAAGTATTT
>CAZKST010000248.1:0-4776 GCA_964555395.1 uncultured Thiotrichaceae bacterium | reverse complement strand
CAAAACGCTTTTTTAAAAATTACTTCGTAACGTAAAGAGGCGACGTGTTGCATAATTCATTTCCTATATAATTTGAATCAAAATTTACATTATTTTCCTAACTTTCTGAATTGTAAATCAGTTTAATGATGTGTATTTTACTAAATACATTGAAAGCCAAATAAAAAATTACCATATTGTTTAGCGTATTCTTCACAAAAAATTAGTAGCTTTGTTAAACATTAAATAACAACATGTTTATAAACAATTTTTTCCTAAAGGTAACTTTATTTCTTTTTTTCCACTAAACTGTTTTTATCTCTAAAATAATATACATCTATATGAATTATCACAATAAAATAATAAAGCTATTTGTCTTCAATCTATTTTGCATTAAACTTGTGCTATAAAAATTTAGCTCTCTAAAGTATTAGCGACTTAACTCACAAGGGTTTAACTTCTTTGTCACTAAAATAACGTATAATAGGCGCTTTTAAACGCTTTTTTACATTCCACAAACCTTCATCATCTTGTAATTTAATTCTTATGACTACTCCCGTACAACAAGGCTTTTTTATGCCGCCTGAATGGCATCCACACAGCCAATGCCGGATGGCGTTTCCTAACCGTTTTGATGTTTGGACAGATGAAGTTGGTTTTAAAAATGCGTGCCGTGCTTATGCCGCCGTCGCTAAAGCCATCGCGCATTTTGAACCTATCACGATGTTAGTGAATGCAAATCAACAATTAGATGCTGCCGCTTTATGTGGTCCTAGTGTGAAATTAATGGTTGTAACCCATAATGATTCTTGGCATCGTGACACGGGTGCAACTTTTGTGATTTCGCGCCAAGGCGAATTAGCGGGCATCAATTGGCAATTTAATGATTATGGTAATAAAGAAAATAATGATTATAGCGTATATGCTGATGATGTAGATTTAGCAGGTCGCTTATTGGATGAGCTTGGAATTAAACGTTTTAACGCGCCTTTAATTTTAGAAGGCGGCTCTATTCATGTGGATGGGGAAGGTACTTTAATTACCACAGAAGATTGTTTATTAAATCCTAATCGCAATCCTAATTTAAGCCGTGAGCAAATTGAAGAACATTTAAAAGCCTATGTCGGGGTTAGCAAAATCATTTGGTTAAAACATGGTTTACGCAATGATGATACTGATGGACATGTCGATAATGTCGCCTGTTTCGTCGGCGTGGGCAAAGTGGTTGCGTTAATCAGCTCTGACCCTAATGATGAAAACTATGCTAATTTACAAGAAAATTTAGCCACTCTCCGCAACGCAACAGATGCTAAAGGTCGTCCTTTAGAAGTGTTCACGATTGAGCAACCTAAACCCACTTTTACCCCTGAAGGTGAGCGTTTGGGCTTGTCATATATTAATTTTTATATTGCTAATGGGGGTATTGTTGCCTGTAGTTTTGATGACCCTGAACGGGATGCAGCTTGTGCAGCCACTTTAAAGCAATTATTTCCTGAGCGGCAAGTAGTACAAATTCCAGCGGTAGATTTATATATGGGCGGCGGCGGCGTGCATTGCATTACACAACAACAACCTTTACCGATTGTGATGGAGGAATAATTCATGCGTATGGTCACTGTAGCAGCAACGCAAATGGCGTGTGATTGGGATTGCACTGCAAACGTTGCACGCGCCGAAAAATTAGTACGACAAGCCGCTGAACAGGGCGCAAATATCATTTTGTTGCAAGAATTATTTGAAACTCCTTATTTTTGCAAAGACCAAAAAGGTGAATATTTTAAATTAGCCCGTCCCGTTGAAAATAATCCCTTATTAGAACAAATGGGACAATTGGCAAAAGAATTGAATGTGGTGTTACCCATTAGTTTTTTTGAGCGTAAAAATAATGTTTATTACAACTCCTTAGTGGTTTTTGATGCCGACGGTACATTGTTAGGTGTATATCGTAAAACGCACATTCCTGATGGCCCTGGTTATCAAGAAAAATACTATTTTTCACCTGGGGATACGGGTTTCAAAGTATGGAAAACTCGCTTCGGCACGATTGGAATTGGGATTTGTTGGGACCAATGGTTTCCAGAAACCGCCCGCGCTATGGCATTAATGGGCGCAGAATTACTGTTTTATCCCACAGCAATTGGTTCAGAACCCCAAGATGCTACTATCGATTCTCGTGACCACTGGCAACGGGTCATGCAAGGACACGCCGCCGCAAACTGTATTCCAGTCATTGCTTCTAACCGCGTAGGGGTGGAACAGGGCGAAGTGTGTGATATTACTTTTTACGGCTCATCGTTTATTACTGGAATAACAGGCGATATTCAACACGTTGCTGACCGTCAAAGCGAAACCATTTTAATTGCCAGTTTTGATTTAGACGCACTGCAAGCCACGCGCACTGAATGGGGATTGTTCCGCGACCGTCGCCCCGAATTGTATAAAGTTTTATTAACCTTAGATGGTTCTGCAAGTTAAGTCCTGTCTGAATTTGTAGGGTGGAATAGCGAAGCGTATTCCACCAACTTGCGGTTTATAATCTGTTTTACTCAGCATTTGCGGAGTTTCATGGTGGAATACGCTACGCTATTCCACCCTACATCACATCAGATAGTAATGACGCGGAAATATGGGAACAAGAGAACAAAGGAAATTATAGTTCATTCATTTTATAGAATAACAAGAGAGAAAAAGCATTGACTGCAAAAGAAAAACGCTTATTAACTTGGATGCTGGTTTTATTTTTAGGCTACGTTGTCCCCTTTATGCTACTCCCCAAAGCGATTCATGCCTATCATGATTATTGGGATGATTTAGACCGTTTACATTTAGACATTGAACGCTATCAACGTCTTAGCCAAGAAACTGAAAACTGGCAACAAGCCAATGACAAAGCCAAAGCCGAAGCTAAAACTATCAATGATTCCCTATTAAAAGGCAGTAATCGCGATTTAATTGCCGCCCGTTTACAAAGCATTTTGCGCAACATTGCCCAGCAACAAAGTATCACGCTTCGCTCAATGGCAGTCCCTGAATTTAGTACCAATGACCGCTGGATGATTATTAGTCAAACTATTGAATTTGATATAGATTCACAAGCATTGCCTGATTTAATCAGTAAATTAAACCGCAATCCAGAACGCTTAATTGTGATTAGTTTAGAAGCACGCAGCGCGAGTGTTCCCACTCGTTTATCTGTACAACTGAAAGTTGCGGGATTTAGTCGCGTTTTAGACAACTCCACCCCGCCCTCCCCTGCTGCCGCTAGTTAGACTTACCCGTGCAAAACCGCCATGCAAACGCTTAATCTTCCTTTATTTACGCAATTACTCTCCAAAAAAAATATCGCGCCAGTGGAGCAATTTCCCGCTGACCCCTGTTTATTATTTCATCAAGCCCCAGACATTGAAGACCGCGCCAAAATTCGCTACTTGCTGGGCTCAAATATTCGTTTTGAAAAAGCCAATGAAGAACAAATTGCCCGCTTAATCAAACATTGGCGCGCCAAACTTGCCCCCGAAATTGAAGGCGGTTTAGAAGCAGGAAATATAGAAGACAGCGAATATCTCAAAGATATTGCCTCCGACGCGCCCGTGATTCGCATGGTCAATCACTTAATGGAACGTTCACTCGACTTAGGCGCGAGCGATATTCACTTTGAACCTGAAGAAAAACAACTGATTGTCCGCTGTCGGGTAGATGGCGTAATGGTCAGCATTGAAAAATTGCCCGCTTCCGTACAAGCCGCCGTCGCCTCACGGGTCAAATTAATGGCAAAGCTCGACATCGGTGAAAAACGTCTGCCACAAGACGGACGGATTCAATACCAAATGGGCGACCGCACCCTAGACATGCGGGTGTCCACGTTACCCGGTGTACACGGTGAATCGATTGTATTGCGGATTCTTGACCGCAGCGACGTGCAAGTAGATTTAGACAAATTAGGGATGCCAGAAGATATATTGCGTCCTTTCAGCAAAATTGTGCAACAACCGCACGGCTTGATTCTAGTGACTGGTCCCACGGGGAGCGGGAAAACTACGACTTTGTACGGTACACTGGCAAAAGTAAATAGCGGAATTCAAAAGATTATTACCATTGAAGACCCCGTTGAATACCAACTGGCAGGCATTACCCAAATTCACGTTAATTCAAAAATTGGTTTAACCTTCGCGGCAGGTTTACGCTCCATTGTGCGGCAAGACCCTGACATTATCATGATTGGGGAAATTCGCGACGGTGAAACCGCCGAAATTGCGATTGAATCCGCTTTAACGGGTCACTTGGTTTTCTCCACCTTGCACACCAACGACGCGGCGGGCGCAGTCACCCGTTTGCAAGACATGGGCATTGACACCTATTTGATTAGCTCCAGTTTAATGGCAGTGATGGCGCAACGTTTAGTGCGTAAAGTCTGCGTTCACTGTGCTGAAGAGCAACCTTTAACGCAAGAAGAAGCGGATTTATTAGGCATTTCGCGCCGAGATTGCCCAACCATTCGTCGCGGCAAAGGCTGCGACCGCTGCGCCTCAACAGGTTATCGCGGACGTTTAGGCTTATACGAACTTTTGCATGTCTCTGACCCTGTACGCCACGTTATCAGCACAGGCGGCGACGCAAATGCGATTCGCGAAGAAGCGATTAGACAAGGAATGCGAACTTTGCGCAATGACGCATTGAGCAAATTGTACAATGGGATTACTACGCCTGAAGAAATTGTGCGGGTAACGCGGGCGTTTTAGTTGGGGTTTTGACTTAAAATTAAACCTGTTAAGTTTCTTTAAAGTTAGCAGGTTTTTT
>CAZKST010000247.1:0-4816 GCA_964555395.1 uncultured Thiotrichaceae bacterium | reverse complement strand
GGATTTGAAGCTGGTGAAAGAAATAAAGCTCTCGAAACTGCTTATAAAATGCTGGCGAAAGGATTTAGTTTAGAAGATGTCGCAGAGTTGACTGGATTGAATATTGACGATTTGAAAGTAGAAAATAACAAGTAATGTACACAAAGCATGTTTATGAGTAGCATTACTTGTTTTTTCTTTAAATATTTATTATGCACCTGAAATACGCATATCTTTTAAAATGCGGCGTACTTCAGGTAAGTGACGGCGGCTAACTTCTAAAGTTTCTTTGCGCCCTTTTAATCGAATTAAACTTTTTCCTTCATTATCGCGAACAAGACTTTCAATAAAAACCATTGAAATAAGTGTGCTACGATGAATTCTTAAGAATTGTCCTTCAAATTCTTGTTCTAATTCTTTTAATGTTTCACCAATTAATGCCTCACCTTGTGTCCAATGCAGCACTACATATTTTTCATCTGCCATAAAATAGTAAATTTGACTGACAGGAATTAAACGTAATTCGCCGCGAATGGTAACGCTGATGTGACTGCGGGCAGCGGGTTTTGCATCTAATTGTTCTTGCGGCGCAATGGCTTCTTGTCTTAAAGCATGGGCGCGCCGCAATGCTTTTTCTAAACGGTCTTTGCGAATGGGTTTAAGTAAATAGTCAACTGCTTGTTTTTCAAATGCTTCTAGCGCATTATCACCGAAAGCAGTTGTAAAAATAACAGACGGTGGCGGTTCAAAAGTCAATACTTCTTGCGCGACTTTCATGCCATCCATGCCCGGCATTCGAATGTCGAGCAATACAACATCAGGACGCGCCGTTTTGATTGTGTTAATCGCTTCGCGTCCGTTGCTTGCTTCGCCGACAATTTCACCAATACCAATTTCATTGACCAGTGCACGCAAGCGTCCACGGGCTAATTGTTCATCATCTACAATTACAATTTTCATGACGATAACCGAGTGCAATAAGGAAAACGAATGCTGACTTGATAAGTGTTAGCTTCAACTTTGAAACTTAAGCCTGCATTCGCACCATAGGTGGTTTTTAAGCGTTCGTTAATGTTCTTTTGTGCCATTTGATTGCCTGCATGACGCGGAACATTCATATCTAGGATAGGGTTTTCGACGATTATCCAAATCATCTTTTCATCAAACAAGCCTGTAACATAAATCGTGCCACCTTCTTCAGCAGGTTGAATTCCGTAATAAATCGCGTTTTCTAATAAAGGCTGCAAACATAATGCAGGAATTAGCGCATCGTCTGCGACATTATCAATTTGCCAGACCACTTTTAAGCGGTCTTCGCCTAAACGAATGCGTTCAATGCGCAAATATTGTTCACAAAATTCTATTTCTTCGTATAAAGTAACTTGTTGTTTAACATCTAACATGCTGGTACGAAATAAATCTGCCAAATCCATCACAACTTGTTCTGCTTTTTCAGGGTCGGTTGGAATAAGACTGACAATGGCATTTAAACTGTTAAATAGGAAGTGTGGTCGAATTCTGGATTGTAAAGCTTGTAATTTTGCTGCTGAGTGGGTGAGCGTTTTACGTTTCCAGTCGTGATAGATATAAGTGTAGCGCAATGCAATTGCGCTGATAATGGCACTAATTCCTAAATTACGAACGATAAATAAGTAGCGTTGAAAAACGAAGGGGCGTTGTTCTTGGGATAGTGCAAGGTAATAAGCGAGTTCAGAAAGGCTTAAGCTGGTTAAAATCAGGGCGGCATAGAGTACAAACAGCGTTTGAGGTCGCCATGCTTTAAAATAACCTGCAACTTTGAGTAGTAATACTCCGCCCCCAAGAAAGAGCAGTAAATTAAGCAGTAATGAAGAATTTTGTATAGGTTCAGGTTGAATAAGATTTCTTTCTAATTCCCATGCTAATTCACTCATACTTAAAGTAATTAGTAAAATAATGCCATAACTTACAATTCCCGCAATGCGGTCATCAAGCAGTCTTTCTAAGTCGCAGCGCAACCAGCATAATAAAAGACTGCTGCTAATTGCAATACTGTAAATAAAGAGGGAAATTAAGGCTAAATCATGCAAAAAATTATTAAATAAAACCTGCCATTGTGCGTTAGTGGATTGAGTAGCAGGAATTAATGCGATGATAAATGCTAATAACTGCGCCAAAAATAAAATGGCAAAAAATGTGTGTGTATGGCAAAAATTAGGTAAAAAAGAGCTGTTTTGTCCGTCGGAAAATTCAGTAAAAGTATGAGGAGAGGCAGGCATAGCAATGATTCATATAAATATGTATTGATGCACAGCACCAATACATATAGTAAAAATTTAAACGCTAGTTAATTTTAAACAATCAACCAGTTGTTGATAAAGTTCACAGACATCAATGGTTGGATATAAACTATCTTCTTGTAAGCTTTGTTGTTCCCAAATGGCACGCGCTTCAAGGGCTTCTTCTTCCATATCTTCATCAAAAGATTCAAGTAAAGCTGTTAAAGCGTTTTCATTGAATAAAAATTCACTTTCCCATGCTTCCATAACGCCTGTAACTTTTGTCCAACCGTTTTCTTGGTTGTAACTTAATTCGCGCAAGGCTTCTCCTTCAGACCAATGACTATAGATAAAACGTTGGTCAATGAGATGGTAAGACATAAAAATAGCTTCATTAAATTGCTGCGATAATTCTTCTAAATCATCGGTGGGAACGTCCGCGCCATCATAGCCATTGGCTAAACAGGCGAAATCTTCATCTTCCAAAAAATGTGCCTTAAACACATCTTGTCGTTGTAATGTGGCTAAATCAGTTTCTACATTCGTTATTTTTACCCAGAGTGCGCCTTGAAAGGACATAGCAAATTTTCCTTATTGCAATGTATATCATAGGCTTAAGCGTAGATAGCTCTTCTGAAATCAGAAAATTAGTCAACGTTACGCTTAAGAAGTGGTTTCCCTTGCGGGAAAAATCACTTCCTAATGACGAAAACTAACGCTGGGCATGTCAAGCAGCAGACAGCAAAAATAGGGATTTAATGTTAATGGCGGCGATTTTCTTCTTCTAATAACGTTTCAGGTTCTAGTTCTAATTCAGGTTCTTCCGCTTCTTGTTCAATCCATGAAATTAATTCTTCTGCTACGTCATCTAGCATCCGCTCAACGTCTGGAAATTCTTCTGATTCATCCCATTCCAAGCAACCTTCTGAAACAAGCCATAACAGTTTTAATTCTGTCAAAGTAAGGGTTTCTACAAATTCTTGGCAAATATCAACAATAATATCGCTGTAAATATTGTAAGGGGGTAAATCCTCATTTGTAGGCTGAAAATGCGCCACAAACGCATCCCACACGGTTTCAAAGGGAATACCTACACTGTCGGGTAAAGAATGAATTGATATGTTACGTAATTCATCGATAATTTGTCCGACCAGCTCGATATATTTCTCTTGCACAATTTGTCGGGTTTTTATCTCAAACATAATCGCAATACTCCAGCAGCAGAAGAAATAGACACCATCAATGTCCATACCATAATTTGTAAGATTTATAACAGAAATCCTCTGACATACAAACTATTTTTAGGATTTTTTAATGCAAAGATAGCGGGTAATGCTTAAAAAAGAGCGTTTTTTCTTCTTTTTTGAAAAGGGGTTATTTGACTTAACTATTGATAAAAGCCTACTTTTCTTTCATTAGCAGTCTAATTAATTGGCTGCTAAATTATTTTTAAGCAATTTTGTTAAAACGGCTTAAAAAATGCTATATCCCATATTAAGTGGACAAAAATTGTCTCTTTGTTTTAAAAAATAAACTTGATAGCGGAGGTTACGCAACATGGATAATCTTGTTTTAAATCCAACTGCAACTGCCCAATGGTATCAATTGGTGAATGAAGCGGAAAATACCTATTTAAGCCGTCATTCACAGTGTCATCGTTTAAGCGAGGAAATGCAAAGCTATTTAGTTTTCTTGCTGATGCGTTATGTAGAGCGTGCTGATTTAGCGAATGCAATCATGGCATTAGAGTATTTACATAGCTTTGAAGCGCAAGGTAAATATCAAATTGAGCAATTACAAGTAGTCGGTGATAAATGCTTAATTTATGCTGGACTCTTTCCTGAACAAGCGATTAGACGACGGGTTAACATGGGCTATTATGCGCAATTAGGACGCAGTGCTTATGCCAGTGTTGCGCATTTAGTGCATGATGTACGCACCTGTTTATTTACAGAATTAGCACGCCAATTTGTAATGCTCATGGATATTTTGCAAGTGATGCGTGAATTAGGCAATGTAGCTAAACCTCTGTTGCAACCGCTTCAAGCCATTGAGTTATGGCAAGAAACGGGTAGTTCTCATGCTTTAGAAATTTTGCAACAACAAACAACAGCAACGCCCGTTTTACTCACTTCAAATAATCGCCATTAAACATTTACTAAGTTCTGCATTTTTCTCAAAAGAATGCAGAACTAACAATTAGCTGCAATAAACTTAGATTATTCTAATAAATTGTGCTGTTCTGCATGTTGCTCTGCTTTTTTTAACACTTGATGTACGTTCGGCAATTCCATCAATTGCCCGTCGAGCATTTCTTGCACGCAAACCACTTGGATTTTTGGATATTCGCGCCCTGTAAAGCCGTTGCGATAAATGCCATATTTTTTGCTTTCTTTCACTAAGTTAGGCATGGGATACAGCGTTAACAAAATACCGCAAGCGGCTTTTTCACGTTCTACTGTGCCGAATAATTCCCGCACAACGGCGGGTGTGAGTTTTTCGTTTGATTTGACGCTAAACAGTGCTTTACTGTTTTCTGTAGTACTTTCAGGAATATAAGCAACGCCATCAATGCCGCC
>CAZKST010000246.1:0-4879 GCA_964555395.1 uncultured Thiotrichaceae bacterium | reverse complement strand
TTGCGTAAATTGGAGTGCAATAGCTTTAGCTATTGCTTTTTAACCTTTTGATTGAGCAATATTTTACTTGTTAAGACACTGGCAATAGCTGAAGCTATTGCACTCCAGTTATAGTACGTTTGCTATAACTTAATTTCCTTAATTTTTTCATTATGTTAATTATGAAACACAGTGAATTAAGGTTCAGACAAAACGGTGGAATACGCTTCGCTATTCCACCCTACAAACATCCTTAATTTAATGACTTTGCCCCGTATATTTTAGGAGACGCAGTTATGACTACAAATAACAATCAACCACCTGATATGCTTGAAAATGACTTACCAGAAGATGGCGAACTCACTTTAGAAGAATTAGAGCAGATTATTGGTGGTCAGAGTGGAGGAGTAGATTTTAGTCTTACACCATTTATAGGTGGAGACGTGAAAGCACAAGCTAAGATTGACTCTAGTTATACCAGCTTTTTTGGTGCGCTTGGCACTTCTGGTAATGAATCATTACACCGGGGGGGCACTCCCTTCAATATAACCTCTGCTTTTCCCTAACATTGTGTTATCTTTTCTGTTTAAACTCTGCTCATGGCAACCCTAGTTATTGCAACACAAGGAACGTTAGGCGACCATCTACCCTATTTTGCCTTGGGGCGTTTACTCCAAGCGCGGGGGCATCAGGTGCGTATGGCGGTCAATCCTGCTATGCTCACGTTAGCGGCTGAATCGGGCTTGAATGCTATGCCGTGTGGAATTTTAATGGGGGAAACGGAAGCACGACGCGGGGCGACGGATTGGGATGAGCTTCAATATTCAATAGCAGAACAGATTCCGCAATGGCAGGCATTTTGTAAGCGAGAAATTCCGCTTGCTTTTGCGCAATTATGTGAAATTTGTGTCGATGCGGATATACTGATTTGTGCTTATCAACGCCATACTTTAGCCGCTTTGACCGCAGCGCGGACGGGGATAGCTTGGTTGACCACTTCACTGATGCCTGCACTACATTATGCACCACCACCGCCTGAGCGTGCTGCATTGGGACACGCATTGGCACATACTTTGGCAGAAATCACCACTGAATTAAATGTTACACCGAATTGGAATCAACCCGCACAAACTGGGCGAGCGATTCTTGCCGCCAGTCCTCATTTTTCCCAAGTCAGTGCGGCACATGCGTTTTATACGCAAACAGGCTTTTGGTTTTATGATGACCTAAATCATATCATTGAACAACATCATACCGATTTGCACGCTTTTTTACAGCGTTATCCTGAACCGTTAGTATTATCTTTCAGCAGTTTACCATTACAACATCCCGCCCGCGTATTGGCTTTACATGCCCGTGCCGCCGCGCAATTGGGACGGGGTTTAATTGTGCAACGGGGTTGGGCAAATTTCACTGCGGAATATTTGCCTGATGATTGCGATAGCAACGCGGTATTTTTTAGCGATTTTCTGCCCCACAATGGATTATTAAAACAGGCGGCGGCGGTGATTCATCACGGCGGTATTGGTACGATTGCCAACGCGATACGCCAAGGCTGTCCGATGTTAGTAGAACCTTATGGCAATGACCAATTTTTTAATGCGCGCCAAATCGTTGCACATGGTATCGGTGCCGCTGCTCATCCGCATAAAATCACAATCGACGGTTTAATACGGCTATTAGAACGCAAAGTGCTTACGCCGCACTGTCGCGCCAATGTACAAAATTTAGCGGTAAAAATTAACGCAGAGCAAGGTTTACAAACCGCTTGCGAATTAATTGAGCAATGGTTTTGTTAATTTTATCTATTCACCCCCAAAGGCACGCACTATGGCAACCATCGTGATTTCTAGCACAGGCACACTTGGCGACCATCTGCCCTATCTCTCACTCGGCGCAACTTTGCAACAACGGGGGCATCAAGTGCGTATGGCATTGCGTCCGTCAATGCTCACTTATGCCAGTGAATTAGGTTTAGCGACTTATGCTTGTGGGACAGAGCTGACAGAAGAAACCGCCCGTTCACAAGCGATTGATTGGGATGAATGGCAAGCTCCTGCGATTCCTATCGCGCAACAAGTTGCAGTAATGCAGCAGCGGCTTTTAAATGAAACGCCTGTTATTTTGAAAGATTTAGAAGTTGCCTGTACAGATGCGGATATGCTGATTTGTGGTTTTCAACGGCATTTATTCGGCACATTGCTAGCACAAAAAATCAAATTGCCGTGGATTGCAGCTTCAGTAACGCCCAAATTCCAATGTCTTGAACCCAATGCACAAGAAGTTAAAAACACTCAAGTATTGCGTGACTGGTTCACGCCTGTGTTAAATACTGTGTGTGAACAAAATGGAATTGTACCGCCGACGAATTGGTTAAACGCTGAGAAAAATCCGCATTCACTGTTAGGCGCGAGTGCGCATTTTGCGTCCCCCGCGCCCAGTTATGCCCATTATCAAGCCTGTGGTTTTTGGTTTTATGAGTCTCCTGCATGGCAACAATGGCAAGCGGATGAAGCTTTGCGCTGTTTTCTTGAAGAAGGTGAGCCACCGCTCTATTTAACTTTTAGCAGCATTCCCGTGGTGAATCCGCGTCAGGTTTTAGCCTTACATGTTCGTGCTGCTGCTCAATTAGGACGGCGTTTACTGATACAACGGGGATGTGCCGATTTTCATGCGGACTTATTGCCTGATGAATGCGACCCTAAGCAAGTACACTTTGTTGATTTTCTACCGCAAGATTGGCTATTACCACGCATTGCTGCCATTATTCACCATGGCGGCGTAGGCACATTGGCGCGGGCGGTGCGGCATAACTGCCCAATGTTAATTGAGCCTCTCGGCAATGACCAATTTTTTAATGCCATGCGCATTTTAAAATTACAAATCGGTGCTGCCGTTCATCCGCATAAAATTACGGCTGACGGCTTGGCGCGAATCCTAGAAAGTAAAGTGTTAAACGAACAAACTCGACAGCATATTCACGCTTTAGGCGAAAAAATTCGCGCTGAAGACGGAAATACCATTGCCTGCCAATTAATTGAATCTTGGTTATAAGCCTATATTTTTCCTTGATAGCCCAGCTCGGGCTTTTACCCACACAAAGGATACCTATGAAAAACACTACACTCTCGTTAAAAAAATTGTCCTTGTCGATGGCGTTAGCCCTCTCTATTGTCAATACGCCAATCCTTGCCGATGATAGTCCTTCTGCTACACAAGACATTAATCCGCTGTTAAAAACACTTAACGACACTTTAGGCAAACCTAATGCGCGTCACGATATGATTGTGACTAACAAACATGTTTATTATGCGGGTGACCCTATTCAAATTGATATTAATTTACCGCCCAGCCTGCCTCCTTTTTTTACAGGTAAAGCAGAATTACAACTGTTGTTATATATGCAAACTGGTGATGAAAAAAGCAGTGTAGTAACCGCTTTTCCAGTAATGTCAAATGGTCGTTTTCTTGAGGAAACTGTAGATACTAAAGCATTACCCTCTGGGCTTTATCAATTGAGCTTAGTATTGGTCAAACCCAAGGGCAATGCCACACAAGTTGCTGATTGGTTTGGTGGACAAGGCGCGATGTTAAGCAGTGTTCGCTTAAAAATCAGTGCGGGTGCAGATAATGAAGATATTGATGGTGATGGACTGGTCGAAGGCGATGCCAATGCTGATGGCTATGTGGATATGCTCGTTGATGATAATTTAACGTGTAACAATAGCATTCTCAAAGGGATTTATGCTTATACCGTCAGTGGCTTGACTAAACAAGGCACATATTTAAAAGACTACATAGAAGTGGGCTTTGATGTGTTCGACGGCAAAGGAAACATGAGCAGTTTTTCTGTTAATAACCTTGACCGCGCCACTTACCAAAATTATGCAACTTATCAAGTTGACAAAGAATGTCAAGGTAAAGTGACCTATCCTAATGGCGGTTCGTTCACGATGTTTACACCTATTTCGGGCGATGAATTTTACTATCTCTCGATTGGTAATACGCCGATAGAATCTTTTGGGGGACGCGAATATCGCCTAACTAAGATGCCAGATGCAAGCTGCTCAGTGGCGACTTTAAACGGTGTTTATTCTTATGCAGGCAAAGGCATTAAACGCGGCACATTATGGATTGAAACAGGTTTTGAATATTTTGATGGTCAAGGTAACGTCACACTGATGTATATCAACAACGTTACTAAAAAAACTGAATATGCACACGGTGTTTATTCAGTAAATCCTGATTGTTTAGGGGTGACCACCTATCCCGATTTAGAAACCAAGACAGCCGAGCGTTATGTTATGTTTGCCTCTCCAACGGGCAACGAGTTTTCATGGATGCAAGTAGATGGGCTGCAAATGTTAGGCTTTTTTAACGGCACAAATCTGCGTACTTCCCGCTCCCCCGAAAGTTTTGTAGGCTTGATGGCTTATGCAAATCGAGAGCCTATTGATGCTAAAACGCTTGAAAATATGGCGTGTAACATGCCTGACCCGACCAAACTCCCTGAAGGCACTGAAATCAAATGCGGCGATGGTTATGAAGTCGTCAATGCCCGCTGTAAATTAATTTCAACGCAACAAGAAGCCGAAGGCCCCTTAGTTGGAGGACCTGCTGCCCTTTGCCCTGCGGGCGTAATGTTGAATACGGGAAGTTAGGGGTATAAATTTATTTGTAGGGTGGAATAGCGTAGCGTATTCCACCGTTTTGTCTGAACCATAATTTACTTAATTAATATAATTTCCTTAATTTTTTCATTAAGTTAATCAAGAAAATTAAGTGAATTAAGGTTCAGATAATAGTGCGGTTATTATAAGTAAATTATGGTTCAAACATTTCAGCTTTTGCAGAATTCTATGGTGGAATACGCTGCGCTATTCCACCCTACAACGCTTTT
>CAZKST010000245.1:0-4914 GCA_964555395.1 uncultured Thiotrichaceae bacterium | reverse complement strand
AAGGTTCAGACAAAACGGTGGAATACGCTTCGCTATTCCACCCTACAATACTCATACTTGCTTAACTTAATGGCAGTGGGGTTTAACGTCCTCTAAATAGGATTCTAAAACAACAACCTTCTTTAGAATTAGAAACTAATGAAAGCATTGCTTTATTAGCTTCACAAATTTCGCGAGAAACATATAAACCTAATCCTGTCCCTTTTTTTTCGGTAGTAAAAAAAGGTTCAAATAATTGAGTAGTATAAGAAGGTAAAATGCCTTCACCAAAATCAATAATGTCTAAGTAAGGACTTTTAAAATCATGGCTTATGCCTGTTTTTAAAATTAAGTAGGGGCTTTGGTAGCTATACCGTAAACCATTTTCACAAAGATTGGTTAACACTTGGTGGAGTTGGTCATTATCAAAATAAATATATAAGGCTTCTGAATGTTTATTTAAACAAATTTCGTTGCTTTTTAAAGCATGACAAATATTAAACTCGTCGATGAATTGCATTAACCATTGATGCAAATCAATAAGTTGTAAATCGGGTTCTTTACGGCGGCTGATTTGTAAGATTGCTTCAATAATTTTATTCACCCGTCGTGTATTTTTCACTATCATTTCGGATAAGCGTGCGGTTTGCTCAATATCCAGTTGTGGAAATTCTTCTGTTTCATTGCTTTGACATTGTTCTTGTAATAATTGTCCAGCTTGTCCAATCACGCTTAATGGGTTGCGAATTTCATGGGCAATGCTCGCTGTTAAACGTCCCACCGAGGCAAGTTTTAATTGTTGGGCGCGATGACTGGTAAGCGTTGCATCTTCTAATACAATCAAAACACTAGCTGTATTGTCTTGCGCTAATTCCATAAACGTTGCTAATACTCCCACTTCTACATACGGAGGGGAAAGGAGCTGGGGGGCAAGATGGGGATTACTTCGCCACCGTTGAAATTGTTGAAACAAGGGAGGTGATACTGTTTCTAAAGTATAGCCTAGTGGGGTTGTTTTCAATTGCAGTAAGCGTAAAGCCGCTTCATTGAGGAGGCGAATACGTTCAACGGCATCAACGACAATAATCCCTGAACGAATATTTTGTACAATTTGCGCATTGAGCCTTTGCAAATACAGGACTTGTAATCCCCGTTCACGGGCTAAAATTTCACTTTGGCGTACCCGTTGTCCTAGATAATAGGATAAAAAAGCCATTAAAAAAAAGGCTATTCCCAAAATCCCTGCATGAGAATAGTTAATATCATCGCTAAACCAGTGATAAGTATTTGCAATCATGCTATGCAAAAGTACGCCTATACTCGCGATAGCTGCAAAAAAGAAGGCGGTGCGCCCTGGGGTGAGTAGTCCGCCCGCAATGACTGCAATCACCAGTAAAACGCCTGTGCCGCTGTTTAATCCTCCGCTGCTGTGCATAATAAAAATGCTGAGGATAATATCAATAAAAATTTGGGTAAAAACTTGTACAGAAAATGTGGGGGTGCGACGTTTGACAAATTGCAGACTAATCAAGGCAAAAGCAAAGTAAAACCAACATAGACTGAAAAATAATGTAGGATTATATTGCCCCACCCAAAAGGGAGAAATGCCTAATAAATAAGTAGCAATGAAAACTAAAACTAAAGTTAATCTATAGAGATTAAAAAGATAAAGCGGTTTCCATTCTATTTGCAGGGATTCATCCCATGGAGATTCTATGGATTGCTCGGCTAATAATGGTTCTAACATATATAGCAATCGCACCTTAAATTGATTAAATTGGAGTGCAATAGCTTTAGCTATTGCTTTTTTAACCATTTGATTGAGCAGTATTTACCTGTCACGATACTGGCAATAGCTGAAGCTATTGCACCCCTCATTCACACGGTTTAGCTTAATGTGTGAAAGTAAATCCGTGCATTTCAATGATTTCTTTAGTGCGGGGAAGTTTGAGAAACTCTAAAAAATCAAGCGCGGCGGGTTTATTTGCAGCTGTTTTAAGTAAGACGGCTTGTTGTTCTAAAGCGGGATATAAAGTAGCGGGGACAACCCAAACCGAGCCAGCTGTTTTGCTGGCATATAACATTGATAAGGCGGTAAAACCTAGCTCGGCTTTGCGATTGGAGACTAAATCTTTGGCATCGCCTACAGTTTCGGCACTTAAAAATTTAGATTCTATGTTTTTTAAAACTCCTAACCCGCTCATTACTTGTTTAGCCGCCGCGCCATAAGCAACTGTTTCTGGATTAGGAATGGCGAGTGCGTTAAATTCACCTCTGCGCAATACCTCTGCACCATTACGCACTAGACGGTCATCTAATGACCATAACACTAATTTACCAATTGCATAAGTAAAACGGCTATCAGGCACAGCATAGCCTTCATTTTCGGCTTGAATTGCTAATTTTACGTCACTGGTTAAAAAAATATCAAACGCTTCACCTTGCTTAATGCGTGCATAAAGTTTTCCCGTCGCGCCTGTTTCAAAGGTAATCACATTACCCGTTTTTTTCTGATATAAATCGCCTAATTGGCGTAAAACTTGTCCAAAGTTAACAGGGCTGGCGATATGAATATTCTCAGCATAGCTTACAGAACAGAAACTTAACAACAGAAAAGCAAAGAGAAACTTTGACATTTTAAAAAGACTCCACGTTGGTTTCAGAATCCGCTAACGGTAAAATTAACTCCACAACGACTCCAACCGCGTCCGTGCGATTGCTTAATCGATATTGCCCGCCTACGCCCCAAACCAGAGAGGCAATCATGGGTAATCCTAACCCCATACCTACTGTTTCACCTGTAAATTCTTTTTCTGATTGATAATAAGGTCTCCAGACCGTCAATAATTCATTGGGGGCTAAATGTTGTCCATTATCAGCCACCCGAATGCGTGCTGCACGTTGTTGATAGGTTAACTCTACCTTAATTTCTAAAGTAGGTAAGCTCTGTTTATCTGGATAAAATTTGCGTGAATTTTCTACCAATTCTTGCAAAATGGTTCTAAAAGCATGATGCGATAAAGTTAAACGGGTATTTCTTAATGATTCAGGTAAATCAAGATGAATCGTGAGTTTAGTGGTTTCACGAAACTCATTCATTAACGCTTCTAATTGGGATAATTGAAACCCGTGTTCTTGATTTAATAACCATTTTGGCGCATCGATATAACTAATAATAGATTCAATTTGTTGTTTTAGCTGTTCTAAACCATGCTCTGCAACCCCTAACAAGGTCAGTATTTCAGGGCGCATTTTTTCCAGTTCTAAATGCAGTTTTAACAGTTGAAACGCCGATAAAACCGATAAAGGCGTGCGCAATTTATGCGAAACTAAACGCTCAAAACTCCACGCCCGTTGTCGCTCCCGCATTTTTGCATTGACATCTCGTAAGCGAATCAAAAGTTCTTTTTGCGTATTATGCGTGTCTAATTGATGTCGTTCTACTTCTAACCAAAATGTGCCGCTGTGAGGTGTTTCGGGGCGTACTAAATAGCAAGTATCTTTTAAATTCTCTAGCCAAGTGCTCCAAGCTGCTTCAGGTTCACAACTATATTGAATTTGTGCCAATGATAGAAAATTTTGATTTAAAGGCGCGTCTTCTCCTAAAAATAATTTTGCTTGGCGATTGGCATAAGTAATTTTACCTTCAGCATTTAGAATTAAATAACCTTCATTAGCAGACTCAACAACATAAGCAAATTTTTGTCGTTCAACCGTTAATAAGCGATAACGATTTAATTTTAAAATAGTTCTAACCCGTGCCCGTAATTCTACACGGTCATAAGGTTTAGAAATAAAATCATCTGCGCCTGCTTCTAAGCCTTGCAAACGTGCTTGTTGTCCATCTAAAGTAGTGACCAAGATAATAGGTAATTCAGCTAAACGTTCATCTTGCCGAATATGTCGACAAACTTCATAACCATTCATACCAGGCATCATAACATCAAGCAAAATTAAATCAGGACATTCTGTACGCGCTTTAACTAACGCATCTTTGCCGTTTGTGCATAAAGTCAGTTGATAGCCTTCCCGATTCAATAAATTGGCTAACGCAAAGCGACTTGCTTCATCGTCTTCAACAATAAGGATGCGGTTATTCATAACGTTTAACCCAATTTTCAGCGTTTATATAGATGATAGTAAGAGTCGGAAATTGTATATATGATTTTGCTTAAGCAAAATTCTCTTTTTTTAATAACAGCCATAATTATCGCATAAGCGTAAAAAAGAATATAAACAATAAAATTTATTTTTCTCTAAGAGTACAAACTATTTTTGTATGTTTATTAGGACAATAGAAGTGATAATTAAAGAAAGGATTTTTTTCTTGCCGAAGGTTATTTATACAAAAAGCAATATTTGCAAGTAAATTTAAATATTTATATTATAGCCATAAAATGATTTCTTCATAAAAAACTTAAAAAGTAATGATTAATTTATCTTAAATTAGGTTGTGATTCAATGTTTAAACCCCTTGCTTTATTTATTGGCTTACGCTACACCCGTGCAAAACGCCGTAATCATTTTATCTCTTTTATTTCATTAACTTCAATGCTAGGAATTACTTTAGGAGTAACTGCCTTAATTGTCGTTTTATCTGTTATGAATGGTTTTGAAAAAGAATTACGCTCCCGCATGTTAGGTATGACCGCCCACGGCTTCATTCTTTCTTTAGAAGGCAGTATGCCAAACTGGCGGGAATTAGTGCCCACCTTGCAGCAAATCCCTGAACTCAAAGGCGCGGCTCCTTACATTCAAGGACAAGCCATGCTCACCTATAATGAAAATGTTTTTGGCGCGATGCTTCAAGGCATTGACCCTGCATTAGAAAAAACGATTTCAGAAATTCAAAACAAACTCATTGCAGGACAATTAGACAGTTTAAAAACAGGAGAATTCAAAGCCATTATTGGCAGTGAATTAGCTTCAAGTTTA
>CAZKST010000244.1:0-4919 GCA_964555395.1 uncultured Thiotrichaceae bacterium | reverse complement strand
CTTTTCCCATTATTTTCAATTTTAAGGAGTATCTCATGCCAAGCGTTTTAGTTCCTCTTGCTCAAGGATGCGAAGAATTAGAAGTCGTTACCATTATCGATATGTTGCGGCGGGCAGGCATTGAAGTCGTTACCGCCAGTTTGGATGAAAAACCCGTCATTAGTGCTCATCAAGTTATTTTTATAGCAGATACCACTTTAGATAAGGTATTAAATCAAAGCTTTGATATGATTGTGTTACCCGGTGGTGGGCAAGGCACGGAAAATTTAAACAACGATGTACGCATTCATCAATTACTCAAAGCCTTACATGCACAAGGCAAATACACCGCCGCCATTTGTGCCGCGCCTAAAGTTTTAGCAACTGCGGGCTTATTAGAAGATAAAAATGCAACCTGTTATCCCACTTGTATAGATGTAAAACAATTCCCACGGGTACAATTAGTTGATAAACCTGTGGTTGTGACGGATAAAGTCATTACTTCACGCGGACCAGGGACAGCATTGGATTTTGCGTTACAATTAGTAGAATTGTTAGTCGGCGTTGAAAAACGTAATGCCGTTGAAGCGGCATTAATGCGCTAATTTAATCTTTGCCGTGTTTGCTCTAAAAACCATAATAAAAACACGGCAGCTTTTTTTATAACTACAGGTAGAAACAGAATGACACCCAACCCCAGCCATTTAATCTGGATTGATTTGGAAATGACAGGTTTAGAACCTGCCCGCGATAAAATTATTGAAATTGCCGTTGTAGTAACCGATGTAAATCTCAATGTTGTGGCAGAAAGTCCCGTTTTAGCGATTCATCAAGCGGATGATTTATTAAACAACATGGATGAATGGTGCACACACCAACATGGTCATTCAGGCTTAACGGAACGGGTACGTCAAAGTCAAATTACTGAAGCCGAAGCAGAACAGCAAATGATTGATTTTTTAAAAGACTATGTGCCTGCGGGTGTTTCGCCAATGTGTGGTAATACCGTTTCGCAAGACCGTTTATTTTTAAATCGTTATATGCCAAAACTAGAAAAATTTTTCCACTATCGCCAAATTGATGTAAGTACCCTGAAAGAATTGGCGCGCCGTTGGCATCCAAATTGGATAGATTTTAAAAAATCCTCGCAACATTTAGCCAGTGCAGACATTCACGAATCTATCGCAGAATTGCGTTATTACCGTGAAAATTTATTCAAATTACCTTCTATCTTGTCGCCAATGGCTTAAATAGGAATTTGTCTTAATTTGCTGTCACATGAATTCTGCGCAGATTGCCTTTAAACTGTAAACATTAATTGATAATTGCCTGTATCACACTGCTATATCCAGCAATAACGTGAGTGTTATTCAAAATTCGCCGCTGTGCAGGCAATTAAACCGTTGTTATTCCATCACCTGAATTTTTGTTTCGCAACTATGATACCCACACAAAGAACGCATTTACCTTTACCCTCAATGCTCTATCGTTCAACCCAAGTGCGCGAACTGGATAGAATTGCGATAGAAGAAATGGGCATTCCTGCGATTTGCTTAATGGAGCGCGCAGGAACAGCGGCGTTTAGCCTAATGCAGCAGTTGTGGTGCAAAGCGCGGCGGATTATTGTCGTTTGCGGCACAGGCAATAATGGCGGTGATGGCTATGTTTTAGCCCGTTTAGCCTATTTAGCGGGCTATGATGTTACTGTTTTACAAATCGGTGAAACGATTAAATTAAAAGGCGAAGCGGCAATTGCGTATCAATCTATGGTGGAAGTAGGATTAATTGCCCAAGTTTTTTCTGAAAAGAAATTGAGCATTGTGGATGTAATTGTCGACGCATTGTTTGGGATTGGTTTAGACCGCGAAGTAACGGGACAATATCGGCAAGTGATTGATGCAATTAACCGTTCACGCAGTCCTGTACTCTCTTTAGATGTGCCCTCTGGTTTAAATGCTGATACAGGCAATGTAATGGGCGTAGCCGTCAAAGCCGATGCGACGATTAGTTTTATTGGGTTAAAACAAGGTTTATTTACAGGCGCGGGGCTGGAATATTCAGGCAAAATTCATTTTGATGATTTACAAGTACCGAATACCATTTATAAACGGGTCAAAAGCACGATTAACCGCTATGATGCACAACTTTTAAAACGCACTTTTAGCCGCCGCCCGCGCAATGCGCACAAGGGACATTTTGGGCATGTACTTATTATTGGCGGAGCCCCCGGCATGTTAGGCGCGGCATGTTTAGCCGCAGAAGCGGCGGCGCGAGTTGGTGCGGGTAAAGTTACCGTCGCCACGCATCCCTCTCATGCGGCATTTGTGAGTTTGCACCGTCCAGAAATTATGAGCCATGGCGTTGATAGTGCAGAAAGTTTACTTGCATTAGCCGACAAAGTGGATGCTATCGCCATCGGCATGGGTTTAGGGCAATCGATTTGGGCGCGAACCCTGTTAGACGGCTTAAAAGAGATACAAAAACCGATTTTAGTAGATGCTGATGCGTTAAACATGATGGCACAAACGCCATTCCGCTTTTTTGAAAGTGTGATTACGCCGCACCCTGCTGAAGCGGGGCGTTTACTAGAAATGTCAACAGCTTATATTCAAAGCGACCGTTTTGCTGCGGTCAAATCGCTACAAATTCGCTTTGGTGGCGTTTGCATTCTAAAAGGCTCAGGCTCACTGATTGCGGATGAAGAAGGGCAAATCAGCGTATGCACGACGGGCAACCCAGGCATGGCGGCGGGCGGCATGGGCGATATTTTAAGCGGCGTGATTGTGGGTTTATTAGCACAAGGTTTTTCAACCATTGAAGCGGCGCGGATTGGGGTCTGTTTACACGGACGCGCAGGCGACCGAGCTGCCCAAGACGGCGAACGCGGCATGATTCCTTCTGATTTATTGCCTTGGTTGCGTTATTATTCAAATCCTGAATTAGAAATGAAAGAGACTGAGTGTTAAGCTATTTTTACTATAAACTTATACAATATTTCATTTAATTAAAATACTAATTATACTTACTACGTTTCAAATTTTCCTTTCAAATAATTATTTTAAATGTCAACGCCTTTTATTTTTGATGCAAAACTTTGTGCTAATGAACGCGAAGTAGAAAGTAAATTCATTGTCAGTTATTTATTGCCCGCATTAGGTTATGAAATTGATATGTGGCGGCAAGAAAAAACATTAAATCGCTTTCGTTTAGATTTCTTAGCTTCTGCTGAACCGCAAAATATTTGTAACAGTTTAATTATAGAAGCTAAACATCCGAATAAAAATTTAAATGATTACACCCACCAATTACACGAATACATGCTTAATTTAAACATTAAATATGGATTACTAACAAATGGGCGTGAATTACTGGTTTTTCAAACTGAAAAAGGCATGATTTATTTATTATTTCATTGCTACGTTAATCAAATTGAAAAACATCTTGTTTATTTAAATTCCATTATTGGCAGAAAACAACTAGGCTATTCCTCTATTCACTTAGCTACTCAACCCGTAAAGATACAGACTATGAAAATCATCGCGGTTTATCACAATAAAGGAGGCGTTGGTAAAACAACGACCGTGGTTAATTTAGCAGCGACTTTAAGCAAACAAGGAAAGAAAGTTTTAATTGTAGATATCGACAGCCAAGCCAATAGTACCTTTGCAACGGGCTTAGTTAATTTTGGTGATGAAGATAAAGATACTTTAAAAGATGCCAATATTTACCACTTACTGCGATATGATGATTTATTTCCCATCCAAAAAGTAGCGTTAAAATCACGCTTTAGCAGTCACACAGTTGATGTTATTCCCTCACATATTCATTTAATGAAACATGAAAATGAATTAAATCAGATTGATTATAGCAAAGTCATTTTGCTACAAAAACTCATGGCAGTTAAAGAGCAATACGATATTGTTTTAATTGATACGCCGCCCTCTTTAAATCTCTACGCCCGCATTGCTTTAATTACTACGGATTACTTGCTCATTCCTTCTGATTTAAAACCTTTTGCAAATGAAGGTTTAGAAAATGTAAAAGAATTTGTAAAAGAAATTAATGCCTATCGTAAAATTCTAAGCCGTCCGCCCATTGATATTTTAGGTATTTTACCGACTAAAATTTCGCCTAATGCGGGTTTTGTCAAAAGCACTTTACAAAATCGGATGGCAATGGTTAAAGAGCGTTATAGTATTGAAGTATTAAAAGATTACGTCATTTTTGAGCGTGAAGACCTTGCTAAATGTATTGAGCAAACCGTTGATATGGGCGATTTAGAAATTGCTGACCCACGCGCAGTAGAAGATTATAAGCCTAATTCAAAATCAGTAGAAGAATTTGAGAAACTGGCTCAATTTATTTCTAAGAAAATTGGAGTGATTTAAATGAATCGTTTATCTCCCGCGATTGTGCTTGTTAAAAAAATTCATTGTGCAGTTCCACGCACTCAATTTGCAAGCGAAATGATAGAACATGCCGCGCAACTGATTTTAAATTTAGGCGGAGTTATTACGCCTTTAATTCTGCGGCGCAAAGGATTAGACGAATATCAATTAGAGCAAGGCGCATTAGAATATTATGCTGCGGTACGCGCTAAAGAAATCAACTTGCAACAAGGTGAAAGTATTAATGCTTATATTATTGATGAACATGATGAAAATAGCTTATTAGCTCAAATTCAGATGTTTAAACAAAATAATCAACTTGTTTATGTTCATTCTATTTCTACAGCCCAAGCAGCAGTAGAAAGTTTTGAACAAAAAGTACATGCTTTTTCTACACAATTAATGCAAACCATGCAGCAGTTATTACAAGTAGAAATAGATAAATTTAAAGCAAGCTTGTTAAATACAACCCCGTCGCCTTTAAATGCGCCTGTAGAAACATCCAAAGAAACAATTACCCCTGTTTCACCTGAACCCCAAACACCAGAAATA
>CAZKST010000243.1:0-5029 GCA_964555395.1 uncultured Thiotrichaceae bacterium | reverse complement strand
CACCCTCAAAAAACACAAACAAGGGCTAATGCAACAACTCTTTCCACAAACAGAAACTTAAACCCCGCTCCCATAAGTAGGGTGGAATACCGCTTGCGCCTATTCCACCCCACAACAAACAAACCTAAAGCAACACAGGCAAACCTAACTCCCTAAGAAAAGCATTATGCTTCTCCTTAGCCGCCTCAACATCCCGCGTAATCGCAACCAACTCAGCATTAACCGCCAACAAATCAATTTCCTCCTCAGGCTGCGCAGTGCTGATATAACGCGAAATATTCAAATTAAAATCATTACTCTCAATCTCCGCCATCGTCACCCGACGCGCATAACTCTCTTCCTCTTTACGAAACTGATACGTTTCCAAAATCTTATCGATATGCGCAGACAACAAACGATTTTGCCGCTTACCCTTCTCAAAATGCTCCGCCGCATTAATAAACAAAACATCATCCGACTTCTTACACTTCTTCAACACCAACACACACACAGGAATCCCCGTGGAATAAAACAAATTAGCAGGCAAACCAATAACCGTATCAATATTGCCATCTTTCAATAACTTAGTCCGAATACGCTCTTCAGCCCCGCCACGGAACAAAACCCCATGCGGTAAAATAATTGCCATCACCCCATCATCTTTTAAATAATGAAAACCATGCAACAAAAACGCAAAATCAGCGGCAGACTTTGGCGCAAGCCCATAATTTTTAAAACGCATATCATCGCCTAACGCCTCCGACGGCTCCCAGCGATAACTAAACGGCGGATTTGCCACCACAGCATCAAACTTCGGCATTTTCGCGGGATTCATCTCCCGCAAAAACTCCCAATCATTCAACAAAGAATCGCCGTGATGAATTTCAAACTCCGAATCCTTCACCCCATGCAACAACATATTCATCCGCGCCAAGTTATAAGTAGTAATATTTTTCTCCTGCCCAAAAATCCTACCCACACCCTTAACGCCCATGCGATGGCGAATATTCAACAACAACGACCCCGAACCACAAGCAAAATCTAAAATACTTTCTAACTGCGCTTTTTGCCCCGTCTTAGGCTCTTGACTATCTAAGGTCACAATACCCGACAAAATACTAGAAATCTGCTGAGGCGTATAAAACTCCCCTGCCTTTTTACCCGAACCCGCCGCAAATTGACCAATTAAATACTCATACGCATCGCCCAAAGTATCTTTATCGGTCGAAAACTGTGCAAGTTTATCAGCAATATCCTTGATAATACTGCATAACTTAGCATTGCGCGCCTCGTAACCTTTACCCAACTTCTCCGAATTCAAATTAATTTCCGAGAACAAACCATTAAAAGTGCTTGCAAAAGATTCTTGCTCAATATACTTAAACGCGCTTTCTATCGTACGCAACAACTCACCATGCTGCGTGCGCGCCATTTCGGCAATACTGCCCCATAAATATTGAGGCTTAATCACATAATGCGTTTTACGTCTGACTTGCTTTTCAAACTCATCAACATCCTCCGCATTTTGCGCATACCACACAACCAAAGGCGGACGACGGTCATCCGCCCCTAAACGTGGATAATCACTCCCTAGCTCTTTTTGCGCAGCAAGCTCATAATTATCAGAAAGATAACGCAAGAATAAAAAAGACAGCATATAATCGCGAAAATCATCCGCATTCATTGCACCGCGTAACTGGTCAGCAATTCCCCAAAGGACAGTGCCTAATTGTTTTTGGTCTTGGTCGGTCATTGTGTAACTTCGTATGTAAAATAAAAAATGAATATTAAAAAAATTTACTGCTCATACACCTTCAAGCCTGAAATTTCCCGCCCATTAGCATATTTATGCAGCAAAGGAATTAAATCCGCCATTAACGCCTGTTCAGCTTTAGCCCGCGCTTTCCAACCCAAATCTAAAGGAGCTAATAAATCCCCCAACTGCTCACCATCAAAAACCATGCGCCGCAAAATAGCATTCACAAAATTTTGCACAGCACCCACGCCTAAACCATGTTTTTCAGCAATCTCACCCACTGCCCGCGCCAATTTATCCGTTTTAAATTGCGCATAACCTGCATGAATAACTTTATCGCTCAAGCCTTTGCCAACTTCTAATGAATTAATATACTCAGCAATATCCTCACGCTCATCGATAAACTTAGCATCAGACTGAATTAAATTAATAATTTGCTCACGGTTTAATTTCTGCTTATCAGGCGACTGCTGAGAATAACGCGCCAACAACGACATAATATAATCGTAATCAATCACCGCCGACGCAAATAACACAAATTCAAAATCGAGTTGCTCTATTTCTGGCGCGGGTTTCTCTTGCCATTTATCTTGCTGCTCCCGCAACCGCTGCGCAATTTCTAAATAAACCCCTTTAAACCCTTGCAACTGCTCTCTTGGCAAAATCTGCTCAATACTTGCCTTATTTGCATCGCTTAAATCAGTATATTGCTCTAATTGCGTATTTAACCGCTGAATCTCTTTGAAAGAGTTGATAAATTGCGCCCGTGCAATATCGCCGCACAGTTTCGGCACATCGGACGGTATCGCTTTTAATTCTTGAGACTGCATAAAACTTTCTAACTGTTGCACTGCCTGCTGCAACTTATCAATCACCACGGGCGCATCATCCACTAACCAAATTTCTTTAGCCCCTTGTGCGGATTGCCCTGAAAAAAGTTCAATCGCACAATCTACCGCCTCTTTTTGCTGACGAAAATCTAAAATATTGCCATACGGTTTTGTATCATTTAATACCCGATTTGTCCGCGAAAAAGCTTGAATTAAACCATGATATTTAAGATTTTTATCAACATACAAAGTATTTAAATATTTAGAATCAAAGCCCGTCAATAACATATCAACAACAATCGTAATGTCTATTTTTTGCGTATAAGACAAATCGCTATTAGGATATTGCTGGTCTTTAATCCGTTTTTGTACATCTTGATAATACAAATCAAATTCGCTAATACTATGATTTGTCCCATAATAAGCATTATAATCCGCCAGAATCTCCCTAAGCGCGGCTTTCTTTTCCTCAGGAAAAAGCGCGTTATCTGCTCTCTCTTGGGGTAAATCCTCACCAAGTTCTCTAACGTTTTTACTGACATCAACGGGCGGCGAGAAAATACAAGCAATATTCAGCGGCTTAAAATTTTCACCCTGTTTTTGCGCTTGGATAGTTTTAAATAAACTATGATATTCAATAGCATCGTTAATGGATGCCGTTGCTAAAATCGCATTAAATTTGCGCCCATGCGTCGCAGCATCATGCTTATTAATAATTGCCTCGACAATCGCTTTTTTAGCCAATGCTTCCCCTGCTTTTGGCGCGTTTTTACCTTCAGGCTTATAATAATCCACATGAAAACGCAAGACATTCCGGTCTTCGATGGCGTGAGTAATGGTATAAGCATGTAGCTGCTGCTGAAAAATCGCCTGAGTCGTTTTATAAGACGCTTGTTGTCCTTCTATTTGCTGATAATTGGCATTTTGCTCAAAAATTGGCGTACCCGTAAAACCAAACAATTGCGCTTCTGGAAAAAATTCTTTAATCGCTTTGTGATTTTCACCAAATTGCGAGCGATGACATTCATCAAAAATAAAAACGATACGTTTATTGCGTAAAGTTTTTAAACGCGCTTTATAGTTACGCTTTTTATCACTACTCTCATCAAGCGCAAGCCCCAATTTTTGAATAGTGGTTACAATCACTTTATCTGCATAATCATCAGACAATAAACGTTGAACTAAAGATTCTGTATTAGTATTTTCTTCAACACAGCCTTCTTGAAACTTATTAAATTCTTCCCGCGTTTGACGGTCTAAATCTTTACGGTCAACCACAAATAAACATTTATAAATATCATCGTTATCTTTTAATAAGGTAGAAGCTTTAAAAGAAGTTAAGGTTTTGCCGCTTCCTGTCGTATGCCAAATATAACCATTACCACATCGCTGATGAATACACGCGACAATTGCCTTAACTGCATAAATTTGATAAGGACGCATCATCAACAATTTTTGCTCATTATTGACCAGCACCATATAACGGCTAATCATTTCGCCTAAAGTACATTTAGCCAGAAATTTCTCAGCAAACTCATTTAAATCCGTGATTTTTTTATTATCTGCATCCGCAAATTGATAGAGCGGCAAAAAACGCTCATCCGCATTAAAATTAAAATGCCGATGGTTATTATTGGCAAAATACCAAGTATCCGTGCGATTACTGACGACAAACATTTGCATAAAACACAGCAAAGTTTTGCCATATCCGTTACCCGCATCATTTTTATAATTTACAATTTGCTGCATCGCGCGGCGCGGGCTAATCGTGATATTTTTTAGCTCAATTTGCACCATTGGCACACCATTAAGTAGCAATATCACATCATAACGGTGATGACTACTATCAGTGTTAATGCGTAATTGATTAATCACTTCAAAAGTGTTTTTACACCAGTCCTTAATATTCACCAAGGTATAATATAATGGCGTACCATCTTCACGCTCAAAATGATTTTGTTCCCGCAAATGTTTAGCAGCAACAAAAATATCCGTAGTAATAATTTGTTCTAACAACCGTTTAAATTCTGTATCCGTTAGTTTAACGCGATTTAATGCCTCAAAATGCTGGCGAAAATTTTGCTCTAATGCCGTGCGGTCGTGAATATCTGAACGGTAAATATATTTAAGAATTTCTAATTTCTCAATGAATAACTTTTCAATTTCTTGTTCAGACATTGTATATTCCTTAAAGTTTATTTAGATATAAAAGATATTGAAACTGTGTTTTAATCACAAAAATAGTTGTAAAATTTTCTTTAATTCCATTTAATCAACCTCACACCATGCTAAACCGCCTCGCCGCTAAACTAATTCGTGTTTATCAAAAATACATCTCACCGCATAAAGGTTTTCGCTGTGCTTATGCAGTAAAACATCAGGATTTATCTTGCTCTGAATATGCACGCATTACTTTATTACAAACAAGTTTCTTTAAAAGTCTTGCTTTAATTCGTCATCGTTT
>CAZKST010000242.1:0-5063 GCA_964555395.1 uncultured Thiotrichaceae bacterium | reverse complement strand
TTTACAACAATCCCCGCTCAGTCAACGACACGCCGTACCCATCCCCCACCACAAAATGGTCAAGCACTCGCACATCAATTAAATCTAAGGCTTTTTTCAAAGTTTGAGTGATTTTAACATCCGATTGACTCGGTTCTGCTACGCCTGACGGGTGATTGTGGGTCAAAATCACGGCGGCTGCATTATGTTGCAACGCTTTTTTAACAATAACACGCGGATGCACATTTGCGCTGTCAATCGTGCCATAAAATAATTCTTCAAATTTTATCACTCGGTTTTTATTATCTAAAAATAAACAAGCAAATACTTCTTCTTGTCGCCCGCTAATTTCGCTCATTAAATATTGGCGCGTGGCTTCGGGACTGGTTAGGCTATCGCCGCGTTGTAAACAACTGCGCAAATAGCGTTTACTCAATTCTAAACAGGCTTGTAGTTGAATATATTTGACTTCGCCCAAACCTTTAGCTTCGCAAAAATGCGCTTGCGTCGCGCCCAGTAAGCTGCGCAAATCGCCAAAATGCGTTAATAATTCTTCAGCTAACACAATCGCAGATTTGCCTTTAATGCCTGTCCGCAAAAAAATTGCGAGTAATTCGGCATCGGTCAGGGCATTTGCGCCGCGTTGTAATAGTTTTTCACGCGGACGATTATCTTCCGCTAAATCTTTAATTCGGCTTGAGATTTCAGGTGGGTTTTCCATGATAAAAGAGGCTTAACGTAGTAGTGATAGAAAATTTTACAAAACACATTGTAATGTGCTTTAAAACACTTGCAAAGTAAGATGAAAGATAAAACAAGGATGTGTGAAATGACCTATCACTTTAAGGCATATCACGCATAATTTTATAAATTAGAATACATTAAATTACTGATATTTATGTAAAATTAGTGATTTATAAATCACTAAAAAATATCTTTTTTTGGCTTATTTATTGCCGAGAAGTAGTCCTTCACTTTTCTCGAAGCAACGGATAAGAACAAATATGAAAAAAATATTAGCAACAAGTATCTTAATAGCCACTTTAGGCAGTGCAAATAACGTTTTTGCTCATGCTGGAATTACTGCAAGTCATGCAACTTGGGATAATGCTTCTGCAACCAGTCCAACGGGCAATGCAAATGCAGGCTATTTAGAAGGAAGTTCACCTATTTTAGGGGTAACGATTAGTCATTCTTGTGGTCACGCCGAGCCTTATGCCGATACTAATCATGTGGTCGTTGTACTGCCAATTGGCAAAGATACTTTTTTATTAGACGGTAGCAAATTAACCACTAGCACTTTACCGGGTACTTTAACCCAAGCAGAAGATTTACAGATTAATAAATTACTTGCACAAGATACGACCGCCAATGCGTGGAATTTTACCCTTGTCGGCGTGCCTGCTGGCATTAATACTGGCACAGGGGGTGTAGCCGCACCTAAAGCGTTAGTTAATCCAGAATTTAAATATCAACCTGCTTATAAAACAGGCACAATGTTAAAAACTGAGATTATCCCATTCACTGATAGTCATGGTGCAAAATATACAGAAGCGACCAATACTTTAATTTGGGCAGATGGCGCAGTCCCTAATGAGCGTTATGGCGTTTTAGAATTTAAACCTACTTTACCGCGTTTTCCTAGCAAAACTGCGGCGGCGGGAACAGTTGGACGTTGTGCAACGCAAGCGCGTTTATATGTGCCTGTTATGCAAGCATGTATTGAAGCAGCAGGCTCAAAATATATGAATTGGCAAATCGCGCCTACACCTCATTTTGACACAAGCAATATGGGAGAAATTGGCAGACCTTACGCGCCCGCGCTGATTGTAAATCGCGATTTAGTTAAAAATCCGTTGCCAAGTGATTGTCCAACCACAGAGCCTGCAACTTATGACCCAACTGTCTCTTCAACAGTTTATGTTTATCCTTCAACAGCAGCAATTGATAAAGCTTTTTCTTATGCCGCAGGTGCATTAAACATCCAACCAACGATTGCAGAAGATAAAGTGCATGGTTGCGTTGCCCCGCAAAAATGGCATGAAACTGAACAGCATTGTGAATAATTTATCAAAGATTAGGAGCATATAATGCGGATTTTAAGCTTATGTTTCATGTTGTTATGGATAACTCCACTTTCTGCAAATCAGTGGCAATTATCCAGTGCAATGCCCGCATTAACTGATACTTTAACAATCGACTTTAGAGTCGATAAAGCACAACAAGGCGATTTATACTTAGCCGTGCAAGTGCCTTATTTAGCAATACAAAACCCTAATGAATCAGGTTTTTATTTTATTAATGCTGACGCTAACTTGGTTAAAACAGCAAGTGCGTTTAAGCAAAATAGCGTATTAAATGGCTCATACTCTTTGTTTTCAATTGCTGTTCGCACTTTGCCAACGGGCACTTATCACTTATATGCGGTGATAGTGAAAACGGGGGCTAATCCGTATGATAGTAATCAATGGCTTACAGAAGGTTTAAACTATACGACTTTTACCGTTGCGCCGCCGAGCGAAGTTAATTTAGACTATCTCTGCACGCCCCCCGAAAAATGGCACGCGGAAATGTCGCACTGCATGGTAATGTAATTTGAAGCTCAACGAGTAAAGTTTTAAACAAATTAGAGCTTTATGTTAGGTCTGCCAATTCTTCATGGATTGGCAGACCTACAAGCCTGTTCAAATAAACCTGCTGGGTTTTTAAAACCTAGCAAGTTTTTAGCTAGCTACAATACTGTAAAATTAATTTCAAATTAATCATCCACGACAATACTGTGTGGTGATTTTCCAACGGGGACAGATTTTTCCACTTTTAATGTTTGTGCATTAATGATAGAAATATCATCACTTAAACCATTAGCCACAAATAACAAACTGTTATCGCGCTTCATGCCTAATCCCCAAGCGCGCTGTCCCACTAAAATATAATCTTTCACGGTTAAATCAGCCGTATTCACAACAGCGACATGATTAGCCCGCCCTAAAGTAACAAATAAGGTTTTATCATCCGCACTTAACATCAAATCGACAGGGGTAATAACTTCCTGTTTAAAGCCTTTGGGTTGAAATTTAATTTCTCCCGTAACTATCCGTTTTTCTGTATCAATTACCGATACAGTCCCCCCAATTTCATTACTGACATATAAAGTCTTACTGTCTTGAGATAATGCAAAACGACGTGGACGATTACCCACCACAATGTTTGTTAACACCTCCCGTTTTTCTACATCGATGACATGCACCATGTTAGCAACTTCAGAAGCGACATAAACAATTTTACCATCATGACTAACAAGCACCCCTTCTGGCTCTGCGCCTACTTCAACTGTAGCCGCTTTTTGTTTTTTGCTCAGGTCAAAAATCGTAAGCTCGCTATCATCTTCATTAGACACAAATAAGAATTTATCATCAGGACTCAAGTCAAAAATTTCTGGCTCTTCACCAACTCTTAATTTATCGACCACTGCTAATTTAGCAACATCAATTACATTCACGGAGTTTCCATCGCCACAAGCGACGTATAATAAAGTTTTGTCTGCATTAAATTGCAATGCGCGTGGCTGTTCACTGGTAGGAATTTTTTTGAGCACAGAAAAATCTTTACCATTTAAAACAACAACCGTTTTAGCTTGCTCTAAACTAACAAAAATATTGCCTGTTTCTTTAGCAAAAACTGGCATATTAAGCGCACACATGAACAAAGCAACTAAGCCCTGTTTTTTCATATTTTTCATAATGACCCCCTAATAATTTTGGATGAGTTGAATCATTTATTTACTGATATACAAAGGATACTTTTTTATTTATGAATACTGCCTCCCCCCTTCCACGCATTGCTTATTTAGTCAGCCGTTATCCTGCGATTTCGCACACGTTTATTTTGCGCGAAGTCACGACTTTACGCGAATTAGGTTTTGATATTTGCGTGGCTTCTATTAATTCGCCCGACCGTTCAATAGAAAAACTGACCGCGACTGAGCGCGACGAACAAGCCCAGACTTTTTATTTAAAACAGGCGGGAATAGCGGCGGCATTGAATTCACAATTCAAAGTAATGATGTCTCGCCCTTTAGCATACTTCAAAACGTTGGCTTACGCGCTTAAATTAGGCGGTTTTGACCTTAAAAAATTGTTATTTTGTCTGTTTTATTTTGTGGAAGCGGTGATGATTGGACAATGGATGCAGCAAAAAAATTTAAACCATTTGCATGTACATTTTGCCAATCCTGCGGCAACGGTTGCTTTATTAGTCAATCGCTTATTTGGCATTGATTATTCAATTACCGTGCACGGTCCCGATGAATTTTATAATGTCAACGCTAATTATTTACCTGAAAAAATTCAACACGCGGCGTTTATTTGCTGCATTAGTCATTATGCACAAAGTCAGTTAATGGCATTTTCTAACCCTAAACACTGGGATAAATTTGAAATTTCCCCGTTAGGCGTTGACCCGCAACGTTTTGATAAACGCGAACCGCGCATAAATCCCAAGCCTTTTAATGTACT
Source organism: uncultured Thiotrichaceae bacterium (assembly GCA_964555395.1). Lineage (GTDB taxonomy): Bacteria > Pseudomonadota > Gammaproteobacteria > Beggiatoales > Beggiatoaceae > CAZKST01. The sequence goes on along the minus strand of CAZKST010000242.1, from coordinate 570 downwards.
TTGTGTGGGGCGTTTGGTTGCTGTTAAAGGACAAGCGATTTTATTAAAAGCGATGACGCGCTTGCAGCACGCAGGGCGTGATGTGCATTTGTACATGGTCGGCGATGGTCCCGACCGTGAGCTGCTCAAAGAATTAACGCATAGTTTGGGTTTAGAGGCGTTAGTGACTTTTACGGGGGCAGTGAATCAAGACAAAATTTTAGAGTATTATCAACAAGCGGATGTATTTGCATTGGCAAGTTTTGCCGAAGGAGTGCCCGTGGTTTTAATGGAAGCAATGGCAATGGGAATTCCTTGCGTTACCACCCACATTACGGGCATTCCTGAATTAATTGAAGCGGGACAAGGATTATTAACGCCGCCGTCAGATGATGAAAAATTAGCAAATGCTATTATATTGTTAATGGATAATCCTGATTTATATGCACAAATTAGCTCCGCCGCCCGCGAGAAAATTTTACGCAGCTATCATTTACAAAATAATACTTTGCGCTTGGCAGAGATTTTTAAACGGCGATTAGGATAATTTTCTCTGTATTATACTTAAAAGAAAAGGATGGGAATTAATTG
>CAZKST010000241.1:0-5082 GCA_964555395.1 uncultured Thiotrichaceae bacterium | reverse complement strand
CTTTGTCTGAACCCTAATTCACACAATTAACTTAATTTTCTTAATTTTTTCATTAAGTTAATCAAGAAAATTATGTGAATTAAGGTTCAGACAAAATGGTGGAATACGCTGCGCTATTCCACCCTACCAATGTTCAAATTACCCCAACATCCCGCGTAAAAAACGCCCTGTGTGTGAATGCTCCAATTGTGCGACGTGCTCGGGTGTGCCTGTCGCGATAATTTGTCCGCCACCTTCGCCGCCTTCAGGGCCCAAATCTATCAGCCAATCCGCCGTTTTAATCACGTCTAAATTGTGTTCAATCACTAAAATCGTATTGCCATGCTCGCGCAAGCGCATCAGCACCGCCAGCAATTGCTCAATGTCATGAAAATGTAAACCCGTCGTCGGCTCATCCAAAATATACAAAGTTTTGCCCGTGTCGCGTTTAGACAACTCTTTGGCTAATTTTATCCGCTGCGCCTCGCCACCCGATAAAGTCGTCGCATTTTGTCCGAGTGTGATATAGGACAACCCGACATCTATCAGCGTTTTTAATTTGCGCGCCACGGTGGGAATGGCTTCAAAAAACGGATAAGCGTCTTCTACCGTCATATTTAACACTTCTGAAATCGTTTTGCCTTTATACAAAATTTCTAGCGTTTCGCGGTTGTAACGGTGTCCGTGGCACACGTCGCAAGTCACATACATATCAGGCAAAAAGTGCATTTCTACTTTAATCATGCCGTCGCCTTGGCAGGCTTCACAGCGTCCGCCTTTGACATTAAAACTGAATCGCCCAACGGTGTATCCGCGTGAACGCGCTTCTTGGGTGGCGGCGAATAATTCGCGAATTGGCGTGAGGAGTCCTGTGTAAGTCGCAGGATTAGAGCGCGGCGTGCGTCCGATGGGGCTTTGGTCAATGTTGATAACTTTATCAAAATGTTCAATGCCCGTGACAGCAGAATACGGCGCGACTTCTAAGTTGGAATCGTTTAAAAATTTGGCGACTAATGGATACAACGTGTCGTTAATCAATGTGGATTTGCCCGAGCCTGAAACGCCTGTAATGCAAGTCAATAAACCGATAGGGAATTCAACGTTGATATTTTTCAAGTTATTGCCGCGTGCACCCTGCAAACATAGCAGTTTGTCGGGATTGACAGGGCGGCGTTCGCTGGGAATCGCAATTTTTCGCCGTCCTGATAAATATTGTCCTGTCAGCGATTCGGTGACTTGCATCACGTCGGCGGGTGTGCCTTGTGCGACGACTGAGCCGCCATGCACGCCCGCGCCAATGCCCATGTCAACGACATAATCGGCTTGCCGAATGGCATCTTCATCATGTTCAACGACGATAACAGTATTGCCCAAATTGCGCAGGTGCAACAGGCTGTCGAGCAGGCGTTGATTGTCGCGTTGGTGTAAGCCGATGGACGGCTCGTCGAGGATGTACATTACGCCGACCAAGCCCGCGCCGATTTGGCTGGCAAGGCGGATGCGTTGCGCTTCTCCGCCTGAAAGTGTGTCCGCGCTGCGGTCAAGGGTGAGGTAGTCTAAGCCGACATTGATGAGGAATTGTAGGCGGCTGACCACTTCTTTTAGGATTTTGCTGGCAATTTGTCCTTTGTGTCCGCTGAGGCTGAGTTCGGCGGTGAAGGTGTGCAGTTTGCCAATGGGCAGCGCGGTGAGGCTGGGCAAGTTGCGCTCGGCGATGAAAACGTGGCGGGCGGATTCGTTGAGGCGTGCGCCGTGGCAACTGGGGCATTCTTGGTGGCTGAGGTATTTGGCGAATTCTTCGCGCATTGCGTCGGAGTCGGTTTCGCGGTAGCGGCGTTCTAGGTTGGGAATCACGCCTTCAAAGGGTTTTTTGCGGGCAAAGCTTGTGCCTTTGTCGTTTTGGTAGTTGAAGTCGATGATTTCGCTGCCTGAGCCGTAGAGTATCATTTGTTTAACCGATTCAGGCAGTTGTTTGTAGGGCAATGCCAGCTCAAATTGGTAGTGTTTGGCTAAGTCTTTGAGCATTTGGAAGTAGAAGGCGGTGTGATTGTCCCAGCCGCGAATCGCGCCTTCGGCAAGGGTGAGTTCGGCATTAACAATGACTTTGGCGGGGTCAAAGTAGTGTTTGATGCCTAAGCCGTCGCATTCGGGGCACGCGCCGACGGGGTTGTTGAAGGAGAATAGGCGCGGTTCTAGTTCGCTGAGGCTGTAGCCGCATTCGGGGCAGGCGAAGTTGGCGGAGAAGGTGAGCGGCGGGCGGTCTTCGTCCATGAAGTGGGCTTCGGCGCGTCCTTCGCCTAGGCGTAGGGCGGTTTCTAGCGATTCGGCAAGGCGTTGTTTGAGTTCGTCGCGCACTTTGAAGCGGTCAACGATAACTTCTATGGTGTGTTTTTTGTGGAGGTCTAGTTTGGGCGGTTCGTCGAGCGGGATGATTTCGCCATTGACGCGGGCGCGGACAAAGCCTTGGGCTTGTAGGCTGGCGAACAGTTGTTGGTGTTCGCCTTTGCGGTTTTTGATGAGCGGCGCGAGGAGCATGAGTTTGCTGTCGGCGGGGAGGGCGAGGAGTTGGTCAACCATTTGGCTGATGGTTTGGGCTTCTAGTTTGATGGCGTGGGTGGGGCATTGCGGTGTGCCGACGCGGGCGTAGAGCAGGCGGAGGTAGTCGTAGATTTCGGTGACGGTGCCGACGGTGGAGCGGGGGTTGTGGGAGGTGGATTTTTGTTCAATGGAGATGGCGGGCGAGAGTCCTTCTATGTGTTCTACGTCGGGTTTTTCCATCATGGAGAGGAATTGGCGGGCGTAGGCGGAGAGGGATTCGACGTAGCGGCGTTGTCCTTCGGCGTAGAGGGTGTCGAAGGCGAGGGAGGATTTGCCTGAGCCTGAGAGTCCGGTGATGACGATTAGTTTGTCGCGGGGGAGGTCAAGGTCAATATTTTTGAGGTTGTGGGTTTTTACGCCACGGAGTTTGAGTGTGTTCATGGGCGGTGTAGTGCTGGATAAAAAGACAGTAGTTGTGTTTAGTGTGGGCGAAAGCGGGGGGAAAAACAAGGGGGAGGTGGGATGGAGATTATAATGGTAACGTGGGTGATAGCCATTCTATTTGGTTTTTTATCGTTTTATTTTCTAAATTTTTTTCTAATGCTTTAGCGATTTGCAAGGCAGGAGATTGAAGAATAATAAGTCCCTCTTGCTCATTATACTTTTCAAATAAATCTGTTTCTTGCGTTTGAATCAGAATAACTTTTTTAGCTTGTTTCTTTTCTTTTGCTTTTAATAAAATTGAAATTGCTTGTGATAAAGTTTCATGCTGTTTTTGTACTTTTACTAAAACAGGTGTATTTTCAAATTGTTCTACTAAGATAGCATCTATTCCATTATTGCGTTGAACAGGTTGAAAAGAAACTCCTGCTAATAAAGCAAGGGCTTCTTTATCTGAGTTATCGTAAGAATCTCTTCCTTGTTTTAATAAATTAGATTCTGTTTTGATTGGGTTGGCTATTCTTTGATTTGTAAGATTAACTGCATCTTGTGATTTATCAATGCCAATAAAATGACGTTTAAGCAATTTTGCAGCAACGCAGGTTGTCCCACTTCCGCAAAAAGGGTCTAGAACTAAATCGTTTTCATCGGTTACTAACTCAATGATTCTTTCAAGGAGTAATAAAGGTTTTTGCGTGGGATAACCTGTTCTTTCTTTTGCTTTTGGATTTAAATAAGGAATATCCCATACATCATTTAATGGAACACCTAGTTTTTCTTTTCCATGTTTAAAACAACCTTTTTCATCAGTTTCATAAATAGATTTATTATGTGTGTCTTTTGTTCTATTTTGTAAAATTTGGTCAATATTTGTAGTTTCTGAGTAGGGTGTAAATAGGGTATTGAATTTGAAGTTGTTTGATTTTGAGTAAAAGTAAATGTTTTGATGACTGGGTAAAAGTCCTTTTTTAGCATTTGACCATCTTTTATAAGTCCAAATGATTTCTGATTGAAAACAATCAGCACTAAAGACGTTCTCTAAAATAGCTCGAATAATATGCTCTGCGTGTTTATCACAGTGTACAAAGATTGAGCCTGTTTCTTTTAGTAAATCTTTCATGACTAAGATACGTTCATATAAGAATTTGCTATATTCAATATCGCTGTTCCATATATCGTCAAAACTAAATTCTTTTGTACGGTCTCTTGTTTTTAAGCTATGCTTTTTTTCGGTAAAAAAAGGAGGGTCAAGATAAATGAGGTCAATAGAAGCGTGTTCTATTGTTTTCATTATTTCAAGACAATCACCGAGATAAATGGAGTTGTTATTTATTTGCATGGGTATTTTCTTCTGCAATTTTTTCTAAAAGTTGTTTTAAATCAAATCCTGTTCTTTCTCTTACATATTCCCAAGCATGATTACCCCAATAATATTGTCCGTTGATACCTTTATAAAGGGTTTCTAATGTTTCTTGTGTTTTTTTCGCTTGTGTTCTATTGGGATAATAAAACATTAATCTGATGGGTGTAAATCCTGCTTTTGCAATGGCTTTTATACGCGCATGTTCTTTATTGATGTGGTCGCCATCGGTTGTTGCATCTCTCCATTTAATTTCAATTGCATCTTTGTCAATAAGGCAATCAATTTCAAATGTTTTTGGTTTTTGTCCTGATGTATTGGCAATTTTTGTAGTTGCTGCATGAGGAAATTGATGTTTAAAACATTGTTTTGTTGCTTCTTCAAGAAAAGAGCCTGCATATTTATATAGAAAACGTCCTTTATTCTGATAAATATCAATCATTTCCCCTTCTTTTTCAGTAATTCCTAGCACTTTATAAATTAGAAGGTGTGATTGATTATCTTGTTTCATTTCAATAACACGATTTTCTATTTTTTTATTTAGTGCTATAGCGTAGTTTTTAGCAAGTAATCTGAGTTTTGTTTCAAGGGGCATTTGAGTGTCTCTTAAGTGTTTAAACATTTAAGTTAAAAAATATCTGCTAGGTTTTTAAAACCCAGCAGATTTTTAGAAAAATCTATTATTCCTAATAAATTTAATCACCAATTTTGAGTTAGTAAAAAATTATCTTTTATTTCCCCATACAGCTGTTCCATATTGATTA
>CAZKST010000240.1:0-5137 GCA_964555395.1 uncultured Thiotrichaceae bacterium | reverse complement strand
CCGAATGGTACTTGCAAATCTAACGGTTGCAAGGCATACATGGATTTTCCTTGCGGGCGACGGGTAATCAGTTCTTTAAGACGTTGCCAACCATTTTCATAAAGATGGTAAGTTTTACTAATGGAACGTAAATCAATTGCTAACATTCTGTTTTATAACCTTGCTTATTGGAAAATGAAAACATTATAATAATATCTATTTTAAGATGCAGCATAATATTTTTCTAAAATTTCCATTGCTTGGTTAATTTGCTGCAATTTTTCTTTATCGCCGCCTCGGTCTGGATGATGTTGTCCGACAAGAATACGATAACGTTTTTTAATTAATTCATAATTTGTGGGTTCTTTTAATTCAAGAATCGCTAGAGCTTGTTGATATTCATTTTTTGCATAAAATTTCTGCCAAAAATTATTTAATAAATTTTCTAATTTTTCTCCCGTCATTTTCTCAAAATTATCCCAATTGAGATAATAGTCGCGCATTACATCATATTCACTGATAGCGATTTGTCCTGCATGATAGGGAAAAAGCTGGATTTTAATAGCATTAATATTTAAACAATAATTTTGCTCTACAAGTAAACGTTGTTGTAAACGGTAAAGCGCGTGGTGCAAAATAAAGTGCATTTTAAATAATGCCATATTATCTGTTAAAGAAACATTGGGAAAACCTTCATAATTTTCTTTTTGCAGTTTCTTTATCAATAAAAATTCATTTAATTCTAATGGTTGTTGTTTTAACCATGTTAATAATACTGTTTGTAATTGTTCAAAATAAGTTTGCATTGTTAAATTACATTTAAATAGGAATCAAATTGTGCATATTGCCGTTATTGTGTTGAATTGGAATCATTGGCAAGAAACACTGCATTGTTTATCGTCATTAACACATTTAAAATTAGAGCAACATCAACTTTCTATTATCGTTTGTGATAATGCTTCAAGTAATGATTCTTTTACCCAAATTCAACAATGGGGATTAAAACAGTTTCCTCAAATAACGCTATTAGAAAAACCTGAACTTTCCAATACTATTTTAACCGCTTTTACTTTAATTCAAACGGGACATAATCTAGGCTTTGCAGGTGGTAATAATGTCGGCATTCGTTACGCTTTGGCAGATGAATCTGTGGAGTTTGTCTGGATTCTCAATAATGATACCGAAGTTACGCCCACAGCGTTAATAGAACTTATTCATTGTGCAACGCAAACGCCTGAAATTGCCTTATGGGGCAGTACTTTAGTAGATTTTGAACAGCGCGACCGCGTGCAATGTGCGGGCGGTAGCCGCTATTTTCCTTTAACTACCATTGTGCGTCCAGTCTATGCAGGACAGCCGTTAGCCTCCGTTTTAAACCTTTCTACCCAACCACTTTTAGATTATGTTGCAGGCGCATCTTTATTTTTGCGGGTTTCTGCCATTCGTGCAATTGGCACATTAACAGAAGATTATTTCTTATATTATGAAGAGTTAGATTATACTTTGCGGCTAAAAGCACACGGTTTAAATATTGCTTGGTGTCCACGCAGCATTATTTATCATCAAGGTGGTGCATCTATTTTAGGACAAGATGTACAAAAATTGTGCAAAGCAACGTATTATGAAAACTTGAGCACTTTAAAATTTACCGCCCGTTTTTATCCCCGTTTTTTAGGGTTTGCAGCTCTCTTTCGCTTTTGTGCTAAAGTGTTACTCTTTTGTCTGCGGCGACATTTTTTTCTATTGCGTCCTTTATTTAAAGCATATCGTGATTTTTTCATTGGCTACAAGGATATTTCTTTATGAGTTCCATTGCATCCGTATCCGCACAAACTCCGCGTGTTTTATTGTCTGCTTATCAATGTGCGCCACGCGGCGAATCCGTTTCACAAATTGGTTGGCAATGGTATGCGCATTTAGCAAAATCTGTCCCAGTGACTTTAGTCACGCACATTCGCAATCAAGCAGCATTAACTCAAGCGGGCGCGCCTTTTCCTAATACCGAAGTGATTTTTATCGATACTGAATGGTTTGCAGGGCCTTTGTATCGTTTGGCAGTGAAATTATTCCCGCGCAGTGAACATGCAACCTTTTTGCTTTCTTCATTAGACACTTACGTCTATGATTATACAATGGTAAAAATGCTTAAACAGCAGCAACGCCATGCGCAAAAATGGGATATTATTCATATTCCTACCCCCGTTTCACCTAAAATCGCCACGCGTTTGCATACGCTCAATTTACCGTTAGTGCTGGGTCCTTGGAATGGCAACATGCCTAACCCTAAAAACTTTCCAGAAATCATGCAAGCAGATTCTAGTTGGATTTATCCCGCCCGCAATCTTGCGCTAATTCCACAATGGTTATATCGCACATTACCCAAAGCCAGTGCTTTATTGGTCGCCACGCAAGCGACGTTAAATGGTATTCCTAAGCGTTATCACGAAAAATGCGTTAAAACGATTGAAAATGGCGTGTTATTAGATTTATTTACTGCAAAACCATGGTTAGACTTTCCGTCGGCAACAATGCCGCTGAAAATTGTCTATGTCGGGCGTTTAGTGCCATTTAAAGGCATTGCGATGTTGTTAGAAGCAGTAGCAAAGGTAAAAGATAAACTGAATATTCAACTGGATATTGTCGGCGATGGCTCACAACGTCCAGAGTTGGAAGCGAAAACTCAACAATTAGCTTTACAAGCACAAGTCACTTTTCATGGTGCATTGCCAGCAGCGCAAGTGGTGGAGAAAATGCAACAAGCGCACGCACTTTGCTTGCCTTCCGTGCGTGAATCGGGCGGCGCAGTGTTATTAGAAGCGATGGCAGTGGGTCGTCCCGTGATTGCGTTGAATTTTGGGGGACCGGCGGAAATTGTGACGGATGAAGTGGGGCAATTATTGCCAATGACGAATTGGCAAGGGGTGGTTAACGATTTAGCGGCGTGTTTTGAAAATATTGTGCAACAGCCAGAGCGTTGGCAACAACGGGCACAAGCGGCGCGGCAAGTGGCAGAAAATTTATACAGTTGGGACAGCAAAGTAAAACAAACCATTGAGTTATATCAGAAATTAATCCAGAATTACTCCCGTTAGGATAATTATCCTTTATTTATTGATGACAGCATACAAATGAAAAAAAGACATTGGTTTATTGCAATCGGCACGTTAATTAGTTTAAGTATTTTAGCAATTTTGTTTGCCCGCCTAGATTGGCAAACGTTCTGGCAAACTTTGCAAAATCTGCGTTTTCAAGAATTGCTGTTTGCAACAGTGTTAATGTGGATTTCTATTGCAATTCGTTCATTACGTTGGTTATTTATTGCCCGTCAACCTGTAAAAAATTACGTCGCTTTTTGGCAAGCCAACAGTATCGGATATTTAGGCAATATGATTTATCCTTTGCGGGCGGGGGAAGTGTTAAAAGCAATTAGTATCAAGCACTTTACAGGAACGCCTTTAGGACGCGCTTTATCAACTGTGGTATTAGACCGTTTAGCCGATGTGCTAACTTTGGGCTTTATCCTGTTATTTATTATCGGTTGGCATGGCAAAAGCTTAGACCCGCGTTTAGGAACAGGGGTTGTAATTATTGCAGTGGCTATTTTAATCTCATTGATTATTCTAATGGTAACTGTTGATAAATTACACAAATGGCTTGCAAGTTATCATTTCGTCGGTTTTGCCAAAAAACTGCAAGAAATGACTTTACACGGTTTAGAAGCGGTACAAGCTTTTAGACATATTAGCAGTTTATTAGCGGCTGTTTTTCTGAGTATTTTTGCTTTTTGGGTGGACTATCATAGTTTTTGGTATATTTTCCAAGCCTTTGGTTGGACACTCAGTTTTGATGCAGCGGTAACGGTGGGAGTTTTCATTGGTTTAGGCGGTTCTTTACCTTCCGCACCGGGTAACGTAGGGATTTATCAAATTGCTTCGGTGTTAGCTTTGCAACTTTACCAAATTTCAGAAACGCAAGCGGTGGCTTATTCTATTATTTTGCAAATCGTGACATTTGTCGCAATTGGTATTCAAGGCGCGTTAGTGGTGAGTTATTGCGGTTTTAATTTAGCGCGAGAAAGTGAGAAAGTTTTAGAGGAAGATGAGAGTTTGCAATTAAGCAATTTAGAGGAAAATAATGAATTAGTTGTTTCTAATGTGCCGCCTGTTTCTTTAGAGAATCAGGGAAAGTAAATAGTTTAAAAGTTATATAGTTCAAATGGGCTGACGTAAGGAAGCCCATCAATAAGGCTAGCGTACAAGGATAAACTGACATTAAATCAATCTATTCTGTGAATAAGTGCCGATAAATAGTCTTGATGGGCTTCCTATCGTCAGCCCATCCTACAGGTTTCTTTCATTCAATTGCGTAATTTCTTAAGAACATGATAATGGCTTATTCAGATTTTAATTCTTTGCAAAAATTACAGCGTGAATTGCAGATTACGCATCAACGAAATCATTTATTTCATGAGATTAAACCTGTGTTTCCTTCGCGTAAATTGCAGGAAGATTTAGAGGAAGCGCAGCAATATAGTTTGTTGACAGAAAAAGCAAAATCTGAGTTTTTAATTACGCCAATCTTAAAAGAAGTACATCGGCTTTATCCTGATAAAGTGGGAGTTTTTTCGGGGGTGAGTTTGGATGTGCCGTCGGCGGGTTTAAGTGGTTTTTGTGATTTTATTTTAAATAGTCAGTCAAATACAATTGAATTAACTGCACCAATCTTTTGTTTAGTTGAAGCTAAAAATAGAACTTTAGAAGAGGGTTTTGCGCAGTGTGCGGCTGAAATGTATGCTGCTACTTTGTTTAATCAAGAAAATGAGAAATCTTTAGCGTTTATGTATGGATGTGTTACGAATGCCTATGATTGGCATTTTATGCGTTTAAAAGATAAACAGTTAGAAATTGATAGTGTGCGTTTTTTTATTAATGAAGTTGAGAAAGTTTTAGGTATTTTTGCATTGATTGTGAATAGTTGAGTTGTAGTGTAGTAGCGTATTTTCTTTTCGTTTCTCAGCTCTCGTTTTAGCTATTGCACTTCTCTTAATTCAAAAAAACCCGCTAGATTTTCAAAACCTAGCGGGTCTTTTTTTATGCAACTACACCGAATTTAGTTAAAAATTAACCAATCCGTTTTACAACATAACGACCAGGCGCGG
>CAZKST010000239.1:0-5169 GCA_964555395.1 uncultured Thiotrichaceae bacterium | reverse complement strand
TTTTTGTTTTGTCACACACTATGCAAAGCATCAACTAAACGTTGTACGGGGATAATTTCCATTTCCGTAATACTATGTTCTTTGGGCGCATTGCCTTTGGGAATAATTGCCCGTTTAAAACCATGTTTGGCGGCTTCGCGTAAACGTTCTAAACCATTGGGAACTGGGCGAATTTCGCCTGCTAATCCTACCTCGCCGAAAACAATGAGATTTTTAGGCAAGGGCGCGTTGCGCAAACTGGATAAAATCGCCAGTAACACCGCTAAATCTGCGCCCGTTTCTGTCACCCGCACACCGCCCACAACGTTGACAAATACATCTTGGTCATAGGTGATAATGCCGCCGTGACGGCTGAGAACGGCAAGTAACATGGCTAGGCGATTTTGCTCTAAACCGACGGTAATGCGGCGCGGATTGGGCATGTGTGATGTGTCAACGAGGGCTTGCACTTCAACCAGCATCGGGCGGCTTCCTTCGCGAGTAACCATGATAATGCTGCCCGCGACTTGTTCTTCATGCCGCGATAAAAAGATGGCAGAGGGATTGCTTACTTCGCGTAAGCCTTTATCCGTCATTGCAAAAATGCCGAGTTCATTTACTGCGCCATAGCGGTTTTTCATGGCGCGCACAATGCGGAAACGGCTGTCGCCATCACCTTCAAAATATAAAACGGTGTCGACCATGTGTTCTAACACGCGGGGACCTGCGAGCGCGCCTTCTTTGGTGACGTGTCCAATCAGTAAAACGGTGGTATTGGTTTGTTTGGCAAAACGCACTAATTGTGCGGCACTTTCCCGAACTTGCGCCACTGAACCGGGCGCGGATTGTAGATTTTCTGTGTAAACCGTTTGAATGGAGTCGATGACAATAATCGAGGGCTTTTCTTGCAAGGCAATGGTTAAAACCCGTTCAATGTGGGTTTCGGTCAGTAATTTAATCCGCTCGCTGTTTAAGCCAAGTCGCTGGGCGCGTACGCTGACCTGTTGCGGTGATTCTTCACCTGTTACATAAAGTGGTGGATTGAGGTTGTCCATTTGGCTGAGCGTCGCCAATGTTTGCAAGAGTAAAGTAGATTTACCAATACCCGGGTCGCCGCCAATGAGCACGACGGAGCCCGCAATTAATCCACCGCCTAACACGCGGTCAAACTCGGCAAGCCCTGTTAAAGCGCGGCTTTCTTGGTGGGCTTGTACTGTGCCAAGCCAGCAAATATTAGCTTGTACGCCTGCATAACCTTCAAAGCGCGGATTTTTATTGGCAGGAGCTGCAGTAGGAGGTGTTTGTAAACTTTCTTCAAGCGTATTCCACGCGCCACAGTCAGCACATTGCCCCGCCCATTTGGGGGACATTGCACCGCAATGGCGACAGCTATAAACAGTTTTTATCTTTGCCATGATGGATAAATAAACTCGAATAAATTTTTTGTAATAAACAAGGGGTAATTTAGTAAAACAATCAACAATTCACGTTCACTTTAATACCTAAAAATACTATAAAATAGTTTTATCACTTGAGTTTTTTCTAAACAGGAATATATGAATTTTATGCTTTTTGACTTTAAAAATATTGATTAGCTCCTGTTTTTCGTAATATCTCGCGGAGATGCAGTATTTATGACTACTAGAGACAATACTTATATTATGTTATAAATCTATCAAACTTACTTGAAGAAAGAGACTATGCTTTAAGCTTTAATAAATCATCGTCCAAATCAGCTCTATAAGTTATTTCAATGCACTAAAGAAGTAAAAATTAAGTTTTGTTTGTTTTGAAAATTGTTTTTTTATGATTTCAAACAAAAAATAAAGCAAGCATTATGGGAATTTAAAATGTCGTGTGTAATTTAACGATTTAATTTATTCGTTTAATTCTTCCTTACACAAAAATATAGCTTCATTTTTTGTTTCAAATTGTTATAAATTGCGTTTCAATTTCTGCTTAATTTGTGTGTGAAGCATGATTATTTTAAAACTGTGGACATTTGCGAATAAGCAACAATAGGTTTCATTATGGTCTCATCCGTTAATCTAAAATCCGTTGAATCTTCTATGAACGAAAACGATTTTTGCGTGAATTACCGCCCCCTTGAAGGCAGCTACGATGAGATGTGCGTTAAAGAGGGTAAAATCCGCCCGCATTGGGAATATTTAATCAAATCTTTACAAACATTAGGTCGTCCTGAATTAGAGAAACGCTGTCAAGAAGCACGTCGTTTAATGCGGGATAACGGTGTGAGTTATAATGTCTTTGGCGACCCACAAGGTTTAGACCGTCCTTGGTTATTAGACCCCATTCCTTTACTGATTTCTAGTGAAGAATGGGGCGGAATCGAACGGGGATTAGCCCAACGCGCTGAATTAATGCAGTTGTTATTAAAAGATTTATATGGCGAGCGGCGGGCATTGCGTAAAGGAATTATTCCTTTTGATTTAATTGCCGCTGATGAAAATTTTCTGCGCGCTTGTAGTAATATTGAATACAGCAAACAACAAGTATTACCCCTTTACTCCGTGGATTTAGTCCGCGCTGCTGATGGACAAATGTGGGCAATTGGTGACCGCACCCAAGCCCCTGCGGGTGCGGGTTATGCGTTGGAAAATCGTCTGGTTTTATCGCGCTTGTTGCCCAGTTTATTTAGAGATTCGCACGTTCACCGCTTAGCGTTGTTCTTCCGCTCAATGCGCACAATGTTACACGCCATTTCGCCGCATGAAGACCCGCGCATTGTGGTGTTAACATCGGGTCCTAATGATGAAACCTATTTTGAACATGCTTATGTTGCTAAATATTTGGGGTATACCTTAGTACAAGGCGCGGACTTAACAGTACGCGATAATAAAGTTTGTCTAAAAACTTTAGATGGTTTACAACCTGTCCACGTTATTTTGCGGCGGATGGAAGACTTTATGTGTGACCCCTTAGAATTAAATCCAGATTCTTATACGGGGGTTGCAGGTTTGGTGCAAGCCGTGCGACAACGTACAGTTTCGCTAGCCAATCCGCTGGGCACAGGATTGTTGGAAAATGGCGGATTAATTGCGTTTATTGATGAATTAGCCAAATTCTATCTAGGCGAACAATTACAAATTCCCTCCCCTAAAGCATGGTGGTGTGGCGAAAAACCCAGTTGCGATTATGTGCTTGCTAATATGGATAAACTCCTCATTAAACGCATTTCGCCCATTCATGCAAAAAAAGCAGTGCGCGGGCGATTGCTCAGCGGCAAACAACGAGAATTATTGCGCGACCAAATTTTAGCCCAGCCCCGCTGTTTTGTGGGGATGGAAGAAATTAACCGCTCAACCGCGCCCGTGTTTATCAACGGTCAACTTGTGCCGCGTCCTATCACTTTACGCAGTTTCTTGGTCAGCAGTGACCGCGGTTTCGTCGTTATGCCGGGTGGATTAACCCGCGTCGCCAGCGATGAGGACAGCGCGTTTTTATCGACGCAAACCACCGAAATCAGCAAAGATACATGGGTCATTGCTTCCGAGCCAGAAAAACAAGTCACGCTATTAACTGATACCAAACAAAAAATTGTTGTATTTGAATCACAAGGGGAATTACCCAGTCGGGTAGCAGAAAATCTATTCTGGTTAGGGCGTTATGCAGAACGCGCCGAAGGTACGATTCGCTTGCTCCGTGCGGTGTTGTTGTCATTGACTGACCCCTATGACATGTACACTTCAAACGACCAGCCCAAAGATTCACTGTACACCTTATTGCGCACAGTAACCTTTTTAACTGAAACTTACCCCGGTTTTATTGGGGATGAAACCAAACTTGCCGCGCCTGATAACGAACTTATTTCGATTTTCTTAGACAAAAATCGCATGGGCAGTTTATCCGCAACGCTGCAATCGCTGTTAAACGCCGCCCGCTCGGTGCGCGAACGCTTATCGCCTGATTTATGGCGTGTCGTCATTCGCATTGATGAAGAACTTGCCGCTTTACAAAAACAAACCAGTTTGCAACTAGGCAATATCATTGTTGAATTAGACAGCTTGATTACCTATTTAGCCGCATTTTCAGGCTTAAGTTCTGAAAACATGACACATGAAGAAGGCTGGCGATTCTTAATGATTGGACGCTGTTTAGAACGTGCTCACAGCACTTCTAACTTATTACGCGCCATGCTTTCCACCGTAAATCCTGACGAAGCAACGATTTTAGAGCATTTATTAAGCGTTGCAGACAGTTTAATGACTTATCGCCGCCGCTACCGTTCGCATTTACAAGTCAACGCTGTTTTAGAATTACTATTGCAAAGTGAATTAAATCCGCGAGCAGTGGGTTACAATTTACGGCGTTTAAGTGATTTTATCAAAGACTTACACAATGAAGACGAAGTGCCTTATCGCTCAGTAGAAGGACGCTTGATTTTAGAAGGTTTAACGCAAGTTCGCCTGTCCAGCGTTGACACTTTAGCGGAAGAAGACAGTGACAAATTCCGCAAAGATTTAGACCAATTACTGGTACGTTTAGGGCGATTATTGCCGAATTTATCTGATGCAATTACCAATGCTTATTTTAGCCATGCCGAACAACCACGCCAATTAGTGAATTACGGCAATGAGCATGAATTATAATTTTTTCAAAAGGTGAATGTGAAAGCAGTGTTAAATGTTGTTGTTTTAATTTCGGGACGGGGTAGCAACTTAAAAGCCATTCTTGATGCACGCGACCCCCTGATTGCGATACGCGCCGTCATTAGCAATCGCGCTGATGCGGCGGGTTTATTTTATGCTCAAGTTGCAGATATTCCTACGGCGGTACTTGAACATACACAATTTGCGAATCGTGAAGCGTTTGATAATGCACTGAGTGAATTGATTGATAGTTTTGCCCCTGATGTTGTAGTGCTTGCGGGTTTTATGCGGATTTTAACCCCTGCTTTTGTGCAACATTATGCAGGACGTTTGATTAATATTCACCCGTCATTATTACCTGAATTCAAAGGCTTAAATACCCATCAACGGGTTTTAGAAGCGGGCTGTCGTTATCACGGCGCGACCGTGCACTATGTGACAGAAGAGTTGGACAGCGGCGCGATTTTAGCGCAAGCGCAACTTGAAGTATTGCCCGAAGATACGCCAGAAAGTTTAGCCACACGGGTTTTAACGTTAGAACATCAGTTATATCCCGCAGTGTTGCGGCGATTGGCGGAAG
>CAZKST010000238.1:0-5172 GCA_964555395.1 uncultured Thiotrichaceae bacterium | reverse complement strand
AATAGCTTCAGCTATTGCCAGTGGCGTAATCGCTAAAGTAATGTTCAATCAAAAGATTAAAAAGCAATAGCTAAAGCTATTGCACTCCAATTTATGCAATTTAAGATGCGTTTACTATAACCGCCCAAAATATAAAAGCCGAAGGGATTTCCCTAGAAACCATAATGAAAATCACAGGTTTAAGCGTAGAGAAAATTGTCAAATTTTAAAATTTAGCAATTTTTCAGGTTTTGCATAAAGTGTATTTGACATCCCTTTATTCTGACTCTAAACTGGAATGAACGTTCATTCTGAATCAAGGAAAACTTATGGATGAAAAGCAACGCATTATTTTAGATGCAACACGGCGTTTGCTGAATCGTCACGGTTTGCACGGTACTAGCATCAGCATGATTGTGAAAGAATCAGGCATTCCTACAGGTACAATTTACCGTTATTTTAAAGATAAAGAAACATTAATCAATGCTTTACATCAAGATTTAATTACGCAAATTTCTTATTACATTTGTAAAGATGTACGTTCTGAATTGCCGTTGAGACAACAATTAGAAATCTTGATTAATAACGTGATTGCTTGCAACTTTGCTTATCCTGACCGCTTTGTCACTAAAGCCATGCTGGATTTATTGCCCAGCGAAAATCATCAAACCAAATCTTGTATTGAAGAATATTTTCGACCGTTGTTAGATTTTGCCAAACAAGGCATAGAACAAGGCATATTCAAGCCTTTGCCCGTAGAGGTTTTATTGTGTGTGGGTTTAGGGCCCATTGAGTGGTATTTCCATATTCACAAACGTCATTTTCATGATTTAACGAACGAACAACGTACTACTTTTATTCAGGCTTGTTGGGATGCGTTAATTATTCATCCGCAAGCTAATTCTGGGGAGATTTTATGATACGGTGGTTTCTAAGCGTTATTGTGCTGTGTGTATTGTTATTTGGTTCTGTTTTTGGTTTTAACCTTTTCAAAGCACAAAAAATTAAAGAAGTCATGGCAAGTTTGCCTGAGCCTGAAGCCCCTGTGGAAGTCTTAACAGTCAACGCAGGACAATGGCGACCTTCTATTCATGCGATTGGTTATGTTGAGCCTTCTCGCGGTGTTGATGTGACAACCTCTGTCGCAGGTTTGGTCGATTCTTTACATTTTGAATCGGGTGAGCGGGTTAAGAAAAATCAAGCTTTAGTCTCTTTAGAATCCAGTGTGGAAGTTGCCAATTTGCGCGCAGCAGAGGCACGGCTGGCATCGGCAAAAAGCACTTTGTCACGCAATCAGCGTTTATATGAGCAAAAAGTGATTGCAGCAGAAGCAATTGATACGACGGATTCTGCGTATAAAGTGGCATTAGCTGAAGTTGCGAGTGCTAGAGCTGTGATTGAGCGTTTAGAAATTAAAGCTCCGTTTGATGGATTGATGGGGATTCGGCAAGTGCAAGTCGGGCAATATGTCAAACCGGGGGATGTAGTGGCTAATTTGGAAAGTCGGGACGAGATGCGGGTGCGCTTTACTGTGCCGCAAAAAGCCTTGCCTTTATTGAAATTAGATATGCCTATGGAATTACATACAGATGTTTATCCAAATGATACTTTCACGGGCACAATCAACGCGATTGAGCCTTCTATTGATAAAGACAGCGGTGTGATTCAAGTACAAGCGACCATCCCCAATAAAGAGCAAAAATTGCGCAGTGGCATGTATGCGACTTTAACCATTTGGCAACCTGAGCAAAGCAATATTATTGTCATTCCACAGCGGGCAATTAATTTCACTTTATATGGTGAACAAGTCTATGTCGTCACTCCCCAAAAAGGTAAAGACGGTAAAGACGTTTTACGCGTACAACAAAAAGCGATTACAGTCGGCGAACGGCGGGGCGATGATGCCGTTGTAACACAAGGTTTACAAGCAGGCGAAATGTTAGTGACCTCGGGACAAGTGCGTTTAGACAATGGCACACGCGTTAAAATCGTAAAAAATGAATTCATTGATAATAGCGGCGCGATTAAAAAGGATTAAAGCCTGATATGAAATTCACGGACAACTTTATTCAACGTCCCGTTATGGCGTTTGCGTTAAGTTTCTTGATATTAATTCTCGGTTTGCAAGCTTTATTCACCTTGCAAGTACGCGAATATCCAGAAATGACCAACACCGACATCACGGTGACAACTAACTATTTCGGCGCACCTGCCGAAGTTGTGCAAGGTTTTATCACTCAACCTTTACAACAAGCCATTGCTGAAGCAGATAATATTGATTACTTAGAATCTACCAGCAAATTGGGTACAAGCACCATTATTGCGCACATGAAAATCGGCGCAGACCCCAACGCGGGACTGGCAGAAATCATGGCAAAAGCCAATAGTGTGAACTCACAATTACCCGCCGAATCTGAAAATCCAAGCATCACCAGCCAAACGGGTTCAACCACCGCTTTAATGTATGTCGCTTTTTCCAGTGAAACTTTATCAACTGCTCAAATCGGCGACTACTTAAAACGTAACGTGCAAAATGAAATTCTATCCGTAGAAGGCGTTTCAACCGCAACCGTGATGGCTCCGTCTTTAGCGGTGCGGATTTGGTTAAAACCCGAAGCGATGGCAACCTACAATTTAACCGCCGCCGAAGTGAACGCAGTATTAACCCAAAATAACTACCGCGCCGCGCCTGGACAAATTAAAAGTCGCTACTTTCAATTTAACATTGATGTCGATACTGACTTAAAAACCCCTGAAGAATTTGAACAAATGGTCATCGCTGACCGTCCACAAGGCATTGTACGCTTGCGCGATATTGCAACGGTAGAATTAGCCGCTGTGCGGGAAGCAGTTCGTTCACGGATGGGCGGCGCAAACTCAGTCGTAATTGCGATTGAAGCTACACCGACAGGCAACCCTTTAGACGTTGCCAAACGAGTGCGGGCGCGTTTGGATGGCGTAAAACGCAACCTCACTTCCAGCATTACCATGTACATCGGCTATGATGCCAGTGAATACATTCAAGCTTCTATTGAAGAAGTGATAAAAACCATCGCAGAAGCAGGACTCATTGTTATTATTGTGATTTTCCTGTTCATGGGCTCATTCCGTGCAATGCTCATTCCGATTGTTACCATTCCTTTCTCTCTGATTGGCGTGTGTTTAGTGATGCAAATGATGGGCTTCTCTATCAACTTGCTCACCCTTTTAGCCATGGTGCTCGCCATCGGTTTAGTGGTGGACGATGCTATTGTTGTCGTTGAAAACGTAGAACGCCATTTACAAATGGGCAAATCGCCCTTTGAAGCAGCAATCATAGGAACACGCGAAATCGCCGTACCTGTTATTAGTATGACCATCACCTTAGCGGCAGTGTATTCCCCCATTGCTTTACTCGGCGGTGTAACAGGCTCATTGTTTAAAGAATTCGCCTTGACCCTTGCGGGAGCGGTGGTGGTGTCGGGCATTGTCGCGCTGACTCTTTCCCCTGCAATGTGCTCTTTGATTCTCAAACACACTGAACACGCCAGCGGTTTTGAACGCTTTGTACAAGGTACAATGGCAAGAATTGAACATGGCTATTCACGACAATTAAACGCCGTGTTAACTCACCGTCCTGCTATTTTATTCTTTGGTTTAGTGGTCATGGCTTCCCTCTATTTCCTGTTCAAATTAGTGCCGACCGAACTTGCACCTTCTGAAGAACGCGGCGCATTCATTGCCATTTCCACCGCGCCGAGCAGTGCCAACATTGATTTTATTGATGCCAACTTGCTAGAAGTTGGTAAACGGGCGAACACAATAGACGGTTTTAGAAATACCCTCACTTTTGCAGGTCGTCCCAACACGCGCAATGGGCTAAGCGTCTTACTGATGAAACCATGGAAAGACCGCACTTCCACCCAAAAACAACTGATTGAAAAATTCACCCAAAAAACCACAGATATTGCTGGTTTACAAACGGCTGCCTTTGCTTTGCCTGCCTTACCTGGCGCGGGGGCGGGTTTACCCGTGCAAATGGTGCTCAAAAGCACTAACGACTATCAAACTTTGCTCAAAATTGCGTTAGAACTGCAACAAGCCGCCAAACAAAGTCACCTCTTTATTTTTACCGAGTTGGATATTAAATACGACACTGCAAGTTTAAAAGTACAAATTAACCGTGATAAAGCAGGGGTTTACGGAGTCAGAATGTCAGACATCGCCACCACTTTAGCGCGTTTAGTCAGTGATGGACGGGTGAACTACATTAACCGCGACGGACGCAGCTACGAAGTTGTACCCCAAGTAGAGCGTAGCGACCGCTTAACTCCAGAAATGCTGGGTAAATATTATGTACGCACCGCAGGCGGGCAACAAATTCCCTTAGCTGAATTGATTGATTTTAAAGTAGTTGGACAACCATCTTCTTTAATTCAAATTGACCAAGCGAACGCGATTACTTTGGGCGGCGTTCCGATGCCTAACACGACGTTAGGTGAAGCGATTCACTTTTTAGTACAAGAAGCGGATAAAACTTTACCCTCAGGTTTTTCCTATGATTTTAAAGGACAATCACGGCAATACATGCAAGAAGGCACATCGTTATATATCACCTTCTTATTGGCTTTAGCGATTATTTTCTTAGTATTAGCCATGCAATTTGAAAGCTGGCGCGACCCGATTGTTATCATGGTTTCCGTGCCGTTAGCGATTTGCGGGGCATTATTGGTAATGGCGTGGGGCGTGGTGACGCTCAATATTTATACGCAAATTGGTTTAATTACCCTGATTGGTTTGATTACTAAACACGGGATATTGATGTGTGAAGTTGCCAAAGAGCGACAACTCCATTTTCGCGACAATAAATTTGATGCAATTAATTTTGCAGCAAAGGTACGTTTACGTCCGATTTTAATGACTGTGATTGCGATGGTGGCGGGGGTTGTGCCGTTATTACTGGCAGCGGGACCTGGTGCGGCGGCACGGTTTAGCATTGGGATTGTGATTTTTTCGGGGTTATCCATTGGAACACTGTTCACTTTGTATGTGTTACCCGTCATGTACACCTATTTAGGTGAAACCCACGAACCTTTGCGAATTTATCACGAACCGCATTTAGAACCAGTTGATTGATAAGTAAAGTTTTCCTTACATACCCACGGGGAAAGTGCTCTGCATTTTCCCTTTTTTTATGGTTTATAGCACCTGCAC
>CAZKST010000237.1:0-5289 GCA_964555395.1 uncultured Thiotrichaceae bacterium | reverse complement strand
AAGTTTAGAATGATATTTAACCACTATAGGCAATGTTTATCTTTTTGAGATTAATGTTATTTAAATCTACTTTTTTTGCTTTCTTCTATAGACGTTTAAAATCACTTTTATTTCTTTATCTTAATTTGCTTATTAAGCAAAAAACATACACTTTGTTAAGAATTATTTAACAGTTCAAAATAATTAAAAACAACACAATTCCGCCCGCTATGTTTAGCACTATATAAAGCTTGGTCGGCTGTAAAAACTAATTTTTCAGGAGTGAGTTCGTGGTCAGGAATGGTGCTGGTCACGCCTAAGCTTAGCGTAACATAACCATGAGAAGAGCTATGATGTGGAATATGGAGCTTTTGAATATTATGTTTTATATTTTCAGCAACTTGTGTTGCACCAATTGCGCCAGTATTGGGTAAAATCAGGGCGAATTCTTCGCCACCATAACGCGCTGCTAAATCAGCGGGACGTTTAAGCGCACTTTTTAAAGTTTTTGCAACTTGAATTAAACAATTATCGCCTTCGGGATGCCCATAAGTATCATTGTAATATTTAAAAAAATCGACATCGCATAACACAATTGACAGCGGTTGTCGTTCGCGTGCCATTCTGTACCATTCTTGTTGCAAATATTCATCAAACCGCCGACGGTTAGCCAATTTAGTCAGCGCATCTAAGACGACTAATTGTTGCAAATCTTGATTGGCGCGGGCTAAAGCCGCTTCGGCTAAAGTTCGTTCATGATTTTCAATTTTTAATTGAATATTTAAGTGTTCTAATTTTGCACTGCGTTCTAATAGCTCTGTATTAATCGCTTCTAGTTCTTTGTTCTTGGTTTCTAAGGTTTTTTGTAAACGGCGTAATTTCAAATGGGTATTGATACGCGCCAATAATTCTGCGGGATAATGAATGGGCTTAGTAACACAATCCGCGGCATCTACTTCAAATGCTTTTAATTTACTTGCCTCATCATTGAGCGGCGTAATAAAAATCACTGGAATTGCTTGCGTCAGTGGATTTTCTTTTAACGATTGGCAAACATCAAAACCATTCATACCCGTTAATTCTGAATCTAACAAAATTAAGGAAGGATGGGCTTGCACTGCAAGTTGCAACCCTTCAAGTGCTTCAAAAGCCGATAGAACATTAAAATGGTGTGCTAACCATTTTAGCAATGTATGTTCAACCATTTGCTTATCTTCAATAATAAGCAATATTGTCTCAGCAGAATTCATACCATTAAACAAGAAAGTAGAAAAAAGCGACAATTCATAGCTTTACCCTCAATTACATTTTTTCAAAAACACTATAACATTCAGGGCAAAGTTTCCAAGTCTCTACCGATTCAGGCGGCGGCGGATTTTCCATCGAACGGGTAATTTTAACCGCTGTCAAGTGTTGCTGTGCCGTGGGCGTTTGACACCAATGACAAGGCTGAGGACTTGTAGGGCTTAAATCTATGGGAGGAGATGTAGTGATTGTCATCATTATTTTACAAAAACACTGTTAAAGGTTGTAAGAATTGATTTCATTTTTTAGATGCAATTTTTAGGACTAATTTTCTGTCCTCTCTTCCTCCTTAATTAAAATTGTAATGCGATGCACGTTTGTGCACCGCATCCTACCTTACGTCATAAAATGACTTTACAGCGTTTCTACTCGTAAACGTGTTACATTCCCTTCAATTCCTTCTAATTGCTCAATTTGTGCAATCGCTTGATTCACAGATTTCTCACTGACCCGATGAGTTAATACCACAATTGTCACTTTTTCAACATTTTCAGGGGGTTCTTTTTGAATCAAAGCTTCAATGCTGATGCTAAATTGACTAAAAATGCTGGTGATTTGGGCTAAAACCCCCACACGGTCTAACGCTGTCATGCGTAAATAGTAAGGCGTTTCTATTTCTTCCAAGGCTAAAACAGGAATATTAGCAATCGCATCAGGCTGGAATGCCAAATGGGGGACACGATTTTCAGGGTCAGAAGTTAAGGTGCGAACGATATCGACTAAATCCGCCACCACAGAAGAAGCCGTGGGTTCTGAACCTGCGCCTGCACCATAATGAAGCGTTGAGCCTACTGCGTCGCCATTGACAACAATAGCATTCATTACGCCGTTGACATTAGCTAATAAACGCTTTTCAGGAATCAGGGTAGGATGAACACGCATTTCTACGCCATTAGCTTGTCGTTTTGCGATGCCTAACAGTTTGATTCTATAGCCTAATTCTTCCGCATAATTAACATCTGTTGCGGTAACTCCCGTAATCCCTTCAACCGCCACTTTATTAAATTGCAAAGGAATACCAAAGGCAATTGAAGCTAAAATCGTTAATTTATGTGCTGCATCAATGCCTTCAATATCAAAAGTAGGGTCAGCTTCGGCATAACCCAATTTTTGCGCTTCGGCTAATACATCGGCAAAATCACGCCCTTTTTCCCACATTTCAGTCAAAATAAAATTGCTAGTGCCATTAATAATTCCTGCTAACCAGCGAATTTGATTACCACTTAAACCTTCACGAATGGCTTTAATGATAGGAATGCCGCCCGCGACGGCGGCTTCAAAGGCAACGATAACGCCTTTTTGCTGCGCCGCTTCAAAAATTTCATTGCCATGTAACGCAATCAAGGCTTTATTAGCGGTTACCACATGTTTGCCGCTCGCAATCGCTTGTAACACTAAATCTTTTGCCAACCCTGTGCCGCCCATCAGTTCGACGATAATTTGAATATCAGGATTATTAATAATGTCAATGGATTGCGTTGTTAATGTTACATTACTTAAATCACAAGAACGCGCTTTGTCTAAATCGCGTGCGCTGGCATGGGTGACAACAATCCCCCGCCCTGCTCGCCGTGCAATTTCTTGCGCATTGCGCATCAGCACATTGACTGTCCCACTACCCACTGTACCTAATCCCAGTACGCCCACTTTGACGGGTTCTAACATAATCCTTCCTTCTATTGTTCTTGTCGAATTGATTTTATGCTGCTGAATTGAGCGACATTCTACTTTAATTTAAGCAAACATCAGCATCATCTTTTTCACCACCTTCTGCGCCATTTGCGCCTAAGGAGCAAATTTTAAAAGAAGTGCCATTTAATTTATATTGGTATTCTTTACCCCAAGGGTCTTTAGGAATTTCTTGGTTTTGGCTTTTTAAATAAGGGCCTTTCCAGCGTGGGTTGTTGGACGTGTTTTTTAACAACCCATCTAAAGCGGAAGGATATTTACCCGTATCTAAACGATGGGTATCCAATGCTGTTTCAAACGCTTTTAACTGCGTGCGGGCGGCTTCTGTTTGCGCTTCGCCAAAGCGGGATAAAATACTTGGGCCCACGATTGCCGCCAACATTCCCAAAATTGCCATTACGATTAACAATTCGATTAACGTAAAACCCCGTTGTGTTTTTTTGTATTGACGGGTTTTGCACATAAAAAAAACTCCTTAAAGTCAAAATAACCAATGAACCGTAAAATATTGCAATGAATGATAGCAAGATTCTTAATTTGCAACATTGTGAGATTTGGTAATTTTCAAAGCGAAAACAAATTATTTGCGCAATGTTGTAAAAATATTGCGTAGGATTATATAAGTACACTACTTTGAATTAAAAGTTTGCAGCATATTTTATTCAAGCTTTTTGAAATTAATTTAAAATAATAAGTATTGTCGTGTTGTTGTAGGGTGGAATAGCGGAGCGTATTCCACCGTTTTGTCTGAACCTTAATCCACATAATTTTCATGATTAACATAATGAAAAAATTAAGGAAATTAAATTAATTATGTGACAGGGTTCGGACAAGTTTATTGCGTTTCGTGGTGGAATACGTTGCGCTATTCCACCCTACTAAATCCGTAACCAGCCTAAAATGATTGCAAAAACAGCATCTACCACAATCACCAAAAAAATCGCCTGCACTACGCTAATCGTTACCATCTGCCCCACACTGTCCGCGCTACCTTGGGCTTTAAACCCATGATAACAACCGACTAATACAATAATCATTGCAAAAACAGGAGCTTTACCTAATCCGACTAAATAATGTCGCACATGCAACAAATGAAAACGGTCGAGAAAATCTGCATAACTTACGCCTAAACTGACTTTCGCAATCACCATTCCCCCCAAAATGCCCAGCACATCGGCATAAGCAGTCAATAATGGCAAGGCAATCATTAACGCCAATAATTTAGGCAATACCAATAAATCCAACGGCGAAATGCCAATAGTACGCAGTGCATCAATTTCCTCTGTGACTAGCATTGTCCCAATTTGCGCGGTGTATGATGAGCCACTGCGCCCCGCGATGATAATAGCGGTAAGCATCGGCGCAAGTTCGCGCAACAAAGTCATGCCCACTAAATCCACTACCAAAATATTCGCACCGTATAAACTCAACTGCATTCCGCCTTGATACGCAACGACAATTCCAATTAAAAACGCCATCAAGCCCACAATTGGTAAAGCCGTTACACCGGAATAATACAAATTGCTCAAAATTGCCTGCCAGCGAATACGTTTAGGATTCAAACAAGCTTGGAGAATAGTTAAAGTATTTTCACCGACGAAAGATAAAAAACTGCGAACTTCGCGCAAAATTTCAATTGTACCTTGCCCTGCTTCTACCAATACATTGACTTCACACGGTTTATTACAAGGTGTAAGACTGACAGTATAGCGTTGCGTGAGTTCTAACAGTTGGCTATGTTCAGCGTTAAAATTTTGGAATTCAACTTGACTACCGAGTTGTTGCCATTGACGTTGTGTGCGGCATAACAACCATGCGCCCGCGGTATCTAATTTATTAAGTTGTTGTCCAGTAATGAAAATATGACGCGCAGGCGCGGCGTTTTTTCTTTGTAATTCTTTATCTAGGAGGCTGATGTCATCAACAGTCCATTCTCCTTGACAGTGGAAAATGACGGTATCAGTAGATTGTGAGTGTAGAGTCAACGCGGCGGACATAAGCTAAAGAGTCGAAAATGAAGAAAAGAAGCTTGTAATTTTAGCCGCTTGCTTTGATAAAGTGCAAATGATTAATGGGAAAGGCAGAGAAAATGCGGACGGGTATTTATTTTTAAGCGATTTTAAAATATATGGACTTATGAATTTTTAGGCATTACGCAGTTAAACAAAAAAACATGTAGGGTGGAATAGCAAAGCGTATTCCACCCTGAAACGCCACAAAAGCTGAGCAAAAACAGAGGATAACCCAAATGGTGGAATACAGCTTGCGCCTATTCCACCCTACAAACTCAATTAGCCCGCGCCGTAATTATACGCT
>CAZKST010000236.1:0-5305 GCA_964555395.1 uncultured Thiotrichaceae bacterium | reverse complement strand
CCCCACGCTTTCCACTTCATTTGCCAACACGGCGAACTTGAAATTAAATCCGCTCTGCTGGCTGCGTCACTTCACTATTTTCTACAAGGCAAGTATCAACTCATTGCCGCTTTACCCACGCCCGCCGCACGCTGGAATACACCCCGCCCGCAAACCATAGATTTTTTACAACAACTCGGTGTACAGTTTTTTGAAATTAACAACCAAATTGCCGATGATTACCCTATTGGTAATAAAGTCAGTGCGTTAAATATTCCAGTCAATGCCGAACACAGCATTTTTTTAGACAGTGATTTATTATTGTTGCAAACATGGAATCCTGAACAACACCTTAATTCCGCACTATTTTCTGCAAAACCCGCAGATTTAGCGACTTTTGGGCAAGACTTAGAAACTTGGCAAGCAGTTTATCAATTATTTGATTTACCTTTCCCACAACAACGGGTCATTTCCACCGTCTCGCGTCAAGTGATGCTACCTTATTTCAATGCAGGTTTTATCGCCATTCAAAACGGTTTAAAATTTGCTGAAACTTGGCTCGACAGTTGTCAGCGCATTGAAGCGGCGACCCACATTATTAACAAACGTCCTTGGCTTGACCAAATCGCGCTCCCCATCACCGCCGCCCGTTTAAATTTAACTTTCAACTGCTTAGATGAGCGTTACAATTATCCCGCCCATTTAAAACCGCTCGCAAAAACTTTACCTTATTTTGTCCATTACCATTATCCGCATTGCCTCCGCCGTGAACCGCGTTTAAATGCTTTAGTGCTGGCATTATGTCGCCACTATCCGCGCCTAAAAACGGTACTCTCCCAGCATCCTGAGTGGGCAAAATTGCTGCAACCCTATCAATTAACCCCTAAAAAAAGAGGGTGGTTTGCCAAAAATAATGCGCATCCTAGTTTTACAATCCGCACTCCTGAAGCATTTATTACAGGCATTCCGCGCAGTGGCACAAGTTATTTATGCCGTTTATTGCATCAACAAGCCAATTGTGTAGTTATTAATGAGCCGAGTGAAATTTTCCCGCCTTTACAGGACAGTGTTGCTTATGGTATTCCATTGTTTTATCAAGAATTACGCCGTAAAATTTTAGACAATGAAGGGATAGAAAATAAAATTAAAGACGGGGAAATGATTGAAGACACTGCGCTTGAAGATGTCAGAACGCTGTATTATCCGCAAGTGAGTCGTCCTGATTTTCTGTTATTAACTAAAAATACTTTAGCGTATTTGTCCAGAATTTCACAACTTCGCGCCGTGATGCCGCACGCGCCACTGATTGCCAATATTCGCCATCCACTGGATACTATTGCATCATGGAAAACAACTTTTAATCATTTAAAAACAGCGACTTTAGACAATATTCCGATTGGACATCTCAACGATACTGCTTTTTCGCAAATGCAGCGACACCGTTTACAAGAAATTGCGACCCATCCCAATGAAATGTATCGGCGAGCTTTATGGTGGCGATTTTTAGCAGAAATGATGCTCGACAATGCGTGGCAATTACACACGGTTAAATATGAAGATTTAGTTTTAAAACCTAACGAGACAGTCACGCAAATCGTGCAAGCCATCCCCAATGCACCGCTTAAATTACCGCTCAAACACTTAAAAGCCTCTACACTACGCCATAAACGCGAGGTTTTAACCGCCGAAGAAATAGAAATTATTTGGGCAATGTGTGGACAAGTGGCGGCGGAGTTTGGCTATTATCGATAATATGTTGTATTAGCATAGAAAATAAATTAAGCTGATAGTTTCAGAATTTTTCAGACTATCGACACTCTCATGGAAATTTACAAAACTTTTACGATTGAAGCAGCTCACCATTTACCCCATGTGCCCACAGGGCATAAATGTGGGCGATTGCATGGACATTCTTTTAAAATTACCCTGTATATCGAAGGGCAAGTCGATGAATATACAGGCTGGATTATGGATTTTGCTGATGTAAAATCGATTTTTCAGCCGTTTTATGACCAACTCGACCATCACTATTTAAATGATATTGAAGGTTTAGAAAATCCTACCAGTGAAAATTTAGCCCGTTGGGTCTGGCAAAAATTAAAACCTTTGTTGCCAAATCTCTCAAAAGTCGCGGTTGCTGAAACTTGTACCAGCGGTTGTATTTATCAAGGCGAGTAATTTCGTTTATAAAACAACAAGAAGGTGTTTATGACTGCCTACATTCTCCGCCGTCTATTGCTGATTATTCCTACCCTGTTTGGCATTATGTTGATTAATTTTATCATCGTCCAAGCCGCGCCGGGAGGACCTGTCGAGCGGTTAATCGCTCAAATGCAAAATATTGGCTCGGGCGCAACGTCACATATCGGCGGCTCGGCGCGGGGCGATTTTGCGGGGGGCAGTGCTTCAATCACAGCAAATACAGGTGGAAATTCAGCTTATCGCGGCGCGCAAGGCTTAGACCCTGCATTTATTAAAGAGCTTGAAAAAATGTACGGTTTTGATAAGCCCGCACATGAGCGATTTTGGCTGATGATGTGGGATTATCTACGTTTCGATTTTGGTAAAAGTTTTTATCGCGACCGCTCTGTCACTGAATTAGTGTTGGAAAAAATGCCCGTGTCTATTTCGCTGGGATTGTGGACAACCTTGTTGATTTATTTGATTTCTATTCCGCTGGGTATTCAAAAAGCCATTAAAGAAGGTAGCGCGTTTGATTTGTGGACGAGCATGGTGGTGATTATCGGTTATGCAATTCCGGGTTTTTTATTCGCGGTGTTGTTAATCGTATTGTTTGCGGGCGGCACGTTTTGGAGTATTTTTCCGTTACGCGGTTTAGGTTCGGAGAATTGGGCAGAATTGAGTTTATTAGGAAAAATCATGGATTATTTCTGGCATTTATGTTTGCCGATTTTTTCCATGGTTATCAGTGGTTTTGCCAGTTTAACGATGCTGACTAAAAACTCTTTTTTAGATGAAATCAATAAACAATATGTCTTAACCGCTCGGATGAAAGGTTTATCGGAAACGCGGGTTTTATATGGTCATGTGTTTCGTAATGCGATGTTGATTATTATCGCGGGTTTTCCGAGTGCGTTTATTGGGATTTTGTTTACAGGTTCGCTATTGATTGAAGTTATTTTTTCTTTAGATGGCTTAGGTTTATTAGGATTTGAAGCGGCAATTAACCGCGATTATCCTGTGATGTTTGCGACTTTGTATTTTTTCACTTTGCTAGGTTTAATCTTAAATTTGGTGGGCGATGTGATGTATATGGTCGTTGACCCGCGCATTGATTTTGAGAGTCAGGATAATTAATCCAAAGACCTGCTAGATTTTCGAGAGCTAGCAGGTCTGTTTGAAAAAGTGCTCATTTCCCACGCATAAAAAACGCATCTAACGTTTTCATATCTAATTGTACCCAAGTCGGGCGACCGTGATTACATTGGTCTGTACGTTCAACTTGTTCCATTTCGCGCAGTAAGGTATTCATTTCACTGATAGTTAAATTGCGATGAGCGCGCACTGCGCCATGACATGCCATTGTCGCAAGCAGTTTATCAATATGCGTTTGTACTAATTGGCTTTCTCCCCATACACTTAAATCTGCTAACAAATCATGCACTAATTGCGCGTAATTGTGTAAACCTTTCAATAACACAGGGACGGAATGCAGCATTAAAATATCGTGCGCAATCTTTTCTAATCTAAATCCTAACTGACTCAGGTGTTGTGTGTGATTTTCGAGTAGTTCAATTTCTTGTGCTGTTACTTTGAGTTGCACAGGTAATAATAAATGCTGGGTTTGATTGGCGATTTTTTGAGATTGATAATTTTGCTTGAGTTGTTCGTATAAAATCCGCTCGTGCGCCGCGTGCATATCTACCAACACAACCCCGTGTTGATTCACTGAAACGATGTAAATGCCTTGTACTTGTGCGACCGCGTAGCCCAGTGGTGGCGCGTCGAGGGTTTCATTTTCTGTTATCGGGGGTGAAAATGGAGCTTGAAAAGCACGCTCAGTTTGCGCTGTTGATTCTGTTGCAAGAGAAGTGGAAACAGTGGATTCACGCGGACGCGGCGATTTAAAAGCTGTTGCAAAACGATTGTGTGTTGCTGAATCAGTAACAGACGTAGCATTGAATGCTGTTTTAACGGCTTGATTCACTAGAGAAGCTTGATACGGTTGCGGACTTTCTGCAACGCGGGCGAGATTGCTGCGTATAGTGGGCGTATTTTCCACTGTCGCTTTGTTAGCAATTTGCGGGCGGGTATTCGCAAGGGCGGCTTGTAGTGTTTTGACAATAAAACTATGAATCACTTGCGATTCTGAAAAACGAATTTCTTGCTTAGTGGGGTGAACATTCACATCCACATACTGCGGGTCAATTTGCAAAAATAACACATAAATCGGCTGGCGGTCGTGATATAACACATCTTGATAGGCTTGTTTTAAGGCGTTATTGAGCAATTTATCACGCACAATGCGCCCGTTGACGTAAAAATATTGCATATCACTTTGTGAACGCGACAAAGTTGGGTGTGAAATCCAACCACTTAAACTGCCGACTAAAGTATGTGCTTCTACTTTTAGTGCAGATTGAATAAATTCTTCCCCACATAAAGCTGCAATTCTTTGTTTTTGCAAAATTTCGGTTTGCGCTGCTCGCAACTGATAGACTAATTGGCGATTATGGCGTAATTGCACACTGACTTCGTAACGACTCAATGCAAGGCGTTTTACCGTTTCATTAATGTGCATGAATTCGGTTTTTTCGGTGCGCAAAAAGCGGCGGCGGGCGGGCGTGTTAAAAAATAAATCGCGGATTTCTATCGTTGTACCAATGGGATGCGCGGCGGGTGTGGGCAGTGTTTGCACTTGCCCATCATTGACGTGAATGCTATACGCCATGTCTGCCTGACAAAAGCGCGAAGTCATGCTAAAACGCGAAACGGCAGCAATGCTGGCTAAAGCCTCACCGCGAAAGCCGAGCGTATGAATTGCCATTAAATCATCAACTTCATGAATCTTGCTTGTTGCGTGACGACTAACTGCAAGCGTTAATTCTGCTTGACGAATGCCGATGCCATTATCGCGAATACGAATTAAGTGAGTGCCGCCTTGTTCGATATCAATTTCAATTTCAGTGGCTTGCGCATCAAAACTATTTTCTAACAGTTCTTTGACCACAGACGCGGGACGCTCTACTACTTCGCCCGCTGCAATGTGATTGGCTAAATAGGGCGAAAGCAGACTAATAGAAGGTAAGGCAACATCAGCGGCAAATTTCATTTAATACAAATTAGCTATTTGAATTTATAGGTA
>CAZKST010000235.1:0-5319 GCA_964555395.1 uncultured Thiotrichaceae bacterium | reverse complement strand
GCTTTAGCTATTGCTTTTTAACCTTTTGATTGAACGATATTTTGCTTGTTACGACACTGGCAATAGCTGAAGCTATTGCACTCCAGTTAGCGTGAGCGTATTCCACCACGAAACGCCGCAAAAGCTGGGTAAAAACAAATTATCATTGCTAAGGGCAAATAATCATTTGCCCCTATTGCAGGCTGGAATACGGCGCAAGTCGTCTCTCGCCATTTTGTTTTTACTCAGTTTTTTAAACACTGTATCGATAGTCATTGATTTGAAACAGCGACAGTAACAAACTGTTGCATACGAGTGACAGTCGTTTTTGACATAAAATAACAGCCGACTTTAAAATTCCTTAACAATTCAAAATATTAAAAGCATTTTTTGCTTTTGGTATTGGAATTGCTATTAGGGAGACCAGCAAACGCTAAAAAAGCAAAATCAGCGTGGCTTCTAAATACAATTTTTTAGTACACAAATACCACAAAACGAGGATAACACATGCTATACGCTCAACCCAATCAAGCTGGTGCAGTATTAGATTTTAAAAGCCGTTATGCTAACTTTATTGGTGGCGAATGGGTTGCTCCAGTTAAAGGGGAATACTTTGATAACGTCTCTCCCGTCACTGGTAAACCTTTCTGCGAAATTCCACGTTCTCAAGCTGAAGATATCGAATTAGCATTAGATGCTGCTCATGCTGCCCGTGCAAAATGGGGTAAAACCTCTCCAGCAGAACGGTCTAACATTTTATTAAAAATCGCTGACCGTATGGAAGCTAACTTAGAAAAATTAGCGTTAGCTGAAACATGGGACAACGGTAAACCTATCCGCGAAACTTTAGCGGCTGACGTTCCTTTAGCCATTGACCATTTCCGTTATTTTGCAGGCTGTATCCGCGCTCAAGAAGGCGGCATCAGTGAAATCAGCCATGATTTAATTGCTTACCATTTCCATGAGCCATTAGGCGTTGTTGGTCAAATTATTCCTTGGAACTTCCCATTATTAATGGCAGCTTGGAAAATTGCGCCTGCATTAGCTGCGGGTAACTGCATCGTCTTAAAACCTGCTGAACACACTCCTGTTTCTATTTTAATTTGGGCTGAAGTTGTTCAAGATATTTTACCAAAAGGTGTATTGAACATCGTTAATGGTTTTGGCGTTGAAGCAGGCAAACCTTTAGCAACCAGCTCCCGTATTTCAAAAATCGCGTTTACGGGTGAAACTTCCACTGGTCGTTTGATTATGCAATATGCTTCTCAAAACATTATTCCAGTGACTTTAGAATTAGGCGGTAAATCTCCTAACGTCTTCTTTGAAAGCGTTGCAGCACAAGACGACGTATTCTTTGATAAAGCTTTAGAAGGTTTCACCATGTTCGCTTTAAACCAAGGCGAAATTTGTACTTGTCCTTCTCGCGCTTTAATTCAAGAAAACATTTATGACCGTTTCATTGAGCGCGCCATTGAACGCGTGAAGAAAATCAAACGCGGTAGCCCATTAGATACTGACACCATGATTGGTGCACAAGCTTCTACTGAACAAATGGAAAAAATCTTAAGTTACATTGACATTGGTAAACAAGAAAATGCTCAATTGTTAACAGGTGGTTCTCGTGGTCAAGTAGAAGGTTACGGCGAAGGCTACTACATTGAGCCTACCGTATTCAAAGGTCACAACAAAATGCGGATTTTCCAAGAAGAAATCTTCGGACCCGTATTATCTGTTACCACTTTCAAAGATGAAGAAGAAGCTTTACACATCGCTAACGACACATTATACGGTTTAGGTTCTGGTGTATGGTCTCGCGATGGCAACCAAGCTTACCGCATGGGTCGTGAAATCCAAGCGGGTCGGGTATGGACTAACTGTTACCACATGTATCCAGCACATGCTGCATTCGGTGGTTACAAACAATCTGGTATCGGTCGTGAAACCCACAAAATGATGTTAGACCACTATCAACAAACTAAAAACTTGTTAGTGAGCTACAATCCTAACGCTTTAGGATTCTTCTAAACTTAAGAATCCGCAGAATTAAACGCGGCTTTATTAGGTGTTTAGATTGGAAACAAGTTTGAACCCGCTTTAATTCTGCAACAGATTTGCATTGAGTTCGAGGAAGTAAATAGCAAACGCTATTTTACTTCCTTTTTTCGTCAATAGTGGTATGAAAAAACAGACTATTTGAGGGGAATATCATGGATATTGAACGGGTCAAAGCAACCGATGCGGCTTTAGATTTAATTGATAAATTAGCTAAACGCCATGGCAAATTAATGTTTCATCAATCTGGCGGTTGTTGCGATGGCAGCGCGCCGATGTGTTATGCACTCGGTGAGTTTTTGATTGGCGATAGTGATGTAAAATTAGGCACAATTGGCGGATGTCCTTTTTATATGAGTGCTTCCCAATTTAATTATTGGAAACATACGCAGTTAATTATTGACGTTGTAAAAGGACGAGGCGGCGCGTTTTCGTTGGAAGGTTCGGAGGGCGTACGTTTTTTAACACGGTCGCGTTTATTTACGGATGAGGAATGGGATATTTTAAAAGATACCCCTTTAGAAAAGAATTAATGCTATTTTCAAGTTGTTAAAATAGAAATCAGCCTTCTATTTGCTTTTTTTACAACAATGAACTGTGCTATTTTCCAGCACAGCTCTTCTATTCTTTGCGATTCATTAGGATGTAAGTTGTCATTTGTCCGCGTCCTTTAATATCAATCGCGCCGCGTTTTTCAAAAACAAACTTATCTTGCAAAATGCTATAACAGCGTTCAGAAATCTGAATTTTACCGGGGATACCTTGTGATTCCATTCGGCTCGCGATGTTAACCGCATCTCCCCACAAGTCATAGTTAAACTTCGTTTTACCGATAACACCCGCAACGACAGGACCCGTATGAATTCCCACCCGAATCATAAAGTTAGAGTTACGCTGTTTATTTAAACGGTCAATTGCATCAAACATATCAATTGCCATATTTGCGACCGCTTCCGCATGGTCAGGGCGCGGCGTGGGTAACCCCCCGACGAGCATGTACGCATCCCCAATCGTTTTGATTTTTTCTAAACCATGCAAATCTGCCAGAATATCAAACGCATAGAAAATATCGTTTAACCAATCCACCAATTGCGCTGCTGAAATCCCTGCGGATAATTCAGTAAATTTCACCAAATCACAGAATAAGACTGTGACTTCGGGGAAACTGTCCGCAATGGTGTGCTCCCCTTTTTTCAAACGGTCAGCAATGGGTTTGGGTAAAATGTTTAACAGCAAACGTTCGGATTTTTCCTGTTCTTGTTGCAACTTCTGCATAAAAGCTTGTTCGCGGTCGCGCAAGCGTTTACGTTCCAAAGTTGCTGAAATCTTAGCATTTAAAATAACTTGATTAAACGGTTTTTGCAGAAAATCTTCCGCGCCCATTTCAATACAACGTACTACACTTTCAATTTCATCTAGCGCAGAAATCATAATGACGGGCAAATGACACAATTTTTGGTCATTTTTAATCCGTTCTAAAACTTGGAAACCATCCATTTCTGGCATGATGACATCTAACAGCACTAAATCGTATATTGTTTTCGCAAGTTTTTCTAAAGCGAGTACACCGTTTTCTGCGGTTTCAATTTGAAAGCCTTGGCGTTCTAATCGGCGCATCAATAAATCACGGTTACTTTCTTTATCATCAACGACTAATAATTTGGCATCTTGTAAACTGATGTCAACCGTTTGAAAACGCGGGGTTAAAACTACAGAAGGCACATTATTGGCAGCGGCAGCAGAAACCGCTGTTGATACAGTTGCGGGTTCAGCTACTGCTTCAGTATTCTTTGTTTCGTTATTTAACTTATTACGCGCACTTTCCGCCGCTTTAAAGGTTTCCATCGTACTTAACGAGGCGTGGGTTAAATCGTTAATTTGCGTTAAAAGCCGCCGTGCCGTGGTTAAAATGCGTTGTAAATCAGCGCACATATCCGATTGGTCGGTGGAATCTAAATCTTCAATTAACATTTCCCCATAGCCTAAAATCGCATTAATGGGCGTACGCAAATCGTGACGAATGGTAGAGCTAAGAGACTCTACATCAGAATCAACGACAATAGGTTTATTGCGTGCAAAAAAACGATGAATCAGCGCAGCAAGCTGTGTTCCTGCCGTCATCATTTTTTCTAAATCGGGTAAACATTCTTGAACGGCAACTTCACCTTCAGCATAGGTAATCAATAACTCAGTATACGCGATAATCGCATTGGTTGGTGTGAGCAAATCATAGCCCATATCAACTAATTCGACTTCGGACGAGTTTCCTGTTAGAGGTACACTATTCGCTACCATCCGCTATTCTCTGATTGCCGCATATTAAAAAAGTAAATGTTTTGTTCACAATGAACAAGATGACAAGGGTTTTATTAAGAATTAGGCTTCACCAGAAACACCTGGTGCCATTTTACCGACCTTAACTAACAAAGTTTCAATTTTTGTTAATAAACGTGCTAATTCAATTGGTTTGGTATCATAATCATCACATCCTGCTGCCAAGGCTTGCTCACGGTCGCCAGACATCGCATGAGCAGTTAAGGCAATAATAGGAATTTGAGCTGTTTTAGGGTCAGCTTTTAAT
Source organism: uncultured Thiotrichaceae bacterium (assembly GCA_964555395.1). Lineage (GTDB taxonomy): Bacteria > Pseudomonadota > Gammaproteobacteria > Beggiatoales > Beggiatoaceae > CAZKST01. The sequence goes on along the minus strand of CAZKST010000235.1, from coordinate 707 downwards.
TCACGCGTGGCTGTCCAGCCGTCTTTTACAGGCAAGCTCATATCCATCAATACAATGTCGGGATTTTCATTTTGCGTCATGCTAACCCCTTGACCACCATCCATTGCGATAAGAACCTCATAACCCTTACGCGCTAACCGTCGAGACAGCATATCACGATTCATTTCGTTGTCTTCGACTAACAGAATTTTAGGCATTCTTAATCTCCTTAAGAATCACTCTGATGTGAGTTTTCAGTAATTCCTGACAAGTCCTGATTCACCATTCAAGTCTCTTGCGGTTAAATCATTCTTTAAAACTAAATATGGTTGCTAATACACGTTTATTACAAGTGTCGTTAAAACAACTTGTTGATAAAGATAGCGACTATTCCCTAGCGACCCCTGTCATCTTGTGGACGCTTTTTTCAAAGCATCAAATAATCTAAGATTATTTCATTATTTAACACATTAAGCGATTTAGATTTTATGATTTTTGTGCGAAGTTAATGTGAATGCACGATGAAATAAACTTACATTTTATTAAAAAATAAAAAATTTTTCTGCATTATTTATACATAATGTCGCCAGAGATTATCTTTTTTTAATTCTTAAAGATTTGTATCTTACAACCGCATAAATAAACAGCTTGTCATTTTAACGTTTAAAATGATTGTGCACAATCTAAGCCAAAAAAACATTTATAGCAGGATTTAAACTAAATACCTT
>CAZKST010000234.1:0-5332 GCA_964555395.1 uncultured Thiotrichaceae bacterium | reverse complement strand
GCTCTCGCGACAGAAGAAAAAAGGGAGTTAAGAGACAACATTTGCATTTCCTCCTCTATGTTTTCCTAATATAAGGATTCACACTTGCTATAAAAAAATCCTTATATCTTAATTTTAAGCATATAAGGATTTTAGTTTTTTTCTTTAAAGTAGTTTAATAATTACCAACATTTTGTTTTACAAATATTGGTATCAGTATTTGCCTGTTCTAATGTGCCGTAAAACGTCCATTTATCTTTAATTACATGATAATACAAATAACCATCATAATAGCCCACGCCATATTGTCCATATTGACGATAATAGCCTTTTGAGCTATCACTAAGCGTCATCGTTTTAGTTGTGGTTTTAGGTGTAAACACCGTTGGCAATACGGTTTCCAAAGTATTAAAAATTTTCTCATACTTTTGCGTTGTCGTAATGGGCGTTGTTGTCGTAACAGTAATAATATCACTGGTATCTAAAGTGCTTGGTCTGCCAAAGGTTTGCGCCCAATAAGCTGTACCATCTTTCGCAACTTTATAACCAACGCCCATTTGGGTGTAATTCTTACTGAGGATGTTTGCTTTATGCCCTGTACTCCCCATCCAACCTTGCATCATGGTTTGCGGCGTTGTATAACCTTCTCCAACGTTTTCACCAACATAGACATAATCATAACCCGCAGCAGTCACGCGGTCAGCGGGGGAAGAACCATCTGAGCCCGTATGTCCCATAAAGCCCTTAAGTGCCATATCTTCTGCATGTGCTTGAGCAGCAGCACTTAATTTGCGCGACAATTGCAGGCTACTTAATCCTGCACTACTACGTTCTTCATTGACCAAAACTAAGATTTCACTAGCGGTGTCAGCATAGGCACGAAAACTGAAAAGACTACCCAGTAAGGTAGCGAACATCATTGTCCAGCGTAAGTGTTTAACCCATTGCGCCATCATTAACTCTCCAAAGATTAATTTCATGTTATTCCTACCGTTCAAACAACCAAGCGATTGCCAACGATCCTGTTTTGCTAAACTAAACTGATAACTGCAATTAAAGCACAATATCTCATAAAAACCTTTATGGGAATCAAATAAAAATCCTTTTCTAAAAGATAAGAGGTGACGTATATGCTTAAATCACAAAAAGAAACCCTTGAAGCCCGCCTTCGCAGCTTAGAAGCGGAACAAGAGCGTCAAGAACATGAACTTGCTGATTTAAAAGAGTTAGAGGAAGTTTCACGCCTAGAAGCACTACTGCATGATGACGACGAACCTACTGAAAAACGCCTAAAAGCAGAAAAAACAGCTAACTTAGAAAAAGAATTAGAACAAGAGCTTGCGAAAAAAAAGAATATTCCATTACCTAAAGTTATTGATAAAAAAACTATCAATGACATTGAACTGCCTGAAGAACAACGCGCCGTGCGTCACGGTTTTGTGATTTGTTTACTTTTTAACGCCAAATCGCCCAGCGAATGGTCAGACGAAGGGGTGGGAGGCTGGCGCGAACAGATGGGCGGGACAGCGTATGCCGACCAACAAACCGCAGAGGGACGATTGCGCGAATTGAAAAAACACTTCCCCGAATACCCCCTTGTCATTCGTAAACGTTAAACACTGCTTAACGTGAGTATTAGCAAAACAGAGTGAGGCAAAACAGATGGAAATTCTTCGCACATTTGCAACGCTATTTGCATCGCCTTTGCCCGCACAATATGCGATAGGATTCTGCGAAGAAGGCATTTGTTTTACCCAAATTAATCAACAAACACACCAGCCCAGTCTTGAGCTAATAGAAATTATCCCTTGTCCCACAACTGCCATTGAAAATGCACTTCATCACCTTGCCAAACAACACAAACTCAAAAAAGCCCCCTGTGTTGCCGTGATGAATATCGGCATGTACCAGCTTTTTCTCCTAGAAGCCCCGCGAGTGCCAGAAACCGAATTACACGCCGCATTACAATGGCAAGTACATGAACTGATAGATTACCACCTAGACGATGCGGTTTTTGAAACCTTTGAAATCCCATCACGTCAGTTAAACCCACAAAATAAAATGCTTTATGTGGTAGTTGCCCGAAAAAGCATTATTCAACACTACGTTAACCAACTTCACTACGCAGGATTCAAACTAAGCGCAATAGATATTCCAGAATTAACCCTCCGAAATATCGCCCTGCTGTTACCCGAACAACAAAACAGCATGGCGTTTTTATGGCTTTCAGGACAATATGGTATTCTGCTTATCTGTCGTCAACACCACATTTATTTCACCCGAACTTTAGAAATTGGCGTTGATACCCTATTACAACTCATGAAAACTGGGCAATTTTCCACTTCCCCACTGCCAGAAGAACGAACTTTACAAGTATTAACTCCCATCGTCATTGAACTACAACGTTCTTTTGATTACTTTGAAAGCCATTTTGCCCAATCCTCTATTACTCACTTAGTGCTCGCGCCGCTACCTTATTTCGCACCCCATTTCGCGCCCCTTTTAGCCCGCAACCTAGAAATCACCGTGCGCGAACTGCATTTAAACGAAATCATGCACTTACCTCATTCACTCAGCGGCGCGCAACAAGCTCAAGCACTCCCCATTATTGGCGCGGGGTTAAGAACAGCATGAAACAACAAATAAACCTATATCAACCTATTTTTCAACGACTACCGCAACACTTTTCAGCAGGAACCGTTCTCATTTTGTGGAGTGTTTTTATAGCGGGACTCAGCAGCTTTTACGCTTACGCATGGCAACAAGTATATCAATTAAAAATCAATAATATACAACTAGAAAATGAACGCCAACACATTGTGCAACGCTTACAAAACACATTTTCAAACAAGCAAACATTGCCTAAAGAAGTACAAACCCTCAAAAATGAAATAAGCCATTTAGAACAACAAATTCAAGCAGGGCAACAACTACTTAACGCACTCAAAACCCAAAATTTTGGCATGACCCAAGGCTTTTCCAGCCAACTCCGCGCCCTTGCTCGCTACACCCCCGCGCAACTCTGGCTTACGCATATTCACTTTAGCCAAGCAGGGCAAAATATTCATTTACAAGGCAACACTTTTGAACCAGAACGTATTCCTCATTTTGTTTTTGCACTGAGTCAAGCCCCGATTTTTCAACCTTTACTTTTTAAACAAGTCCAAATTAACGAAGCGACTTTACCTATTACCCCCGAGCTGCCCCCAGAAAAAAAGCCTAAATCATCAGAAACTGCCCAAGTTTACACTTTTATTTTAGACACACTGCCCGCTACTCATGCTTCTCAAATCGCTCACTGACCTTGCTGGACGTTTTAACCATTTATCTGTTCGCGAACGGGTTTTAATTCTTTGCACAGGACTTTTTTTATTTTATTCCCTTTGGAATTTCTTTTTTTTGCAACCCTTAGAAAAAATGCGTTTAAGTGCCTTAAGTGAACAACAAGCGATTCAAAACGAATTAAAAATTTTAGAGAAAAGTTTTCCAGAAAATAATGCAATTTCAAATAATACAATGCAACAAAATTATCAAGCTCAATTAATGCAACTTTATGAAACTTTGCGCGAGCAACAAGAAGCGGTGCAAAAAATCACCAAGACTTTAATTCCCCCTGAACAAATGACAACGGTCATAGAAAGCTTACTAAAAAAACAAGTTTCTTTAAAACTGATTAAATTACAAAACTTAGCTGCTCATTCTTTATTAGACACACAAACTACACTTACAAATGAAAAAGCAAATAATTCAGAAATAGAAAACACTAAATCTACAAATACACCAATGGTCTATAAACATGGTTTATCTATAGAGTTTTCTGGAACATATTTAGACACATTAGCGTATTTAAGTGATTTAGAGAAAGCGAATTGGAAATTCTATTGGGACGAATTACAAATAGATACCATAAACTACCCAACTTTAGTTATTAAAATAAAAGTATATACTTTAAGTTTAACCGCTGATTGGTTGGGCGTAGAAATGCGATTGTAAAGAAACGGTTAGTATTATTAAAAGAGAGATTACAATTGCTCTAAAATAGCTTGTGTTAAACCCGTTATTTGCGCAATCATTTCTAAACTCATGCCTTGCACTTTTAACTGGCGAGCGATTTCTAATTTTTCCAATCTCGCTTTTTCTAAAACTTCAGCACGTCCTAATTCAATACCCTCTTTAATGCCCGTTTCAATGCCTTTTTTATAAACTTTCTTTTCTAACGCTTTTTCTAAGGCATACTCATCTTTCATGCGGGCGCGGTCTTCGGGACTTAAATTATCTTCTTCTATTAAATCCCAAATTTTCAAGATAGCAGGGTTTTTATACTGTTTTTCATCAACTTGTTCATCAAGACTGTCTTTAATCGCAGTTAACCATTCAAAATAAGGCGCGGGGATTTTATCTGATACATGTTTAGGTGAGAGAAATACTATTTTATGCGCAATTTCTCCTAAATTTTTCTGTGTGACATAATCCACGATGTCAAAATTGATTGTCCCTAATGCTGAGCGGTGTGGATTGTTTTCTGTTAATACAACAATCGTGAATACTTTCAATTCAGGGACATAATGTTTTGATTTCTTAGCTTGTTCTAAAATGGCAGCGCAGTGATAATGCAAAAAACGGTGATAATGGTCATCTAAATAACGGTGTTGAATATCGACAATAACGCGATTCTTTAAATCTTGTGCAAATAAATCAAAGCGCGATTTAACTGCACCAATGCTAGATTTAAAAGATTTCTCTGTTTCTACTTTATCAATTTCTAACGTAACTCCAGTAAAATCTTTTACAAACGCAGTAAAGATTTCTACATCACAAAACGCTTTTTTAAAAATCACATCATAATGTAATGAAGCTACTTGTTTCATGGTAAATTCCTTAAAGTAAAAGCTATAGTTTACATTGTTATATCTTGATATAGTAGATAAAAATATTAGGTGATGTTTTATTGCTTTTTGGATATAATCTCTATTTAATAGAACGTTTACTAAAAAAAATAATTGTTACACTGGAGGTTAAAATATGAAAAAATTCTGTTTTCTTTTAATGTTAGTATGTAGTTTAGTTCCACTACAAACTTATGCAAAAGGTAAAGAACCTTGCTCTGGTAAAAAAGGTGGAGTAAGTCATTGCTCTGGTAGTAAGTTTGTTTGTCAAGACGGAAGTATTAGTCAATCTAAAAAAATTTGCAGGCGTTAAGAAAAAAATCCCCATCTTTTGAGCGATGGGGAAAATTTAATTTAAGTTGAGTTTAATAATTGATGTTATATTAAACCCTTAAACTTTACTACTTATATAACCCTATAAACCCTAACCCCCTCCACCTTTCCTTTTAACACCACCTCCCCCACAA
>CAZKST010000233.1:0-5341 GCA_964555395.1 uncultured Thiotrichaceae bacterium | reverse complement strand
ATGATTATTTGCCTTTGCGATGATAAGTTGTTTTTGCTCAGCTTTTGCGGAACGTTGTGGTGGAATACGCTTCGCTATTCCACCCTACATTTGTTATATTGATTTGACCGCGTATTGAAAAAATACACGGTCTCAATCTTTAAGAAATAACCGATTTTAATCGCGATTCGCAAAGGTGCGGAATTTATGATACGCCGCCCGTGGAGTGGGTTGCGCAAAATAACGGGGCATAATGGCTTCTACTGAATGTGGCTCAATGCCTAATTCGGCAAAGTCATTTTCCCGACAAACACTGTCAACTTGTAACGATTTATAATTATCCGTGGAAAATAATTTAACGGGCAATTTATCCATCAATTGGGCTTGTTTTAATGACATCGCATCGCTTAAAGCAATAATGCGGCGTTTAATTCCCATCATTCGTGCGGTAGTTTCAACGATTTGTTGCAAAGTATAGACTTTAGGGCCGCATAAAGAGTAACTTTTGCCGTAATGGGCTTTATTTAACAGCGTTTTTGCCATGGCGGTGACAACGTCATCAATCCAAACAGGCGCGAGGCGGCTATTTGGACATGCCAATGGGAAAACGAAGGGAATTAAGCCCAATAATTGGGAAAAACGATTAAAAAATGAATCATCTTCGCCGAAAATTACGGAAGGTTTAAAGCTGGTGACATTTAAACCTGAACCGTGAATTTTTCTTAAGGCTTCCGCTTTGGTTTTTAAGTAAAAACTGGGCGGATTCGGTATATCTGCATTTAACGCACTCATGAATAAAACATGTTTGATATTGTTCGCTTTGCAAGCTTCAATCAATTTATCGGTTAATTCTACATGCGCTCTTTTAAAGCCTTCGCCATTATTGCCGCTTTCATTTAAAATGCCGACTAAATGCACAACGGCATCACAGCCTTGCACGGCGGCATTTAATTCATTTTGCTGATAAATATTAGCAGAAATAACTTCAGTATTGGGTAAAACTAAGCAGTCACGATGCGCTTCACGTTGGCGCGTGATTAAGCGAATGCTGTGTTTTTCTTTAGCCAGACGGCTGGCTAAATGTCCGCCGACAAAGCCCGTGCCCCCTAAAATTGCAATTTTTGCCATGAAGTTCCAATCCTTTGTTGATGGTTAACTCAGCGGGTCAATTTATTGATTGACTGAATTCGCTTTGTACCGTTTAAAATTTTGTACATAGTTGTTCGCCGTGCGATAAATACCCTGAATTTCTTCCTCCGTCAATTGTCGCACAATTTTTGCAGGGGTTCCCATCACTAATGAGCCATCAGGAATTTCGCGCCCTTCGGGAATCAAACTATTCGCACCAATAATACAATGTTTTCCAACCTTAACGCGATTTAAAATAACAGCATTGATCCCCACTAAACTGTAATCACTGATTTCACAGCCATGCACCATTGCCAAATGCCCGATGGTAACGCCTTTGCCCAAAGTTAATTCTACGCCGCTATCTGTATGTAATACTGCACCATCTTGAATATTACTGTCTTCGCCGATAGTAATATAATCATTATCAGCGCGCACGACGGCATTAAACCAAATACTTGCATTATCCTTAAGCACAACAGAACCGATGACTGTTGCATTAGGGGCAATAAAATAATCAGAACCTTCTATACGAATATGTCGTTCATCAAGCCGATAAATCATAATTTCACTTCCTAATGTAGATAAAAATATGTTGAAATAGTGCAAAATGTGTTATTAACTGATGTGTAATAAATTAAGGATAAAAATTGCTTAAGTTCAATACACTTAGCTACAAACTGTTATTTTTTATAAAATTTTGATTTTCTTCATAAAATAGTATTTTCTTTTAACTCAATCCCTAAATAACTTACTAGAGATTGGCAATGAATGCCGTGGATATTATAAATCATAAAGGTACATTATTGATTGTGGATGATACGCCCGCCAACGTGAGCGTATTATTTAATTTTTTAACCCAAGAAGGTTTCAAGGTGCTGGTCGCAAAAGACGGCTCTAGTGCTTTGCAACGTGCAGAGTTTGCCCGCCCTGACTTGATTTTGCTAGATATTATGATGCCGGGAATGGATGGTTATACCGTCTGTCAACAATTAAAATTGCGTGAAGAAACTCGTGATATTCCTGTTATTTTCATGACGGCATTAGCGGAAACGACGGATAAAGTAAAAGGTTTTAATTTAGGCGCAGTAGATTATGTAATTAAACCTTTTCAACAAGAAGAAGTTTTAGCGCGGGTCAAAACCCATTTAAATATTTTAAAACTCCAACGCGATTTACAAGCTTACACTCGCGAATTAGAAAAGCGTAACCGTGAAAATGAAATGGCGCGCCAAGCAGCGGAAGTGGCGAATAAAGCCAAAAGCGCATTTTTAGCTAACATGAGCCATGAATTGCGCACGCCGTTAAATGCAATTATTGGCTACACAGATTTATTACAAGATTATGCGCTAGAAATGTCGCCTGATGAAATTGTTAAAGACTTAAGTAAAATTCAAACTTCAGCCAATCAATTATTACATTTAATCAGTGATATTTTAGATTTAGCGAAAATTGAAGCAGAGAAAATGGAATTAAAACCCAAAAACTTTGCTTTAAAAGAATTATTAAGCGAAATTATTACCATTATTCAACCGTGCTTAAACGATAATGAATTGTTAGTCAATTATCCACCCAATGTGGGTACAATTTACGCTGACCCGCTTAAAATTCAACAAATTTTGCTAAATTTGCTCAGTAATGCCGCAAAATTTACCCAGCACGGCAAAGTTGAAATGACTGCCCAATTTATCAATTCTGATATTATTTTTATGGTTAAAGATACAGGGATTGGAATGGAAGCAGCAGTGATTGAAGATATTTTTAAACCTTTTAACCAAGTAGATAATTCATCTACCCGCAAATATGGCGGAACAGGATTAGGTTTAACCATTTGCAAACATTATTGCGAAATGATGAACGGCACAATAGAAGTACAAAGTGAACTAGGTAAAGGTAGCACGTTTACAGTCAAAATTCCGCTTTAGTTGAGTATCTCCTATGTCTTTTGAATCAAATTCTCTTAACTTCATTCAGAATGCAAACAAAGCATTGCACAATAGCAATTTACAAAAAGCAATGTTAAAAGCACGAAGCGGATTTGTGGATAAACGCAAAAAAGCGATAGCCTTATTGCCCGAATTTGAAGTTTTGCGGCAACAAGCGCAACAAATGAAACAACACACTTTAGCGAATTTAGACCGTTATCTCTTAGAATTTGAACAAAATGTACAACAGCAAGGCGGACAAGTTCACTGGACACAAACCGTTGAACAAGCGCGCACGGCAATTGTAGAAATTTGTCATCGGGTCGGCGCAAAACGGATTACCAAAGGTAAATCCATGATTGGCGAAGAAATCGCCATCAATCAAGCTTTAGAGCAATTAGGCTGTGAAGTCGTAGAAACCGATTTAGGCGAATACATTATTCAACTCGCCAAAGAACCGCCCAGCCATATTATCGCCCCCGCCGTGCATAAAACCCGCGACGAAATCGCCGATTTATTTCAAGAACATCATCAAGCCTATGGTTTTACTGAACGCCTGACTGAAATTCCCGCCATGGTGAATGAAGCGCGCCTCATTTTACGCGAAAAATATTTAACGGCGGATGTAGGCATCACAGGTGCAAATTTCCTCATTGCCAATACTGGCAGCGCGGTGATTGTCACCAATGAAGGCAATGGCGATTTAACCAGTTGTTTGCCCAAAGTGCATATTGTGATTGCCAGTTTAGACAAAGTTGTGCCCAGTTTAAACGATGCGACTGTGTTAATGCGCTTACTTGCTCGCAGCGCAACAGGACAAGAATTAAGCACTTACACCACCTTCATGACTGGCACAAAACGCCCCGCTGACTCAACGGGACCGACAGAGTTTCACGTTGTTCTCGTGGACAACGGACGCACAGACATGCTCGGCAATGAATTTAAAGACATGCTCCGCTGTATTCGCTGCGGTGCGTGTTTAAACCACTGTCCAGTTTACAACGCTATCGGCGGACATGCCTACGGCTGGGTTTATCCGGGTCCGATGGGCTCAGTGCTCACGCCACTAATGATAGGAATTGATAAAGCCCCCGATTTACCCCACGCCTGCACCTTCAACGCCCGCTGTGAAAGCGTTTGCCCAATGGGCATTCCTTTAACCCGTTTATTGCGTTTACATCGGATTAGCACATTTGCCCAGCACCTAATACCCCGCCCGCACCGCTGGGCATTAGCCGCATGGGCAAGTGTCGCCCGTCGCCCATGGCTTTATCAAACACTTACGCGCCTTGCAAACTGGAGTTTGCGCTACTGGGCAGGACAAAAAGCAACGTTAACAACCTTTCCTTTTGCCCAAAGCTGGACAAGTTCACGCGATTTACCCGTGCCCCCAGAAAAAACTTTTATGGCACAATGGAAAGCACGGCAAAAAAATAATTATTGCCAAACACAAAGTATTTAAAAGTTAACTATATTAGATAGATAAAGACATTAATGCACCCAATTCTTGCTTTATTGCCTACTGAAACCTATACCAAAATTGCGCATTTTATTCATTTGCCCAAAATAGACTCGACCAATCGCTACGCACTAGCCTCATCATTAGCGATGCCGCTAGTTTGCGTGGCGGAAGAACAAAGCGCGGGACGGGGACAATACGGGCGACAATGGCAATCTCAAGCAAAACAAGGGGTTTATTTATCTATTAAAGTCCCATTCCCCAGTTTACGGTATACCCAAGGACTGTCAATTGCCTTAGCAGTCAGTGTGGCGCGTGCCGTGCAAAATTTGCACAAACAACTCTCTCTTTTCGCGCCGCCGCTCGAATTACAGTTAAAATGGACAAATGACCTTTTGTTCCAACACGCGAAATTAGCAGGAATTTTAGTAGAAACGATACAACAGGCTGATAAATTGTATGTTGTAGCAGGAGTGGGGTTAAATGTTAAATTATCCCCCCTTGTTAAACAACAAATAGAACAAAAAAGCACGGATTTACAAAGTATTTTACAAATTAAAAATTTGAGCCCTCATTTTTTAACTCAAAAAGCAACTGCTTGTTTAATTAAAGAAATTTTGGATACTTTACTGTATTATCCACACTATGGTTTATTACCCTTTTTAGCAGAATGGCGACATTGGGATTATTTAGCGGGGCATCCTGTGCAAGTTTGCTGTGCAAATGAACCAGAACAACAAGGGATTGCATTAGGTATCAACGAAAAAGGCGAATTATTAATTGATATTGCAGGTAAAACACATTGTTTTAACCATGGAGAAGTTCGCGTGCGGCGGTTGGATTAGTTTGA
>CAZKST010000232.1:0-5377 GCA_964555395.1 uncultured Thiotrichaceae bacterium | reverse complement strand
TCAAAGCAAGCAAAACACGTTTTAACGCATCGGGGCGGTTATAAGTTGTAATGATAAGGCTAATGAGCATAGAAAAACGCGAGGCGAGTAACAAAGGACTTAAAAAAACCTGCTTGCTTTTTTAGGCGAAACAGGTTTTTTAAACAAAAAAATTTATTTTTTAACCATTTTTACGCTGAAATTCCCGCATAAAATCCACCAACGCTGTTACACCCGCTTCAGGCATGGCGTTGTAAATGCTTGCCCGCAAACCGCCGACAGTGCGATGCCCTGCTAAGGTGGTTAAACCGACTTTTTCAGCTTCTGCTAAAAATGTTTTTTCTAACGCTTCACTTGGCAATGTAAAAGGTACATTCATCCATGAGCGATAACGCGGGTCAATCGCATTTTTATAGAAGCCGTTTGAGTTATCAATGGCTTGATATAAATGTTGTGCTTTGCGTTGATTAATAATCGCCATGGCTTCTAAACCGCCTTGCGCTTTTAACCATTTGAAAACTAAGCCCGCTAAGTACCAGCCAAATGTCGGCGGGGTGTTGTGCATGGATTTATCATCGGCTTGAATTTTGTAATTCAGCATCGTTGGGGTAAAAGGCAAACGGCTGTCTAATAAATCTTCGCGGATGATGACCACGGTTAAACCCGCTGGACCAATATTTTTTTGCGCGCCCGCGTAAATTAAACCAAAACGGCTGATATCGATAGGACGCGATAAAATGGTTGAAGAGTAATCCGCCACTAAAGGCACATTGCCGACATCAGGCACGTCGTGCATTTCTACGCCGTTAATGGTTTCATTCGGTGTATAGTGGAAATAAGCCGCCTCTGAATCACATTGCCATGTGTCGCGAGCGGGGACGGTGGTAAATTTTTGCGCTTCGCTGCTGGCGACAACGTTGACTTGTCCATATTTGCGCGCTTCACTAATCGCTTTTGTCGACCAAATTCCTGTATTCAAGTAATCCGCTTTGGCAGTTTTACCGAATAAATTCATCGGTATCATGGAAAATTGCAGAGTCGCGCCGCCTTGCAAAAATAAAACTTTATAATTGTTAGGAATCGCTAATAAGTCGCGTAAATCTTGCTCGGCTTGCTCAGCAATTGCCGTAAAGGTTTTGCCGCGATGGCTCATTTCCATGATGGACATGCCGGCATCATGCCACTCGACTAATTCAGCTTGGGCTTGTTGTAACACTGCTTCAGGTAAAACTGAGGGACCCGCACTAAAATTATACACTCTACTCATAATAGTTAGATTTCCTTAGAATTTTTCATTAACTTCTTTGCCTAATCGCTGCATTTTGCTATATAAAGTGGTGCGATTAATCCCTAATTGTCGTGCTGCTTGGCTTAAATTGCCTTTGCATAATTTTAAAGCAGCGTTGACATAGCGGCGTTCCCACTCTAATAAGGTGTTGTCTAATAAGAAATGTCCGCTTTCTAATTGGCGAATAATGCTTTCTTCTGAATCGCTGGTGTCTAATAACGTGAGTTCGCTGGTTTCTACGTTGCTTTCTAATTCAGCTTCTAATTGGGCTAAACTGACGATTTGTTCTGGGTATTTCGCGCCTAAACGAATGACGATATTGCGCAATTCACGGACGTTACCGGGGAATTCATAGCCCGCCCAGCGGCGTTCTGCAACTTCGTCGAGTTTAAATAATCCGCCATTGCTGGCGTAAAATTTTTGAAAGTGTTTGAGTAAGGCTAAACGGTCATCTCCGCGCTCACAAACGGGCGGCACGCGAATCGTGAGCACACTTAAACGGTGGTACAAATCGGCGCGGAAATGTCCAGTTTTCACATCTTCCCGCAAATCGCGGTTAGTTGAGGCAACAATGCGGGCTTGTGATTCGCGCATTTTGGTTTCACCTACGCGGTAGTATTGCCCATTTTCTAAAATCCGCAGTAATTTAGATTGTAGTGCTAAAGGCATTTCGCCGATTTCGTCTAAAATTAATGTCCCTGTCCCCGCTTCTTCAAAAAAGCCTGCTTTAGCCGCACTTGCGCCTGTAAACGCGCCTTTTGCGTGTCCAAATAATTGCGATTCTAATAATTCCGCTGTAAATGCCGCGCAGTTGACTGTTAAACAGGGTTGCTCAAAGCGATTGCTTTGGGTGTGTAAGCATTGTGTAACTAATTCCTTACCGCTCCCTGAGTCACCTTGTACCAATACGCAAAATGGCGAATTGGCAAATTGTTGAATTTGGGCTTTTAAATTTTGCATCACTAAACTGTCGCCAATGACGGGACAGTCTTCTTTTTTACTTGGACGGCTTTTAATTTCGGTTTGAGAGCGTTCAGCTTCTAAAATCATGCACTGATGTTTAAGCCGCGCTTTTAATAGCAACATGTCGCACGGTTTGGGAATAAAATCGACTGCGCCTAAAGTTAAAGCATGTTTGACGTTTTCGGGTTTATCTTGTCCTGATAACACTAAAGTTTTCATTGACGGATTGAAACTTAACAACTCTTTGACCAGTAAAAAACCTTCATCGGGCTCATGTGGCGCGGGCGGCAAACCTAAATCTACGAGTGCGAGATTGGGTAAAATCGCAAGGCTGTATAGATAGCGTTTGGCTTCATCTCGGGTTGAAACACATTTAATATCAAAATCATTGCGTAGCACAAATGCCAGTGATTCACTAATTAACGGGTCATCATCAACAATTAAGAGTTGCGGTAAATCTGCCATATTTTCTCCAAAACTTTTTGTGCTACTGTATTGATATTAAAGTTAATTTAGGGCATTCATCCATGTTTTAGACTAGAAAAAGCACTGTCACATGTTGAAAACACGCGCCTTTATTGTATTGAATTCAGAGTAAATTAAAATAGAACGGTTGCAGCGGAATGTATGCAAGGGCGGCGCGTGTTGTTAAGACGGATTTTCCGTCTATGTTTGAATCATCAAGCTTTACGTTAAATAATAGCTGTTTTTCAAATGGTTATATGTAATAAGTTTCCCATGTATCATTGTGATAATTTGGCAATTCGCGCCAATGCGAAGGGGGATCAGTGGTTGGATTATTTTCAAAAAAATCGCTAATCCAGTGTTGTCCATCCCATTCGGCAATAAAAGGAATTCCATTAAAACATAAAATTTTCTGGTGACATGGAGGGCGTTTGCAGCGGATGTCATACCAATGTTCATTCATTTGTTTCATATTAACCCCCTCATCTTATTCTGCGCTAATAGAGGTGAAGTGTATAAAATAGTTTTGCTTACTTCAATTTATAAGCGTCCCCTCTCATCTTTGTCAAATCCTAATAAGGATAAATTGAGGGGTAATTGCTGACTAAAGGCAATTACTTTGAATAACTCCCCCATTTCACTGGGGAATAATAAGCGTTTAACTTGTGTTGTTAAACTTAGGTAATGGCGGCTGTCTTCTGGATTAAATTGCTCTAGTAATTGCATTAAACCGCAAGCAATTAGAAAATTAGCTTGTGTTGTGTAGCCTTCTAATTGTAGTCCTGCGTGTATTCCCGCTTCGGCTAAGGCAGTGAAATCGACGTGGGCAGTAATATCTTGTAATCCGACAAGAATCAAAGGTTCGTCATGTGAATGGTGACGATAATGACACATAAGTGTTCCCATTGAGCGTTGTGGATGATAAAAAGTAGCGCGTGGGAATCCGTAATCAATTAACAAAACTACCCCGCGTTGCAAACTATGCGCAATGCCTTGCATCCAAGCTTGTAATTGTGGGTGATATTCAGAAATATAGTCCACTGGCAAAGTAGGGCGTAAAGATTCTACATGCTGACGCAACGCTTCATCTTGCGTCTCGGCAGTATGCCAATACAATCCTTGCGCATTGCAGCCAACAAAGAATTCATGAACGCTGTCGGCTTTCATTTGAAAACGGCGCACGGGCATTGCATCGACTACTTCATTGGCAAGTACAATACCTTCAAATTGGGGCGGGAATTGCGTTAACCAATGTACACGCTCGAGTAAATCGGGCACGATTTGTTGTAAAGTAGCGGCTTGCAGGGCTTGCAAATCAGGACTGACTTCTAATATCCAATATTGGGCAGGTAAACTGTCTAATTCAGCTAAACGCTGCAAAATATGCGCTGCCATTTTGCCTGAGCCCGCGCCTAGCTCTAAAATAACGGGCGTTGAAGTAGCAGAGGAGGTAGTTAATGCTTGTAAAACCTGCTGACATTGATGCGCTAAGGCATAAGAAAAAAGTGGGGAGATTTCAGGGGCTGTAACAAAATCACCTTGTTCACCAAATTTATGTAAACCTGCGACATAATAGCCCAATTGCGGCTCATATAATGCCATTTGCATAAAATCATAAAAACTAAAGTATCCTTGAGCAGCTATGATACGCTGTTGAATTACATCAATTAATTGTTGACTATGTAATAACGCAGCAGGCGCAGGAGGAGGTAAAGTTGCACGCATAAAAAAAGTCTTTTATTCAAGTCGCTGATGATGAATACCATCACCATAAAACGGAGTTTAAAGTATGGAAAATCAATTACAAGATAAAGTTGTATTTATTTCTGGTGGCGTGAAGCGCGTAGGAGCAGTCATTGCTCGTTATTTGCATCAAGCAGGGATGCGCCTTGCGTTACATTATCACCATTCTGAACAAGCCGCTTTAGAACTGCAAGCGCATTTCAATGCAATTCGTCCAAATTCTGTTTTTTTATTGCAAGGCGATATTTTAAAAACAGAATCTTTAAGTAGTTTTATTGAGCAAACCGTACAACATTTTGGGCGTTTAGATGTATTAATCAATAACGCTTCTTCTTTTTATCCTACGGCGATGGGGGAAATCACTGAGCAGATGTGGACAGATTTAATTGGGACAAATTTAAAAGCTCCATTGTTCTTATCACAAGCGGCAATTCCACATTTACGGCAAACGCAGGGCTGCATTATTAATTTGGTTGATATTCATGCACAACGTCCTTTAAAACAACATCCTGTTTATTGCTCAGCAAAAGCAGGATTAGTGATGCTAACTAAATCTTTAGCTAAAGAATTAGCTCCATTGGTGCGCGTGAATGGCATTGCGCCTGGTGCGATTTTATGGGCAGCCAGCGAAGAGGCAGATGAAGAAGGTAAGCAACGTTTGTTATCTATGGTTCCTATGCAGCGGCGCGGCGAACCCGATGACTTGGCAAAAACCGCTTTATTTTTAATTCGTGACGCAGATTATATTACAGGTCAAATTATTGCTGTGGATGGTGGACGGACTTTAAGTCAATAATAGCGTTATTTTCGGTAGGTAGGGTGGAATAGCGAAGCGTATTCCACCATGAAATACTACAAAGTCCAAAAAAGTAGGGGCGAATGATTATTCGCCCTTAGCGATGATAATTTGTTTTTGCCCAGCTTTTGCGGAACGTCGTG
>CAZKST010000231.1:0-5417 GCA_964555395.1 uncultured Thiotrichaceae bacterium | reverse complement strand
CTGTAATATGCACTAAAGCAGGCAAGGAAGCGAGTAGTTTTTTATAATAGTCAGGGGCTTGTGGAGTGTGCGTTACCAAAGAAATAATCACTGCAAATTGCTCAGGGGCGATTTGCCATAAATGTAAATCAGTGATTTGATTATCAGAATCACTTTCAATTTGTGCCCGCACCGCTTTTTCTAAATTGGGATATTCTTGACGGTCTAATAAAAAATTGCTGGTTTCCCGCAATAAACCGCGAGACCATTGGAAAATAACCACCGCCCCTACTAAAGCAATTAACGGGTCTAAAATTGTCCAGCCAAAAGTATAAGCTAAAATTAAAGCGGCAATTGCTAACAAAGAAGTTAACGCATCTGCGAGAATATGCAAATATGCCGCTTTGAAATTGTGGTCAGTAGATGAATGCGCATGTTGATGCTCATGTTCGTGGTCATGGTCGTCGTGGTCATCATCATGCTCATGCGCTTCTGCATGATGGTGGTGATGATGATGGTCATGGTCATCATGGTCATGTTCATGGTCATGTCCATGATGATGATGGTGGTGGTCTGCACCGCCCATTAAAAACAAACTGCCCACATTCACCAGTAAGCCAACGATTGCCACCGTTAATGCTTCAGCATATTGAATTTCTACAGGATAAATAAAGCGTTGGAACGCCTCAATCACAATAAAAAAGACGACAGATAACAACAATAAACCGCTGGTAAATCCGCCTAATGCGGTTACTTTACCCGTCCCGAAACTAAATTGTTGATTGCGACTATGTAAACGGGCGTAACGATAAGCAAATAAGCTGACGACAAAAGCAAAAACGTGCGTGCCCATGTGCCAACCATCGGCTAATAATGCCATTGAACCGAACCAAGTCCCCGCGATAATTTCAACAATCATCGTGATAACAGTCAGCCAAATCACAGCAAGGGTTTTTTGTTCAGCAGCAAGATTAGTTGCATTAAAATCATGCAGATGCTGAAATTTTGGAAGAGAAAGATGTGTAGAATTCATACTAAAACTCTGTATGTTTTATTAATTTGGAAGAGATGAAAATGAGTTACAACTGCATTTGCAGTTTAAAAATAGCATAATTTTAACTTGAAAAAAATTAGGATAAATTATGAAACACAGCCCAAAAATTTTAGTCATTGGCACAGATGGACAAGTCGGTTGGGAATTATGGCGATGTTTACAACCGCTCGGACAAGTCATTGCCACTGCCCGCCAAGCTTCGGCTGGCAGATGTTCGTTAGACTTGAGTAATAACCAAGCTATTATTGATTTAGTTCAAGAAATTAAACCGCAAATTATTGTAAATGCAGCGGCTTATACTGCGGTGGATAAAGCAGAAAGTGAAGAAGCCCTCGCGACCCAAATTAACGGCGCAGCAGTCGGTGTTTTGGCAGAACAAGCACAACAATTACAAGCCTTACTTGTACATTATTCTACGGATTATGTTTTTAACGGACAAAAAACAACGCCTTATCTTGAAACCGATACAGTTTGCCCGTTAGGCGCGTATGGACGCAGCAAACTTGCGGGTGAACAAGCTTTGCAAGCGGTTAATCCAGCGTTTCATTTAATTCTGCGTACTGCTTGGGTGTATGGAACACGCGGCAAAAATTTCCTATTAACCATGCAACGCTTGGCGCGTGAACGCCCAGAATTGCGCGTTGTGGCTGACCAATTTGGCTCACCCACTTGGAGTCGATTAATTGCTGAAGGCACGAGTGCATTGATTGCGCGTTATCTTTGTGCACAGCAGCATGATAATTTAGACCAATTTAAAACTTTATCAGGCATTTATCATTTAACGTGTGCTGAACAAGCCAGTTGGCACGATTTCGCCAGTGCAATTATTGCATTAGGTGAACAGCATCCTCCCGTGCATCCAATTACCACCGCAGACTATCCTACCCCCGCCCAACGCCCTGCTTTTTCTGTATTATCTAACGCAAAATTAGCTGAGAATTTTCAAATTGCCTTGCCTGATTGGCGCGCAGCATTGCAATTGTGTGTGATGAGTTAGATTTTAAAATCAATTGTAGGGTGGAATAGCGCAGCGTATTCCACCGCGAAACGCCGCCAAAGCTAAGAAAAAACGATGGATGGTGGAATACGGCTTGCGCCTATTCCACCCTACATTTGCTTAAGTTTGGATAATTAACCAACTGCTTAATTAAAAAAATAGCAATATTTTACTAGATTTGCTTTTTCTTAATAATTTTCCCAAATTAATAAATTTGTTTTCTGAATATATTAAAAAAATTTCAGATAAGCGACTTATTTACCCCTAATGATTAACAGAGTTTATAAGCTTTCAAGCTCCATTCTGAGCTAATTTAAGATATTTTACGCAAAATGCACTAGAAACGGACAGCATGAGTGTTTTACTGCGCTATTTTGTAGCGACAAATATTTTTTTGCAGACTTAAATTATCATTTTACATTTTGTAAATAGCTGAATTTCAAAAACCTAAACGATATAGCACTAAATATATAACGATTTGGCTTATGTTTTGCAGTGCATCATTGAAAAACATAAATAATATTGCCCTTGAGGGATTATGTCATGGACATCACCAACGTCATTAATATGCTCAATTTAGGCTGGATACTGATTTGTGCATTATTAGTTATTTTGATGCAAGCTGGCTTTATGTGCTTAGAAAGTGGATTAACTCGTAGTAAAAACAGCATCAATGTCGCCATCAAAAACTTAGCAGATTTCGGTTTTTCTGTTGCCATTTTCTTTATGATGGGCTATGCCATCATGTTTGGTGCATCTTGGGGCGGATTATTTGGGACACAAGGTTTTTTTGGACTTTCAGGGAATAACCAAAGCCATGAAACCGCTTTTTTCCTATTTCAAGCTGCTTTTTGTGGAACAGCAGTGACGATTATTTCAGGCGCAGTCGCAGAACGTATGCACTTTACTGGCTATATCGTAATTGTGATATTGGTTTCTGGAATCACTTATCCTTTTTTCGGACATTGGGTATGGAACGGGGCAGAGCATGGTGTTTCTAATGGCTGGCTAGGACAATTAGGTTTTATTGACTTTGCTGGCTCCAGTGTTGTGCACAGTGTCGGCGGTTGGGTGTCTTTAGCGGCTTTGTTAATTGTAGGACCGCGGGCGGGACGTTTTCCCAAACATGGCGTAGCACATGAAATTTCAGGACACAGCATCCCCTTAGCGATTCTCGGTGTAATTTTATTATGGATTGGTTGGTTTGGATTTAATGGTGGTAGCACCTTTGCGTTAGATAATCGCGTAGGCTCTATCATGATTAACACCTTACTCGGTGGCACAGGTGGCATGTTATCCGCGTTAGTCGTTGCATGGCGTAAAACGGGTTATGCTGATATTAAAGCCCTGATGAATGGCTGTTTAGCAGGTTTAGTGTCAATTACCGCCAATTGTCATTTAATTTCTGCCCCCTCTGCGCTGATTGTCGGCGGCATCGGCGGCATTTTAATGTTGTATATTTCAAGCTGGTTAGCCGCGCATAAAATTGATGACGCAGTCGACGCGGTTTCTGTCCATGTCGGTGGCGGGGTGTGGGGCACGTTTGCAGTTGCTTTATTTGCGCCTTTGGAATCCATTCCCAATGCAACCAGTCGCTTTACGCTGATTATTGTGCAACTTTTAGGCATTGCGGTCTGTGCGTTATGGGCGTTTGGTTTATCTTATTGGGCGTTAAAGCGAATTGATAAAATTTTACCCTTGCGCGTGTCCCGCAAACATGAGCAATTAGGTTTAAATTTTACTGAACACGGTGTTAAAACTGAATTTTTTGAACTTTTGCAAACCATGCACGTGCAACGGCAAACGGGCGATATGAGTTTGCGCGTACCTGTTGAAGCAGGTTCAGAAGCGGGTTATATTGCGCGGCGTTACAATCAAGTGTTAGACAAACTCAGTGAAGAAACCCAAAATGCGCACCAAATGGCAGATGTAGCGCAAAAAATCCGCAAAGATGCTGAACAAACCAATATAAAACTTAAAGTACAAAATGAAGAATTGAAAACGATGCAACGCCTTGCTTCTGGGCAAGCGCAAATGTTAGAAGAAATTCGCCAAGCCAAAGAAGAAGCCGAAGCCGCCAATCAACACAAAAGCCGTTTTATCGCTAACATGAGCCATGAATTGCGAACGCCGCTTAATGCCATTATTGGTTATAGCGAAATGTTAAGCGAAGAAATTGAGGATTTAGGGGAAACGGGCATGTTGCGCGATTTGAACAAAATTCATTCCGCAGGTACGCATTTACTCGGTTTAATCAACGATATTTTAGATTTATCTAAATTAGAAGCGGGAAAAATGGAATTATATCCCGAAAATTTTGATTTAGAAGTGATTACTCACGAAGTCATTACCACCATTCGCCCCTTAGTGGATAAAAATCACAATCACTTAGATGTTTACACCAGCCCACCCGCTTTAGGCAATGTTTATTTGGATTTAACCAAATTTCGGCAAATTTTATTTAATTTGCTGAGTAATGCCTGCAAGTTTTGCCATAACGGCACAATTACCATACGCGTGACACGCTATGAATCGCATTTTGTTTTAGAAGTCAGTGATACAGGCATTGGCATGTCAGATGAGCAAGTTGCGAATTTATTTAAACCTTTTACGCAAGCTGACGCATCAACAACCCGTAAATATGGCGGCACGGGGCTAGGATTAGCATTAACTAAACAATTTACCGAAATGATGGCAGGCGATATTCGCGTTGTAAGCTCGTTAGGCTGTGCAAGCACTTTTATCATACGTTTACCGCTTAAACTTTCAGCCGAGGCGCAATTAAATTAAAAATATAAAATAAAATTAATAGTTTATTTTTTTATATGCTTATAAATAAACATTTTCTATAGCCTTATTATCTTTTGCTATGCTGTTAGTATCTTTTTATCTAAGAACAATGGAGGCGAAACATGATTAGCATTAGATTCAATACATTATATGAAAAAAGTGAAAATCAAGCCTATGTATGGCGCGTAATTGTAGATGGGCATGAACATTTAGCGACCGATATTGAATGTCTTGTTCCAACCTATGGCACTAAAGACGAAATTGCTGACGGCGTTTATAAATGGCATCTTTCTTGTAATGGGCAATTAACATGGGACGGCACAAAAGCGGTAATTCGCAACAGCGTTGAATAAATAATTTCTTTAATCTCCTGCTTATCCGCAATAAAATAGGACATTCAAGTTATTAGGCGGAGCACCTTGGTGCTCCCTTCCCTCTTTTTTGCCGTGTTACTATTTTATGTCAATAACTCTTCGTTTTAGCTCTCGCTTTTTTCAATTTTTTATAATACTTTCCTTATGTTGCAGTCTCAGTGCGTGCGTAGGCAATGGCAGTGATGGGGATAGCACCTCAACAACAACTGACACAACGACAGAC
>CAZKST010000230.1:0-5439 GCA_964555395.1 uncultured Thiotrichaceae bacterium | reverse complement strand
ATTCTTTGTTTATCATCTTTTATCGCTTCTTCAAGATTTCAAATGGGTTCTATAGCAAACGCACTTTAACTGGATGCAATCGCTTCAGCTATTGCCAGTGTCGTAACAGATGAAATACTGTTCAGTCAAAAGGTTAAAAAGCAATAGCTAAAGCTATTGCACTCCACTTTAATTAATTTAAAATGCGGTTACTATAGTTTGCATAATGGGTCGGGTCAACACATTGTGCTTCTGCAAACCCTTGGGCGCGCAAACGGCAGGAATCACACACGCCACAGGCTAGCCCTTCCGCTGTTGCCTGATAACAAGAAACCGTTAAACCATAATCCACGCCTAACTCGATACCTTGTTGAATAATCTGCGCTTTACTTAAATGAATCAGCGGCGTTTTAATTTCAAAAGGCACACCTTCAACTCCCGCTTTAGTCGCGACATTGGCTAAGTGGGTAAATGCTTGAATAAACGCTTCACGACAATCAGGATAGCCTGAATAATCTACCGCATTAACACCGATAAAAATCGTATTGGCTTGTAAAACCTCTGCCCAACCTAAGGCTAAAGCTAAAAAAACTGTATTCCGTGCAGGAACATACGTTACAGGGATGCTATCTGTAACCCCTTGTGTGGGCACAGCAATTGAGGTATCGGTTAACGCAGAACCCCCGATTGCATTTAAATCCAAATGCAATGTTTTATGCTCACGCACTTGGAAAAATTGCGCAATCTTTTGTGAAGCAACCAATTCCGCCCGATGCCGTTGTCCATAATCAAAACTGAGCGCATAGCATTCATAACCTTCAGCTTTAGCAATCGCCAATACTGTCGCCGAATCCAAACCGCCTGAAACTAACACCACTGCTTTTTTTACTGATTGATTATCCATGAAGTTTTACCCATTCCATTAGTTACAGGATTCTGCTAACTGTTGTTCGGCTAAATCATCTTCTGTATCAGGACTATTGGTTTTTGCCGTTTTGGGTTGAAAATCGCCCATTAATGGACGCATCGCATTGAGTAAATTACGGAAAATATGCGAATGCTCAGCCTCTTGTTGTGCTAACAACTGTTTAGTTTTCATCCGTTGCATTGGTTTAGTAAAACAGGCGGGGCAATTATCAGGAATAACAGGCAATTGCGCTATTTCTGCAAAAGCGCGGGTTTGCCGCTCACGCACATAGACCATCGGACGAATCACGCGAACATCCCCCGCATCATTTAAATAATTGGCTTTCATGGTGTTCAATTTGCCCGTAAATAACGCAGACATCATAAAACTTTCAGCTAAATCATCTAAATGTTGTGCTAAAACAAGGACATTATACCCTTCTTGTCGCGCAGTGGTGTACATAATGCCGCGCTTCATCCGTGAACAATACGCACAAAATGAATCGCCTTTCATCCGCGTCATGGCTTCTGCCATAATCGGCTGTTTGCGATAAAAATGCGGCACACCTAAAGCTTGTAAATACGCTTGTAAAGGAGAAGGGTCAAAACCTTCAATTTCAGGGTCAACCGTAATTGCTGCAAAATCAAAATGAATGGGCGCATGTTGCTTAAAATGTGCTAATAAATGCAACATGCTTAAAGAATCTTTACCGCCCGATAATCCTAATAATAATCGGTCATTGGCTTGAATCATTTGATAATCACCAATCGCTTTACCAACACACCGAATGAGCGATTTGGAAGGTTTAATAAACGCCGTCATATTTTCTTCTAAAAATCTAAAAAAACGCCACAGTAAATCTAAAAGATTTCTACATCTTAAAGAAAAGTTTATGCTAATAAACTTATTTCTTCTATTAATTGATTTACCACTAAAATCTCTTCATCAAAAGCAGGAATTTGCTCTAAAGCAGCTAATAATAAGGCAATATCTGCTTGATGCTCAGTCAAAATTTGTTTAACAAAATGCTTAAAGTTTTCATTAAACAATAAAGGAGAAGAACTTTCAATCTTCATCACAGGTTGCGAATTATTTTCTTCTAAACAACCAATATACACTACTTGTTGTTCATGGGTATCAATGCCTAATTTATCTAACGCTAAGGGCAAGCGAATTCCATAACGTTCACAGCGTTGTTGCATATCAGTGAAATAAATCGCACAACGGAATAATTCAGAAGCAATCACTTCATAATCAAATTGTTGATGTTCTGTTGTTTTCCAATGCAAAGCATTTTGCAAATCTTCGGCAAAGGTCGCACGCAATTGCACAATTTGCCATAAGCGCAATTTTCCTTGCCGCTCAGGAGATAAAAATACACTACGCTTTTCTGATAAAACAGGACTATAACGTAATTGTAAAGAAATTGTTTTTTGCAGTTGCTGTTTAGCAATCACTTCATCATCAAATACCCATTCTATTTTTGAAAAACAGCGTTCGCCATTTTGTCCCTGTAAAATCCAAACACCTTGATGGCAATGAGTTGATTTAACAGTATGAGTTAATAAGTCCTGTAATAATTTTTTACCAATAAAAGGCGGTAAAACCCATTCATTTTTCAATTCTTCTTCAGGCAAGACAGGTAAACGTTTTGCGGATGTTGGCGGCGCAACGTGAGGCGTGGGACTAAAAGCATTTGCGGGTAATTGTTGCGCAATATCATGAATTTCTTTATCTAAACGCGATAATACCGCATTTTCTTTGGCTGCATCGGCGGTTGTTCCCGTGACTAATTGCGCAAAATTGGAAGCTTCGCCTGTTTCTGGAATGGCTTCCGAAATTGCCGCTTCAATTGCTTCAGTTGATAAATCATCCGCTAATAATTCTAATGCTTCATCTTCTAAAGCAACGGGAGAAATTTCCTCTAAAGTTTCTTGCAATTCATCCGCTGCATTCGCTAATTCGGTTACTTCTACTTCATCCTCTGCTAACAAAGTTTCTTCATCAGCTTCATTCTGTGGCATTAATCCCATAGGATTAGCAGCTAAAAATAAAGTCTCTTGTGTACTTAATTGAACACTTTCTGTTATGTCGGCAGTTTCTTCAAAATTTTCTGCTAAAAACTCAGTTTCTTGATTTTCAAGTTGTTCTAAATTACTCAGTTCTATATCAGAAAGTGCTATATCTTCGGATGTTTGTAAATCCTCTGAAGCATGATTTAATTCTTCTGTAAATTCATCAAATTCATGTTCAGATAAGGAAGATAAAGCTCTACCACTTAAAAATTGCTGTGCTGATGCGGTTTGCGTGAGTTCAGTTTCATATTGCGCCGTCAATTGGGCGGCACGGTGTTCTAATTGTTCTACATTTGAAACTTCTGAATCTTGCTCTAAATAAGCAATTGCTTGTAGTTCTTCTTCTGTATTTTCTTGCTCTTCTAAAGCATCAGCCGCGATTTGTGCTAATAACTCATGTTTTAACTCGGTCAAACTTTCTTCATCTAAATACTCTGTTTCTTCCTCAAATTCAGTGAGTGAGTCACATTCTTCTAAATCGGCTAAAGAACCTAAATCGGCTAATTGTTCTAAAGTTTCAGCTTGCGAGTTTGATTTCGCCAGTTGTTCTAAATAAGGTAATGGTACTTCTTCCAGAGGTTGCTCATTATCTACATTTTCATCTGTTAAAATAATTGCCTCTAAATTCTCAGCTGTTTGTTCATTAGCAGAAAAAGCAGCCGTTTCTTCTTCACTAAAATTTTCTGTCAATTCTTCTAATTGAATCTCCTCAGTTAATTCCAGCGTATCTTGTAAAACAGATTGCTCAAGTTTCTCTAATTTTTGTGGATGAGACAGTTGCATTGTGTCGTCTAACTCGAGCGCAGCTTTTTCTATTTCAGTATTGAAGTCAGAAACTGAAAATTGTCCTGTTTTTAAGAACGCATCATCTAAAGGGTCAAGCGCGTTGCTTTCGTCAGTTGTAATGCGCGTTTCTTCTGTTTCTATTGCTTCAATAGAATCAGAAGCCATTATGCTTTCCGTTAAATTAGCTGCCTCGGCATTATTTAATTCATCTAATTCAGGCAGTTGTTCAATTTCTGAAACGGTCAACGCATCTTCTAATAAAGTTGATTCTAATAACGGTGTTTCTTCATTTTCTATACCCAATTCAGGTAAAATATCGTTATCTTCTTCTTTAAGAAAAGTAACATCTTCCGTTAAATCTTCTGTTAAATTCTCTGTTTCTAAAGTTGGTAAAGCCGTATCTAACAATAAATCATCCGTGGCTAAATTTTCAAAACCATTGGGCAAGGTTTCTAAAGGCGAAATATTGCCGTCGTCTAATTGTGCTGCTTCTAATAATGTAGGCTCTAAAAGCGCGTAATCATCAGTTGTTTCAAGTGACAACTCTCCCAAGGCGGGCAATTGCTCAAAAGTTTGTTCTGTTTCTACTAAAGCGGGGCGTAATGTAATCAGGGGAATTTCTTTGCCTGTTTGCAAGGCTAATTCTTCTTCAGTCCAATGCTCTGATAATGCGGCGACTTCTTCATCTGTAAAATCAGAGGCATGACTGTCTTCAAACATGCGCAATAAGGCTTCGCCGCTGTCAATTTCGGGCTTGCCATACATCAATTTTTTCTTGTCTTGTAATAATGAAGCGCGCTCAATTGCCAAACGCACACCCAATACAAAAGACTCACGCACCCCTTTTGCATCAATGGCGGTAGATTCAACTACTTGAACATTAGGGATATAATTAAACAACTGTTTTAATTCTTCTGCTGAATATACGTTAGCTAAATCTTGCTTATTGGCTTGAATTAAAAAACGAATAGGCTCATCACTTCCTGCTAATGCTTGCTGTGTATCTTTGAGATGTCGTAACGCATCGGCAATACTATCGCGCCGCGAATCCATCACAAAAATAACCGCATCGGCGGAGCGTAACAAAGCGTGGCGACGTTCGCGCAAAGGTAAATGTCCAGGCACACTGACAATTTGACAGGCGATACTATAACCTTTAAAAAAACCGCCAATATATTCCATCCAATCAAAATACAAAGTACGCCCCAAGGTTTCTTTTGGTGAAAAAACTTGTGAGGTTTTACCCAGTAATTGCCCAAGCACTTGTACGCACGTCGTTTTGCCTGAAAGGGGAGGGCCGTCATAAACCACTCTAACGACCACTGCATTACGTTCTGTATCAATGATTGCCATGGAAATACCTTTGTTGATTTGATATAGGTCGCTATTTGCGCGAAAAGAGAGGGGGATTCCCTGCTAAGACTACAAAACTTAACTGTATTTTTGTAGTCTTTATTAGATATTTTATTACTTATTTGTCAAGGTTTCTCACCCGCTAGTCTTTATGAATTAAAAATCTATCAAACTAATGCGCTTTATCTCGTTTCCACGCGCCCGAGTCACTGCCATTAAATTAAGAATGTTTGTAGGGGGAATAGCAAAGCGTATTCCACCCTACAAACACCAATTGGAGTGCAATCGCTTCAGCTATTGCTTTTTTAACCATTTGATTAAAATCATTTTATCTATTGC
>CAZKST010000229.1:0-5452 GCA_964555395.1 uncultured Thiotrichaceae bacterium | reverse complement strand
GGTACATTTGGAGTTTCAGGTACAACTGGCGGTTGTAACGGACGACTAGCAACAGTCACTAAAAATGCCCCCGTTGTGCTTAAACCTCCACTGTCTTGTGCAGTAATTTCAATCATACTGCTTCCTATTTGAGCAAACTGTAGTGTTAATTTAGTTTGCAATAAAGTCGTTGTGACAGCCGCTTGGGTGCTGGTTACGGAGTAGTTGAGAATGGCATCTTCAGCATCACTAAAGAAGCTTGATAAATCAAGCGTATAATCCGCATCGCCTATCGTAACGAGTAAATCGTTAAGTGAGCGAATATTGACGGGTGGCGTGTTGATGGGCGAGGTGTCCGTTTCAAATCTAGCTACGCAAAGTGTATCCGCTGTGAGATTGAATGCCGCGCAATTGGCGGGTGACCATCCCATAAAACGATAATTTGCGGCAGGAGTCGCAATTAATTGAACGTTTGTACCGATAGGATAAAGTCCCGCCGCTGTTCCGCTGAGAGCTCCTTGTCCAATGATTTGTAACGTTAAAGCAGCTTTCGCTGTGGCTTTTGTTTCAAAGGTTGCCGTACAAGTGGTATCAGCGAATAGGTAGAAAGTTGCCGCGCAAGTGCTGGGTGACCAGCCTTTAAAGGTTGAATCTGCATCGGGCGTGGCTGTTAATTTGATAGTTGTTCCTTCGTCATAAGTTCCAGCAGCAGTACCTCCGAGCGTTCCTTGTCCATCGCCGTCAGTTTTGAGGGTGAGGGTATAACTCACCGCCGCAGGATTAGGTATAAAAGTAGCCGTACAAGTTGTATTTGCAGTTAAGACATTGCCACTGGTGAAACTTGGTGTACATGACCAGTTACTAAATGTGTGACCACTTGCCGCCGTTGCGTTTAAGCTAACAGTCGTTGTGCTGAGATAACTTAAGCAATTTGTGCCACAGTTGACTCCTGTCGGTGTACCACTGCTGCTGACACTGCCTGAGCCATTAGCAACTAATGTCAGATTATATTTAGGCGCAAGCTTGATACCGATTAAAACAGGGTCATGGTCAGAGGAGCGGTAAGCATCAGCATTGTAGAAACTAGAGATTTGCCCAGCAGATTTGTAATTAGTGTTGTAATCCAACACGCTAGGCTCATCCGCATTGATATGCCAATCATCCGCGCCCGTGATTTGCGGGACAAGGGATGCACTCGCCAGCGCGTGGTCTAAATAACCGATTTGTCCATCAAAGACATAGGAGTATTTGCTGCTACCGAGTAAGTCGGTATAGCCTGCGTTTTTGATGGTGGTTATGGGGTTTTCTTGGGCGTAAGCGTTCATATCGCCGATGACAAGAATATCGCTATCGTCGGTTAATGTGTTTAAGAAGGTAACAAGGGCGGTAGCTTGTGCTGTGCGAGTAGCGTTTGAGTTACCTTGTCCGTCATTTTGGTCAGTATCGCCCGGCAAACCAGCCGCTGAACCTTTAGACTTCAAGTGATTAACAACAACCGTGAATTTTTCACCCGTTGCAGTATGTTGGAAAGTTGCGGCGAGTGGACGGCGGTCAAAAATTGCATTAGTGCTGGTTTTTACCGAACCTGCAACCAAATCCAGCGCGTTATCGTCGTAAATCAAGCCGACTTTGATAGCATCTGTGCCGAGTGCGTTAGTGCTGCCAATTAGACCATCGGCATTGACCATCGCATAACTTCTGCCACTTAAGCCCGCGCTGTTGATTAAAGTTAGCAAATCCTGCTGTGCGCTCGAGCCATCGTAGCCATTATTTGCTAATTCCATCAACCCAATCACGTCCGCATTCAAACCAATAAAGACTTGTTTATGCTTGTCTTTTTGGCGAGTGAATTCGGCTGTATTTTCTGCACCGCGACAATTGCTGGTTGAAGTTGCGCCGTCCACACCGAGAGGGCAATTAGTGAATTGATTGAAATAATTCAATAAGTTAAAACTCGCTACTTTCACATTTGGCGTGCCGACGGATGGCGCGGAGGCAGAACGTGTATTCGCGGCGGTAAAATTAACTCCGCTGGTTGTTTGGATGCGATAGCCTTCGTAACGGTGGTCTAAAATGCCTGTCACGCTGCTTACGGTGTCGCCACTGCGGAGCGTGTTGCTTGCGCTGAGTGGATTGCCGCCGCGCGCGAAAATTTCAGGGTCAGGATTTTGAGTAGTGCTGCCATCATCTAAATAAATGATACGTTTAGCAATATCGGCTAAATGGGCAGAATAGCCGCTAGTGCTGGGTGCGTTGGCATGAGTGAATTGTTGCAAACGGCTGTCTGCAAGAGTGATTTGTCCATATTGACCTAAACGATAAGTTTCTGTCACGACTAAATCACCGCTGGTTGAGCTGACATTCACCAGCATTCCTTCAAAACGTTCTAAATCGCTGACATTAGTCACAGGAATTTGTACCGTAGCGGCTGTGGGTAGCGTATTACCCGTGCTAATCACGGTGACATTAGTTAAGCTACTCAGTTGCGTGCTGCTACTGCTTCCGCTAGTGTATTCTGCGACAGTTCCCGTGATACGCACTAAATCACCGACATTACCAGTGAATAAGTTACTGTTATCATAAATGAAAATGCCTTCAGAAGTGGCGGGGTCGCTGTCCGCGTCTGCGTTTTCTTCTTGCACGAAAAAGCCCGTTAAACCTGAGAATTTTTTAGTGACAATTCCTGAAATAGTTTGTACACCCGTCAATGCGGCGGTTGTACCCGTGCCTTGAATGGTGTGAATTGGAATGACTGTTGGTGAACCTGTGCCATTTGCAGCGGTTGCTTGACTAAATGCGCCGCGTTGTCCTGCTTGTGCATAGGTATATTTGGGTGCGCTGGTGGATTGCTCATCCCAAATAGCAGAGGCTTTGGCATCCGTTCCGCCCATTGCTACGCTCGCATGACCGCTTACGACCGCGTTGCCGTCACTACGCACCGCAGGCGCAATTACAGTGCTATCACTAGCAGTAATATTCGAGGTTTTGTAATTAAACGAGGCTACTACTTTATCCGCGTTATCAAATACAACAACACCATCACCACTACCTAATCCTGGATTAGTGCCTGTTGCAATCACAGGAGCAGTTGCGGGCAAATTCCAAGCACTTAAAAATGTGGTAGTATTCGCATCAACCACGACCACCAATCTTGCCCCCGCCGCTAAACTCATAGCAGGAAATGCAATTGCGCCTGTCGTCGTGGCAGCACTGTCATTCCATTTCCAACCCGTTAAATCAATCGCGGTTGAACCGTAATTGTACAGTTCAAAGAAATCTCCACCCGTAGCATTAGAGTTGACTTCAGTGATTAATACACTGGGAAGCGGTGTAGCGATAGCCGTTGTAAAATTATAAGCCGTGCTGCCTGATAACCCACCCCATCCATTATTAGCGGTATCGGTAATAACAGTATTGCTTGCTTCAACATAATAAGCAGTGTTGTAGTCAAGCGTTATCGTGGGATTAAGGGTGACAGTATTGTACGCAATGCTGACATTCGCACTGCCCAATGCTAATGTTTCTACTGTGCTGTTATCACTTGCTTTTTTAATAACAAAATTACCCGTTCCCGCTTTCACTGCTTCGTTAAATTTCAACACGATGTCTGTATTAACAGTTGCATTCGTCGCACTATTAACAGGGGAGGAACTCACAAGTGTTGGAGCAGTTGTATCTGTTATATTAGTCCCTAAACTCACCCAATTGCCTTGAAATTTCTGTGCAGCAGCGGCTAAATCTTTAGAAGCTTGAGTTTGACCAGACCAGATTGTATCGCCATTGTCTTGTAACAACTGAATTAATGTACCTTGAGCAGTAGAAAGCACATCTACTAAAGTTTCAAAACTGCCGCCTGTGCTGACTAATAAAGTATCTAAATCAACATTTAATTCTGTTGGTGTGCTGCTGCTCCCATCCCAGCGATACAAACGAAAATCGTGAGTCACTTCCGTTGTTGCCGATACTGAAGGTCCTGCAAGAATTAAATAATCGCTCCCTGTTACTGCTTTTTCGATAGAACGAACGCCGCGCCCGCCTAAATTGAGTTCAAAAGGCGTTCCAAAAGTAGGACTTCCACCAATTAAACCCGTCACACTCACTGGTACAATCACTGCTTTGTCGCGTACAGTGGTATTCGCCATCGGCGCGCGGAAGGCTAACAATAATTGTGTACCATCTTGGGTTGCAGTCATGCCCTCAATAGAAAAGCCATTGACATTTTCAGGAATCACACCCCCCGCCGCAGACGCAGTAAAACCGAAATAATCCGTACCTTTACCGTGTGTATTGCCACTATCCCAAGTTTTTAGAGCTGTTTCTAAGCCAGTTTGTTTGCCGACATAAGTAAATTGGGTATTCGCACCCGTCCCCGTGACGGTGACTTCAAACAAATGCTCACGACTAGATTGTGCCGTGCCGTCTTTTTTATTGCTATGTGAACCAATGAAATACAAAGAATTACCAATGCGCGTGCTGGCTTCTAAATCAATTTCATTTGTACCCGTTCCTAATCCTGTCGCAAAACTCCATTCCATGACCGCCGCTCCGCCTGCACGCGGATAAACGCGCAACACGCTGGCTTCGTCATCGGCAACTACCATCCAATTTGCATCTAACGCTAACGCGGTTGACGCATCAGAATTATCTAGGGTTGTCCCAGTATTGGGCGTGAAAGTTTGCGTTGAACCAGCTGCACCTGCATCTCCAAAATCAAGATTTAAATCATTTTTTGTAGAATTTAGCACGGCACTGGCATTGCCACTGGTGAATGCACTG
The DNA here is from genome assembly GCA_964555395.1 of uncultured Thiotrichaceae bacterium. Taxonomy (GTDB): domain Bacteria; phylum Pseudomonadota; class Gammaproteobacteria; order Beggiatoales; family Beggiatoaceae; genus CAZKST01. The sequence continues at coordinate 697 of CAZKST010000229.1, read as the reverse complement.
TTCGCAAAAACAAGCGTAAGCGTATTTACATCATTGCTATTCGCATGACTGCTTGCTGTGCCTGTGAAACTTAATTCTGCGGTGGTTGCACTGGTGCGCGTCACGATAGCAGTTAAACCAGCGGGAACATTGCTTACAGCCACTTTGCTGGCAGTGACAAAATTATCGCCATTGCTACCTGTGAAAGTATCGCCACTCAAAGTAATGGTTATTTTATCGGTAATTGCGCCATCTAATGCGCGTGTTTCTGATAGTGAGGTGGGGCTGTAACTGAGTGTGCCGCCGGCATCATTATCGGTAATGGCAATCGCTTGACTGGTTGTGCTTCCTAATGAAATACCAGCAGAAGGCGTGCTAATAGTTAGAGTAGCGGTTTCTGCGCTTTCAACGTCCGTATCATTGACGATAGTGAAGGTGGTTGAACCTGTGGTTTGTCCACTTAAAATGGTGATAGTTGTGTTGCTTAAAGTGTAATCACTCGCAGTAATGCCAGTACCTGTTACGGCTAAATTAACGGTTTGGTCGCCTGAAACGGCACTCGATGCGGTAGCCGTGACAGTGATGGCGGTTGTGGCGGCTTCTGTGCCTGAATTGGAAGAGACGGAGAGATTGACGGTGGGAGTTGATGTTGGAACAGACAAAGAAAAATTGTCAACTGCTAGACCATCATCAGCACCACTCGCATTAAAATCCGTCC